>NZ_JAKFEL010000118.1:0-42540 GCF_036675695.1 Aeromicrobium sp.
TCGATCGACGTCAGGGTCGCGTCGAGGGCCTTGAGCTGTTCTGCGAAATCAGGTGTTGCCACCCGTCGAGGTTACAGGGAGAGGTCAGATGCTCTTGCGGCGGAACTCGGGCGCCATCGTGGGCCCAGTTGCTCCGTGCGACTTCTCGCTGCCGTCGTGCTCGGCACCCTCGGCTGAGGCGTGCTTGCTGGCGTTCTTCTTCTCCAACGCCTCGCGGAACTTCGCCTTCAGGTCGGACTCGCCGCCCTCTTGCTTGCCAGCACCCTTCCGGGCCGGAGCGGCCTTCTTGCCGGGCGCACTCTTCTTCGCGTTCTTCTTGGCAGCCATGGCTCCACACTATGTGGTCTGATCGACCTATGACAGACGGCTGCCTCTTCTGCGGCATCGTTGCCGGCACGGTCGATGCGCATCTGGTGCTCGAAGAGGAGCACGTCGTCGGCTTCCTCGACGTACGACCGGTGTTCAAGGGCCACGTGCTCCTGGTCCCCCGCCAGCACCTCGTGACGCTCGCCGACCTGCCGGAGGAGCTGATGGTTCCGCTCCTTGACGCTGCCAAGCGCGTCGGCAATGCCATCACCTCAGGTCTCGGTGCCCAGGGAACGTTCGTCGCGATGAACAACGTGGTCTCGCAGAGCGTCGCCCACCTGCACGTGCACGTTGTTCCGCGTACGAAGGGTGACGGACTGCGCGGCTTCTTCTGGCCGCGTACGAAGTACGCCGACGGTGAGGCCGAGCAGTACTCAGCCTCGATCCGCGAGTCCCTCGATTGCTGAGCCGGCACCGCTAGATCGGCTGAAGCCATTCGAGGAGCTGCGCTCGAACCTGCGGATCCTTGAAGTAGGTGCCGTGCCAGGTGTCGCCGCGGTCGGTTGTCACGGGCGGCTCCTCCCCCACATTCACCTGTGCGGTGGGCACCGCGACGTCATTGTCGACGTTGGCGAACACCAGGCGATCCTCTGCAGTGTCGAGGAGTCGCTTGGCCATGTCCGTCGGCTCGAAGTTCGCGCCGATCGCGTGGCGGCTGCCGGTGACAGTGAAGTCCTTGTTGTGGATCTTCATGTTCTCTTCGGACATGTAGACCAGTCCGGGAAGGCCCTCCTCGATGTTCATCCCAATGAACTTCACCAGGTGCAGGAATCCTTCGACGTCGAGCTTCGCTGCGGACCACGGCCCTGGCGGTATCCAGCGCAGCAGGTTCACAAAACGATTGATCAAGTGTTCGAGGTTGTCAGGCTCGACCAGTACGGTGCCGGAGTTCGGTGTGCCGGCGAAGACGATCTGGCGAGCCGTCACCGATGCGGCCACCTTGGTGGTTTGTTCACCTGCCACCAGTCGCGCCACCAGACCCCCGCGGCTGTGGCACAGAACGTCGACGGTCGGCACGACATCGGTCCCAACGTGCTCACTGAACCTGATGGCGTTCTCGAGCGGATCAACACTCACGCTCGGGTGATTCCAGCCAATGATGTGGTCGTACTTCTCAGCCAGCAGTTGGTATGGCGTCTTGCCGGTCTCACCCTCGAGGAGTCCGTCCAAGCCACCGAAGGCTGACTCGACGGTGCTGAAGATGCCGTGGAACAGGAGGAGAACCTTCTTGTCCTGCAGATCAGGCCAGCCTGCAACGGGGAACTCTGCCCACGCGGACTTGCCCGGTTCGCCGACGTCCAGCCGCTTGAGCTCGTACGGCCGGTGTTCGTCCTCCCAACGGTCTGCCAACCACTCGGCCGCCTCGCGTACAGCCATCTCCGCGACGTCGTGGAAAAGGAACGTGATGATCTTCTTGACTGGTGCCGGAATCGCCAGGTCCGTCATTTCGCCGTCTCTTGGCGGATCGACCAGCCGCGACAACGGGATGGTGAAGGTGAGTCGATCACCCTCTACGGCTTCATCAGCGGCCAGCGCGCGATCGGCCCTGTACCGCTCCGCCGAATGGAACGTCACGATCCCGTCCGGATCCGAATCGGCGACCATGACCACTCCGGCACCGCTGGGGGGCGAGTCCAGTGCCAACGTCGCCAAACCATCGCTCGCAGACCCGTCGATTCCCCGCCACACCTGCGCGTCCAGCACCCTTCGTGAGGGAAATATCGAGCCGATGACTCGATTAACCTGCTCGTCCTCGGTCAGCGCGGGGTTCGAGTCGACATCCAGGTGAGATAGGTCTGGGCGCACATGCACGGTGCCCACGATTCCCGGAGCGGTGATCGTGATGCCCAAGCCCAGATCGTGCGTCTCGTCGGTGCCATTGAGCTCGGTCATGGGCCACTCTTTTCCTGTCCGGAACCCGAGCAACCAGCGCCCACGTGACGCGCCATTCCCAATCCGACTTTAGGGCTCCCGGCACCCCGCCGGAAGCACCGAGCGGATGTTCACGCACACATTTCCTGAGCACCAAGCGACGCCTCATCGATCGGCCAGCAGCGGAATCGCTCCGCGCGAACTCTTTCCGTCGTACATTGAAGGTCAACAGACATGCAACAAACTTCGGGGGCGGGGTTATCACCATGAGGCATTCGTGGTTCCAGAGAGTGACAGTGGCCGGCAGTCTGATCGCTGGAGGGCTCGTGCTGGCCGCGAGCTCCCCCGCATCGGCATTGACCTGCACATCCGGCGTCGAAGGTGACGTCAACGGCGACGGCTATGCCGAGGTCGCAGTAAGCGAGCCGGGTTCCGCGGATCCCGGCGGCGCGGTTCACGTGTTCTACGGGCGACCCAAGGGTCTGTCGGGCGGGCCATCAGGTACCGCGTTGGACGATCAGTACATCGACCAATCCGTGAGCGGGGTCATTGGCATCGGCAATGACTGGGATGACTTCGGCGGATCTCTGACATTCGGCGACTTCAACGACGACGGATGTGCGGATCTCGCCGTCGGCGCCCCGGGCGACGCCCCAGAGGAAGCAGAGGACGCCCCTGTGGCGTATATGCCCGGCAGCATCTACGTCTTCTACGGCTCGAAGTCGGGTCTCAAGATGACGGGAAGCAAGCGCATCACCAACGAAGAGGTCTTCGGCTCGGACATCTCGAGTTATCCGGTTCTCAGACGACTCGGCCAGGCGTTGGAGGCGGCTGACCTGAACCACGACGGTGTGACCGACCTGGCGAGTGGCGGCAGCATTGCAATTTTTGAAGGAAACAGCGCCGGGCTGAGCGTGGACCAGAGCACAGTGCCGCATCCAGACGGCGGCGCCGCAGACGCGGTGTACCGCGGAAACGTGTTGGCCGCCGGTGACTTCGACGGCGACGGGGTCCAGGAGCTCGCGACAGGACAAGAGGGGGGCTCCAAAGTGCAGATCCTCGAGTGGGACGGGAACGCCTTCGTACCGACCACCACTGAGCCGCTGACCGGACCGTCTCTCGGCGTCGACGACGTGACGTTTCAAGAGAGCGAGGAAGAGCCGGGCGAGATGATCGAGGTGCACAACTTCGGCCAGGTCCTGGCTGCCGGTGACGTGGATGCCGACGGGTATGACGACCTCGCTGCGGGGTTGCCAGAGGTGGGCCTCGGTGGTTCGGTCGCGCTGGTGAAGGGTTCTGCCAGCGGCTTGACCGCGACCGGTGTGAAGCAGTGGACCCAGTCGAGCCCAGGTATCGCTGGAGCTAACGGTGAGAGGCACTTCTTCGGCAGTTCCTTGGCCATGGGACGGCTCAACTCGGGATCCTTCGACGACCTGGCGATCGGGACCATCTACGACGACATTGATGGCAAGAATGCAGCTGGCTCGGTGACCATCCTGCTCGGCAGTTCAACCGGACTCACCACTGCCGGTAGTGGCGGCGCCCGCTTCCACCAGAACACGTCGGGTATCGCCGGCTCGGTGGAGGCCGGGGACTATTTCGGAGCCAGCGTGGCGATCGCGAACGTGCAGAGCCAGACCCAGGGCAGCCTCATCATTGGAGCACCAAGCGAGGGCGTCGGCACGGTCATGGACGCAGGGCAGTTCCACCAGCTGTCGATCGCCACAACTGGTCCCAAGACCAGCGGCAGCGTAGCCCTGAACCTAGGCAGCACTGGGGTGAAGGGCGCTGTGCGCAAGTGGGGTGGGTTCGGCGGCGTCTTGGACTGACCCGCTAGCGGTTGAGCCGCAGTTGGGAGGTCGCTTCCGAGACGATCGTGGTCTGCGAGCTCCAACCCGGCGGCGCGATCGCGAGCGAGATAGTTCGCTCAATCCGGACGTGCACCTCATCATCGGATGCCGTCACTGTGACATCGTCTACGTCGCCGTCTGACGCAGCGACATAGCTCGCCACGAGTCGCCGCGCCTCCGCCGGATCCAGCCGCAGCGAGTCGTCAGCACCGTGGCGATAGAACGCTTCCTCGCTCAAGCCGTCCGCCGCGGCCAGGGCAGCACCGTCTGCGAGGTTGGCCAGCTCCTGACGCTGAAGAAACGCGGCTGACGAGTTGATCACGACGACCGCGAGCAGACCAAGTAACACGAAGAAGCCGATCGTCATGACGGTGATCTGACCACGCTCGCGGTTCACGACGCCGCCCGGAAGCTGCCGTACGGCTCGGTGTGCACGCTGTCGACCACGATGCCGCCGAGTTGCGAGCCCAGCGCACTCGGCGTCAACGGCAGAGGCTGAGTCGTGCTGATTCGGATGCGTACCGACGAACCCGGCTGCAGGCAATCGGACGGGGCCGGAAGGCACGTGATCTGCACTGAGGCGGCGTGGAGGTCTTGATCGTCGAGTGCGATGTTGGCAGCGATACGGGCGCGCCGTTCGCCAGTCGCAACATCAGGTGACTGAATGAATGCCCGGGCCGCCGCGCGGCTCGCCGTTGAGACACCGAACGAAGCGCGCTGCGTATCGAACACCGCGATCAGGACGTAGACGAACGGCACGAGCAGCAAGATCGTCAGCCACACGAACTCGACCGATGCCGTGCCATCCGAGCCGCGCTTCACGGCGCCACCTCTCGTACGGCGTGACCGCGAACCGTCAGCGAGACCGATGGACCAAACAGTCCGAGCGCGGGAACCCGCGTGCGAACCACGACCTCCGAACCCGCCACTCCACCGACAGTCGTCCAGGAGGCTGACACATCGCCCGCGTGTCTGTCCGCGAGTGCCGTGCGGATGATGGCCCGGGTACGCGCCGCCCCGTCCTCGGGAGTCGCGCCGAGCGGTGCCGCGGCGCGAGCACCTTCGGAGGCGGCGGACGAAAGCGTGTTGCGCACGTGAAGAACCAGACCCACCTGCGCGATGCCCAGCACCAGTGGGACGAGCAACAACATCACCAGTACGAAGTCGACGACAGCGCTGCCGACGTCGTCGCGCGCACGCAAGGTCAGCCTCCGACAGAAGACAGCGCCTGCTCGAGCATCTGGCGGAGCTGCGGGCCAGCAACGGCACCGAGCACGGCAACAATTCCCGCACTCATCACCGTGATCATCACCCATCCCGGAACATCACCCCGGTCGTCATGGCGTGAGCCAAGCATCCTCAACAGTCGTTCCATAGTCTCCTCATCTCTTGGTCACATCCCAGAGGTCAGATGTAGGCCGATGTAGCCAGGAAAGAACGCGAATACCACCGTCACCGGCAGAATTAGGAAGACGACCGGGATCATCATGGCGACCTCCTTGCGGCCACCGACCTCCATCAACTCCCGACGTCCGGCCTCGCGCACATCCGCAGCTTGGGCGTGCAGGACGTCAACCAGCGGCGTACCTCGCTCAACTGCGATCGCGAGTCCCTCGGCAAATCTCGCGATGCTCCCAACGCCAGTTCTCGCCGCGAGCCCGTCGAAGGCAACGGCCATGGGTGTACCGGTGCGGATGTCCGCCAGCACGCGGCCCAGCTCGTGCGACAGGTGACCGCTGCAAACCCTCATGACTCGTTCGAGGCCGACGACCGGACTCTCCCCCGCGGCAACGGCCAGCGCGAGCAGATCTGCAACGACCGGGAATTCAGCCCGCAGCTGCTCCTCGCGAGCCCGAACCTGACCCGACAGATGGTTGTCGCACCACAGCACCCCAGCGACGAGGCCGGCGACGCACACCACAAGAAGCACGGGTACGGCTGAACCACGCGTCGACCACAGCAACAGGGAAACCACGACTCCGACGGCCAACCCGATCGCACCCCACACGACCTGACGGATGCGGAAATCATCGACTGACATCGACGATCCCAGGCGCACAAGACGACGCGACACACTCGCGGACCCACCGAGGATGTCGCCAACCGCCTCGCCGGCCCTGCGAACACTCGGCCCAAAGACTGCGCCGACGACGCCCGTCGGAGCAACAGCCGGGGAGTGAGGATGGACATCACGCACGTAAGGGAGGACCCGCTGGTCGAGGGCGGGGCGCCGTGCACGCAGCCAGCCCGAAACCACAAGTACGGTTCCGGTAGACGCAAGCAGCCCTATCAATGCTCCTGTCACGCGAGGATCCTCTGCTCGGTCGGCAACCGCCCTATCCACATCATCAGCCGATAGGCGATGGCGCAAAGCGCGGCGCCGGACCCGAGCACCACGAGCCCAGTCGTAGTTGCGAACCGCTGAATCACCTCGCCCTGAAAGCTCATGAAGAGCAGCACCAGCCACGGTGCCGCTACGGCGAGCCGTGCACCGTTCACGGTCCACGACTGACGCGATTCGAGCTCACCGCGCGTACGCAGGTCGTCTCGAAGGAATCCGGACAGGGCACGCAGCATCCGGCCGAGGTCACCGCCGCCCACCTCGCGGGCGATGCGCAGGGCTTCGACGACTCGATCGCCCACGGGATCAGCAAGGCGCACCTTGAGTTGATCAAGAGATTCATGGAAACGACCGGTCGCTTGGTAATCGCGTCCGAACTGCGCGAATGGCGCCCGTAGCCCCTCCGGGCCACGCTCTCCGAGCTGCATCAGCGCCTCAGGTAGGGACAGTCCCGCTCTTACGGCGGACGAGAGATTGTCCACGACGTCCGGCCACAGCGCCGCATGTTCGCGCAGGCGTCTCGACGCACGGCTCCGAAGAACTGCGAGCGGCAACCAAGCCGCCATCAGTCCGAAGACGATGCCGACCGCGAGCACACCGGAGATACCAAGCATCACGAACGTTGCCAGAAAGAATGAACCGATACAGAGCGCAGCAACCTGTGCCGGCGAGACGCCTTCGGCACCGGCCGCCGAGAGCAACGAGGTCAGACGATTCGTCTGGCGCGCCGACCGCCGCCGAGGCTTCGACCCTGGAGCGGTCAACGCGACCATCGTCAACAGAACGCCGACACCAAACACCAAGCCGATCAGTGCACCCATCGACCGACTCCCAGAATCTCGTCCAGGTCAATGCCGACAAGCTCGTATGCGTCGCGCCGCAGCGGTGCTCCATGGCCACGTTCGAGTCGTCCGGATCGGCGTACGAATACCGGCTCTGACTCGATGAGCCCATTCTCGACCCGACCTGTCACGGTGGCGATCTCACGAACAGCCCGCGATCCATCGGGATCGATGCCGGTGTGGACCACGAGATCGATCGAGGACGCCACGGTGGGAACGACGAATCGCGAGCCGATGTTCTCCCCTGCAAGCAGCGGCAGCGTGCACATCTTGACGAGGGCCTGTTTGGCTGAGTTGGCATGGATGCTGGCCATACCGGGCAATCCAGCATTGAAGGCAAGCAGTAGATCCAGGCACTCTGCCGCCCGAACTTCTCCAACGATGATGCGCGACGGTCGCATGCGGAGCGCTTCCTTGACGAGAGTCCGGAGGTCGATCCCTCCGGTTCCTTCGAGCCCCTCCTGCCGGGTCTGCATGGCCACCCAGTCGGGATGCCCGCATTGGAGCTCGAAGACCTCCTCGACCGAGATCAACCGCTGGAACCCGGGAATGGACGCGGCAAGACAGTTGAGCAGGGTGGTCTTGCCGGCTTGGGTGCCACCCGACACGACGATGTTGAGTCCGGCTCGGACACTGGCGTCGAGGAATGCGGCTGCCTGCTGGTCGAGCGTCCCCAGAGTCACCAGGTCATCGAGCGTGTGAGCCCTGGCAACGAACTTGCGGATGTTGACGGCCGCGAATCCGCGCGAGATGCCATCGAGCACCACGTGAAGGCGATGACCGCCTGGCAGCATCGCGTCGACGAATGGTTGGCTGATGTCGAGCCTGCGACCCGAGGAGGAGAGCATGCGCTCAACCAGCTCTCGCACCTGCTCGACGGTCAGGATCACAGGCGTGAGCTCGTGCCTACCGGCGCGAGCCACGAACACACGCGACGGCTCGTTGATCCAGATTTCCTCGACTGTCTCGTCGTCGAGGTATGGCTGCAAAGGCCCGAATCCGGAAACGTTGGCAACGATGTGACCGATGACGAGGTCAGGTTCGTCGAGCGGCCGCACCGCGCCGGTGAGGCTGCGGGTGTCGTGCTCGGCAATGACCTCGGCCGCGGCTCGACGCACGGACTCGGTGTCGGTGCGCGGATCGATCCGACGCTCGCGCACCAGGTCGCGCACGCGGTCGGTCAATGCCGACGTCGACTGATTCATCCCATGCCTCTTCCCCCGAAGAGATGACGTTGCACAGATAGTGCCGAACAGCGGCACGTTTGTGAAGGGCCTGGTCAGGCGGCTGTGCAGATCAGAGCACTCGGCGGATCCGTCGGCGGATCGCTCGGAAGACGCGCTTTGAGAAGCGCTTGCCACGCCTGTACTGCTCGAAGGCCGGATCCAAGGGCTTCAGCCAGCGCCACATCGTCTCGGAGCAGTAGCAAGCCCAGAGCGTCCTCAGGTAGTTGACCTTGGGGATGCCGAACTCCTTCGCCATCTGGCGAGTGAGCGGCTGCGCATCGCCATCGAGCACGTTGAAGGAGTGGTTCTCGCCGGTGTCGACGTGATAGACCGCGCCCTTGAACGGCAGCGGTTCAACAATCCGGCCGTGGTCGGCGTACCACTCGACCGCCCGCTTGTGAGCGCCGATGATCTTCGGGAGGCGCTCGCCGTACGCATCGCGTATCTCAGACCAGGTCGCGTCGACGCCCAGGTCTTCCGGCACCTCGTACGCCTCGAACGGGATGATGAAGGAGGTCCCGCAGGTGCGATTGAACTCAGACTGCGGGCGGAAGGCGCGGCGGGCTCGGGAGTACATCCAGCCCTCGTCGACAACCCATCCCGGGTGGCCGGGATGTTTTGCGACGAACTCAGTCAGATCGCGGTGCACGAAGTCATCAGCGTCGAAGATCATCACGTAGTCCGGGTTGAACTCCCGGGCCTTGATCAGCGCGATACCGAGCTTGGTGCCCTTGTCGCGGATGAAGGGCTTGCGGCTGACCCGTACGGCAGCCGGTGCGGGAGCCTTGAACTTCACCTGCACGAAGTGGGTGTTCTTCGGCAGCTTGAACTCGGGCTTCTGGTTGCCGACGACGATCACGACGAAGTCGTCGGACGTCTGGTTGGTGACCGAGCGAAGCGTCTCCTTCAGGAGCTGCTCCACGCGGTAGTAGTCATTGGAGTTGCTGGGGTGACGCAGAGTCGTGATGAAGGCGAGCACTACAGGTCCGAATCTGCCGCGATGACATGGGGCTGTCCGTCGAAGGCGTTGTTGCAAGGCGTGACGACGCCTGGCTGACCAACCGCTTGATGCGGTCCCTCCCGACGTACATTGACAGGGAGACGGTACCCGGCGCATCGCGCACGCGTCCACCTGATCCCCTCGTATGACAGACGCGATTCGGGACCTCGGCCCCGGCCTCTGTACGGTTGCTGCGAAGGCTGAACGCCCTCGGCTCGAGAGGCCGGACCGGGCTATCGGCGGATAGGTGATCATCAGTGGCAACTCCATCGGCACGAGGCTCTTCGAGCAGCGCCCGGAAGTTTCTGGGCAAGGCGCTACGGAGGGCCAAGCGACTCCTCGACCGTGGGCAGTCAAAGCCGCTGAGCAGCCCGAAGCCGAGCGTAAAGCGTCCAAGTGCGAACACCGACGACCCCTCCTTCACAAAGCTGCTCCAGGACGAGCCCTCCGACAAAGGGCTCGTGCGCGCCGCGCGCCGCATGATCCGCGCTGGCTCGATCGACCAGGCCCGGTCGCTGGCGTACGTGCTGCGCAACAAGCCCGAGCATGCAGCCGTCGGTGACATCGTCGCCGGAGTTGTCGCCGCCCAGGACCACCTGCCCGCCATGACCTGGGAACTGCTGTCCAGCGGAGAGCGTGCGCAGGTGCTGCGGCTCGCCCCGGCGGAGTACTTCCGCGCCGGCTTCACGCTCGAGCCAACCGTTGCCCGTGAGGCGCTCGCTGATGGTCTGCGCGGCGGCACCATCGACGCGACTGCAACACAGTGGTTCGACATCGCCTCGACAAGCTTCCAGGCCGGGTTCGAGACCGAGTCGCGAGAGGCCCTGACACGTGGCCGGGCCAGCGCTGAGGCAGACGGCAACGATCGCCTCGTCACGAAGATCGGCTGGCTTGAGGACTGGTACGGCACTGCCGAGAAGGCCAAGCAAGAGATCAGCGTTCCCGCAGGCACCATCCCGTTCGCGATCCTCGACTACAAGCAGCCCGACGAAGCCTTCGCATCCAAGAACCTCGGCGACCACGTGCAGACCATCGCGTCGATGGGACACCTCGTACGCCGCAGCGGCTTCCGGTTCAGCGGTGAGGCCGACGCCGTCCGCTCAGCGCACATGCTGCAGAAGCGGATCAAGCCCGAGCGGGTCATCGACGGCGACGACGCCGAGATCACCCTCTACCGCGTGCAACGCGACGCGACCAACCACGACCTCGTGCCCGACGGCACCTGGATGCTGGCGTTCGGCTGGTACATGCACCGCATGTTCGGCGGCAAGTTCGACATGCCGTTCAACCCGCGGCTGCGTCCGATCTTCGTCTCGTTCCACGTCAACGCACCCGCACTCCTCACCGACGGCGTCATCGACTACCTGAAGAAGTACGCACCGATCGGCTGCCGCGACTGGAACACCGTGCACCTGCTCCAGGCTGCCGGCGTCCCGGCCTTCTTCTCGGGCTGCCTCACCACGACGGTCGACACCGTCTTCCCAGCCGTCCCGGGAGCAAAGCCGAGCGGCACCTTCTACGTCGACACCGCTCCCACCGGTCCCGGCGTGGCGTGGAAGCAGACCGACCCGGAGGTTCGCCGTACAGACTTCGCCGACAACGTCGACGACGCGATGAAGGTGCTCACCAGCTACCAGGTCAAGTACGAGAACGTCGTCACGTCACGTCTGCACTGCTACCTGCCGGCCCGATCACTCGGCGCCAAGGTCGAGTTCCGTGCCAAGAACCCCTCTGACGTGCGGTTTGACGGCCTGGTCAACATCACCGACGAGGCTTACGAGAACATCCGCACCGGAATGCTTGCGCTGCTCGAGCCGGTCATCGGCGCCATCGGAGCCGGCAAGTCCGAGGACGAGGTCTACGCCTTGTGGCGCGAGCTCACGGCCCCGAAGGTTGCGGCTGCCGAGGCGCTCCGTCACAGCGTCGACGACATCGGTGAGGTGTCGTTCGACATCGCAGCCGCCTGTCGCGCGATCCAGGAACGTTCGGTGACCATCGAGCGCACCGAGGACGCGCCCGCCGGTGACCCTGTCGCTGTCGAGCTCGCGCTCGGCGCCGATCTCAAGCACCAGCTCGACGTGGTCCTCGAGTCGATCGTGTCCAACGCGAGCCGCCCGATCCACGCGTACGTCCTCACTCGGGGTCACGACGAAGGCGACTTCAAGCGCGTTGCCAGCGCCTTCCCGACAGTCACGTTCACGTGGCTGCCGACCGACGACGTCAACTACGGCACCGCCCTGAACGAGTCGCCCCGCATCACCACGGTCGACGAGATGCTCCTGCCGGAGCTGCTGCGAGACGTGCCCAGGATCGTCCATCTCGACATCCGTTCCGTGGTCGTCGGCGACATCGCCGAGCTCGCTGAGACGGACCTGGCAGGCAGCCCACTTGCTGCACGCACCTCGCCCGACATCGACAGCGGTTTCATGCACGCGATCAACGCCTCCAAGCGGATGAAGGACGAGAACCCCCTGGCTCGCGAGCTCATCCTCCGCAGCCACACCCTGCACTCGTACGACTTCCTCGCTTTCGACGCTTCCGTTGCGGTCCTCGACCTCGACCGGATGCGCGCGGATGAGTTCTGCCGCCACTTCCTGCCCTGGGTGGAGCGCTACAAGCTCAACGTGCAGGAAGTCCTGAACGCCTACGCAGGCGCCGACCGGGCACACCTTGCCCCCGAGTGGAACCGCCTGCCTCACGTCGAGGTCGTGCACGACGCGAAGGTCGTCACCTGGACTGGCTCGCAGATGCCGTGGGGCTCGGACTACGTGCAGTGCCAGGACGTCTGGGACTCGTACGCCGCACGGGTCTGAGCAACTCACAGGAACCTCACAGGCTGTTCACACCCCTCGCCTCAGATCCTCGGGCGAAACTGGGCAGATGACTCCTGCTCTGACGCGCGCCGACGGCTCACCCTTGCGCGTGCTGGTCGTCGATGACGAAGTCAACATCGCCGAGCTGCTGCAGATGGCACTGCGGTACGAGGGCTGGGACATCGAGACAGCGTTCACCGGTCGTACTGCCGTCGCAGCGGCCAAGGACTTCGCGCCCGACGCGATCGTGCTCGACATGATGCTTCCCGACTTCGACGGCATGGAGGTGCTGCGCAAGGTACGCGCACACTCCCCCGAGGTCCCGGTCCTGTTCCTGACCGCCCGCGATGCCGTCGAGGACCGCGTCGCCGGACTCACCGCCGGCGGGGACGACTATGTGACCAAGCCGTTCAGTCTTGAAGAGGTCGTCGCCCGTCTACGCGGACTCATGCGCCGCAGCGGTGCCACCGAGGCACGACCAGAGGCGGTCATCACGGTCGGAGACCTGAGCCTCGATGAGGAAAGTCGCGACGTCGAACGTGCCGGTGAGCCGATCGAGCTGACTGCAACCGAGTTCGAGCTCTTGCGTTTCCTGATGCGCAATCCACGCCGAGTGCTGTCGAAGGCGCAGATTCTCGACCGTGTGTGGGACTACGACTTCGGCGGTCAGGCCAATGTCGTCGAGATCTACATCTCCTACCTTCGCAAGAAGGTCGATGCGGGTCGCGAACCGATGATCCACACCAAGCGCGGTGCCGGATACGTCCTCAAGCCGGTGAGCTAGCCGATGCTCCCGACCTCGCTCACCAATCGACTGATCGTCACTGCCATAGCTCTCGTCGCCGCCATCAGCCTGCTGATCGCCCTGGTCGCGACGATCGTGATGCGCACCTACCTGATCAACCAGCTCGACAACCAGGTCACAGGGGCGCTGGAACGGGGCGGCATGGTCGTCCAGGGTCAGGTCCGGCTCGACACAAACGGGCAGCCGCAAATCGGGCAGGGGAATGGCCCGGCACCACCCGACCCACGCGGGAGCCGGGTAGGCAGCATCTCTGCAGTCTTTGGCACGAACGTGAGCCTTGGCTTCACGATCACAAAGTCCGGCGACCGGAAGGAACTGACAGCGAAGCAGCTCGACGTGCTCGACGACCTCACCCCCGACAGGAAGCCCGCCACGTTCGAGGTCGCTGGCCTGGGCTCCTACCGCGTCGCTGCGACCGAGGCGCCCGGTGGCGAGATCCTCGTGCAGGGCATCCCTACCAAGGATGTGGACGACACGATCCGCACCCTGATCTGGTGGGAAGCCGGTCTCGGCCTGCTCGGCATCCTCCTTGCCGCCATCGCAGGTCGGATC
Source organism: Aeromicrobium sp. (assembly GCF_036675695.1). Lineage (GTDB taxonomy): Bacteria > Actinomycetota > Actinomycetes > Propionibacteriales > Nocardioidaceae > Aeromicrobium. The sequence continues at coordinate 13,668 of NZ_JAKFEL010000118.1, forward strand.
TTGGTCGGACGCCAGCTCGAACCCCTTCGCAAGGTGGCCACTACTGCGAACGAAGTCGCAGCGATGCCGCTGTCGACGGGCGCTGTCGGCACGACAGTCCGCGTACCTGCCGAGCTGACGGACCCGGCGACCGAGGTCGGCCAGGTCGGCGAGGCCCTCAACAAGCTGCTCGAGCACATGGAGCGTGCCCTTGACGCACGCCACGAGAGCGAGCAGCAGGCGCGTACGTTCCTCGCCGATGCCTCGCACGAGCTCCGAACTCCGCTGTCGACGATCAAGGGGTACGCCGAGCTGAGTCGTCGTACCGGACGTGCGGATCCCGACGAGATCCTCGCGAAGGTCGAGTCGGAGGCTGGGCGTATGTCGAGCCTGGTCGAGGACATGTTGCTCCTCGCCCGTCTTGATGCCGGCCGCGAGCTGGAGCGCCACGACGTCGATCTGACACGCCTCGTCGTCGAAGCCGTCAACGACGCCCGCGTCGTCGACCCGAAGCGCAAATGGACCTTCGACGTACCCGACGAGCCGATCATCGTCTCCGGTGATGAGCAGCGGCTCCATCAAGCCGTGACCAACCTGCTGACCAACGCGAGCCGGCACACCCCGCCCAAGACTGTCGTGACGGTGCGGATGCACGTCGAGGCGACCGAAGTCGTGATCGAGATCCACGACAACGGGCCTGGGATTGCACCCGATTTGCTGCCTACTCTTTTCGACCGATTCACCCGCGGCGACTCATCCCGTACGCGTGCATCAGGCGGCGCCGGACTCGGGATGTCCCTCGTGGAGGCGATCATGCACGGCCATGGTGGCACCGCGAACGTCACGAGCGAGCCAGGCAATACGACGTTCGCTCTGCGCATGCCGATCTCTGCCTGAATCACGGCAGATGAACGGCGGAAAGCGATAGTCAGGAATTGGTTGTTTCGCTTGGTGCGATGCAGCAAGATCACAGGGGTGATCACCAAAACACGTGTATGGGCCGTGTTGGTTCTGCTGGCCTTGGCCATATTCGGTTTCGGTGGCGTCGCAGCGCACGCTGATCCACCTATCGACGTAACCGGCGAGATCACTGATACAGCCGGCGTGCTCAGCTCGAGCGACGAAGCCAAGGTTCAGAAGGCGCTCGACAAGTACCAGGCAGCGACTGGTTTCCAGCTCTTCGTGGTCTATGTCAAGAGCTTTGACGGGCTCAGCGGACCCGCCTGGTCTGATCAGACCGCGACCAAGTCGGGACTCGGCACGACCGAGACGCTGCTTGCCGTGGCGGTGGACGATCGCAAGTACGGCACCTCCGTGCCCAACCAACATCCGATCTCTGACAATGACTTCGCCCGAATCGAGGCCGACAAGATCGAGCCAGCGCTGGACGAGAACGACTGGGCCGGGGCTGCGATTGGAGCAGCAGAGGGCTACACCGATGCCGCAGAGGGCGCTGGTCTGCCGTGGGGAGCGATCGTCGCCGGTGGTGTCGTCGTAGCGGGTGGTGGCGCACTGCTCGTACGCCGCATGCGCCGCAAGTACGACGACACACATGTCGTGCTCGACGAGCACGGACAGCCCATCGATCCGCTCTCACAGCTGACCACGGATGAGCTCAACAAGCAGTCCAGTGCCGCACTGGTCGGCATCGACGACGCCATCAAGACCTCCGAGCAAGAGCTTGGGTTCGCCGAGGCGCAGTTCGGCAAGGACGTGACCCGCGAGTTTGCCGAGGCCGTCAAGGCGGGGCACGTGTCGATCAAGGAAGCGTTCGGCCTTCGCCAGAAGCTGGACGACTCTGAGCCCGAGACCGAGCCGGAGAAGCGCCACATGGCCAGCGAGATCATCCGGCTGTGCATCGCAGTCAGCGAGTCACTTGATGAGCAGGTCGAGAAGTTCGACAAGCTCCGCGACTTGCAAGCCAAGGCTCCCCAGGTGTTGGAGGACCTGGAGCAGCGAGCCGGCGAGATCATCGAACGCATCCCGGGCGCCCGCACCGTCATCGCACAGCTCGCTGCGACCTATCCCGCCACCTCACTCGCCTCGGTCGACAAGAATGCCGACCAGGCTGAAGCGCTCATCACGGCGGCCCGGGAACAGATCGCGCACGGAACCAATGCCCTGAAGACCGACGATCGGGCCTCCGCTGTCACCCATGCGCGTGCCGCCGAGGACGCCGTGGGCCAGGCCTCAAAGCTTCTCGATGCGGTGTCAGACGCTGACACCGACCTCAAAGCAGCGCCGGGCAAGATCGCTGAGCGGCTCAGCTCGCTTCAGCTCGATGTCGACGACGCGGCACGGCTTGCCGCCAACGATCCCGGCGTCTCCCCCGCCGCGACAGCTGCAGCGGCGGCTATCGCGTACGCCCAACAGGCCGGTCACGACCCCCTCGCGGCAGCAGCTGGACTTGAGACAGCCGAGGCAACCCTCGACGACCTGCTGGCACCCGTACGCGCTGCTGCCGCAGAAGCTGAGAAGGCCCGCGTCGCGCTGTCTGAGTCCCTCGGCCGGGTCACCTCACGAGTCAAGGCCGTCGGAGACTTCATCGAGACCCGCAGAGGCGCTGTCGGTGCCGAAGCGCGTACGAGACTCTCCGAGGCGGCTCGTCACCTTAAGCGCGCTTCACAGACCGTGGCGGCAGACCCGGCGGCATCTCTCGAAGCGCTCCAGAAGGCGGAGGCATTCGTCAACGAGGCCGAGCAGCTCGCGCAGACCGATGTCGGCACCTGGGAACGCAGCCAGCGGCAGAGCTCGGGCGGCGCCGGCGGGGGCCTCAACTCGATGGTCCTCGGTGGCATCTTGATCGACGCACTCGGACGTGGTGGAGGTGGCGGCGGAGGTCTCGGCGGCATCCTCACCGGCACCAGCAGTGGCGGAGGCGGTGGCGGCGGAGGACGCGGCCCCGGCAGCTTCGGCGGCGGCGGGACACGTGCCCGTCGCGGTGGAGGTGGAAGGTTCTAGACCAGCAGCAGCACCTGAATCAGCACAGTTCAACAGCACGGGCAATCCCTACAGAAAGTTGACGAAACCATGGCAAAGAAACAGTCCATCCTCGGCCGAATCGGCCAGCTGACCCGCGCCAACATCAACTCGCTCCTCGACAAGGCCGAAGACCCCGAGAAGATGCTGGACCAGCTCGTACGCGACTACACGAGCTCGATCGCCGAGGCCGAGGAGGCCGTTGCACAGACCATCGGAAACCTCAGGCTTGCCGAGGCCGATCACGCGGAGGACATCAGCGCTGCACAGGAGTGGGGCAACAAAGCCCTCGCTGCCTCGCAGAAGGCCGACTCCCTGCGTACGTCGGGCTCCGCTGGCGAGGCCGACAAGTTCGACGCGCTCGCCAAGATCGCACTGAGCAAGCAGATCGGCTACGAGAACGAGGCCAAGACCGCAGCTCCGCAGATCGCCTCGCAGAACGAGGTCGTGGAGAAGCTCAAGGCCGGGCTGATCAACATGAAGGGAAAGCTCGAAGAGCTGCAGACCAAGCGCGACCAGCTGGTGGCTCGCGCCAAGACTGCCGAAGCCCAGAACACGGTCCACGACGCGATCAAGTCGATCGATGTCATGGACCCGACCAGCGAGGTCTCGCGCTTCGAGGAGAAGGTCCGCCGCGAAGAGGCGAAGGTCGCGGGCAAGTCCGAGCTCGCGGCATCCAGCCTCGACGCACAGTTCGAGGAGCTCGAGGGTGATAGCAGCAGTGCCGAGATCGAGGCACGTCTGTCCGAGCTCAAGAGCGGCGGCGCGGCAGCCATCTCGTCGCCGAGCGAGTGATCCGATGAAGATCAAGGAGTCCTTCAGTTACGACGGCGCCGACGTCGAGAGCGTCTATGCACTGATCTCTGATCAGGCATTCCGTACGGAGTCGTGCGCCAACCAGGAGGCAATTGAGTACGACGTGTCGGTCGAGGCGACCGGCGATGGTGCCACCGTCACGCTGTTCCGTACGCAGGAAGCCGACATGCCTGACTTCGTGAAGAAGCTGACCGGCAGCACCGTCAAGGTCAAGCAGACCGAGGTGTGGGGCGGGCCTGACAGTGACGGCAACCGTACGGCCAACGTCAAGGTCAGCATCATCGGTCAGCCGGCCGAGATGGTGGGCGTCGCGAAGCTCACGGGTTCGAGCGGAGGAACGGAGTTCACCCTCGACGGTGACGTGAAGGTGTCGATCCCGTTCATCGGCAAGAAGATCGAACCCGAGGTCGCCAGGGCGATCATCGCTTCGCTGCGCGAGGAAGTGGCTTACGGGATGGAGAAGCTCTAACCAAGCCTCGGCGGGGATTCAGTTCAGAGTGTGGACTGAATCCCGCTGAGGAGTTGGCGGGCCATGACGATGCGCTGCACCTGGTTGGTGCCTTCGTAGATCTGCGTGATCTTGGCGTCGCGCATCATTCGCTCAACCGGGTAGTCCTTGGTGAAGCCGTAGCCACCGAGCAGCTGGACCGCGTCGGTCGTCACCTGCATTGCGGTGTCGGACGCGAACGCCTTGGCGGCAGCGCCGAAGAACGTGAGGTCCTTGTCGCCACGCTCCGAGCGACCGGCGGCCGCGTACGTGAGCTGGCGAGCGGCCTCGATCTTCATGCCCATGTCGGCGAGCATGAATTCGATGCCCTGGAACTCAGAGATCTTCTTGCCGAACTGGGTGCGCTCCTGCACGTAGCCGAGCGCGTAGTCGAGCGCTCCCTGTGCGACGCCGACGGCCTGAGCCGCGATCGTCACGCGGGTGTGGTCGAGGGTCTTCATCGCGGTTGCGAAGCCAGTGCCTTCGGCGCCGATCATGCGGTCGCCGGGGATGCGTACGTTGTCGAGGTAGACCTCGCGCGTCGGCGAGCCCTTGATGCCGAGCTTCTTCTCCGGAGCGCCGAACGACACGCCTTTATCGGACTTCTCGACGACGAAGGCCGAGATGCCCTTGGAACGCTTGTCGGGGTCCGTCATGGCGAGCACGGTGTAGAACTCGGACTCGCCAGCGTTGGTGATCCAGCGCTTGACGCCGTTGAGCACCCAGTCGTCTCCATCGCGAACGGCTCGGGTCTTCTGATTGGCCGCGTCGCTACCGGCATCCGGCTCGGAAAGGCAATACGAGAACCCTTCACCTGCGGCGAGGCGCGAGAGGTACTTCTTCTTGATGTCCTCGTCGCCGGAAATCATGACGGGAAGCGATCCGAGCTTGTTGACAGCGGGGATCAGTGAGGCAGAGACGTCAACACGCGCGACCTCTTCGATCACGAGCACGGTCGCGAGGGCGTCAGCTCCAGCTCCGCCGTACTCCTCCGGAACATGGGGGGCGTGGAAGTCCGCGGCGAGCAACGCGGCAGCGGCTTCTGCGGGATAGCGGGCGTCCTCGTCGACCTCTGCGGCGAATGGCGCGATCTTGGCTTCGGCGACAGCCCGTACGGCTTCACGGATGGCCTGGTGTTCTTCGGAGAGGACGAACATGTCTGACACGGTGACTCCAGAATTAGTAGGACGACCTACTAATAGTAGGGCGGGCTCGACGAGCATCAAAACTGCGAGCTAGTGCGATCGGACACACCCGAGCAGACGCACTCGCATCGGGAGTAGCGTTCGAATCATGACGATCACGACCGAAGCCGAGCTCCGCGAGCTCCTCGGCGAGCCCATGGAGCGCGTCCTCGAGAAGGACCGCGCGTCGTTCTCTCCCGAGCACCGGGCTTGGCTCGCAGCATCGCCGTTCTGCCTGGTCGCCTCGTCGGATGCGAGCGGCCGCTGCGACGTGTCTCCCAAAGGAGACCCGGCTGGATTCGGACTGGTCGTCGACGACACGACGCTCGCAATCCCCGAGCGACCGGGCAACAAGCGCGCGGACGGGTTCGCCAACATCCTGCAGAACCCATACGTCGGACTGATCTTCTTCGTCCCCGGACGCGGAGACACACTGCGCGTCAACGGGCGGGCGAAGCTTCTCGCCGATGCGCCGTACGCCGACCAGATGATCGTGAAGGGCCACAAGCCGGTCGTGATCCTTGAGGTCGACGTCGAGCAGATCTTCTTCCACTGCTCGAAGGCATTCCTGCGATCGTCGCTCTGGAAGCCCGAAACGTGGGCCCCGGAGGCCGTGCCGAGCCGTGCTGCCATCGCCAAGAGCCTCGAGCGTCCTGACGACTCCATGGAAGAGCTCGAGGCCTACTACTCCTCAGCGACGTACGCCGAAGGGCTCTACAAGTCTTAGGGCGCGTCCGGCAACCCGCGCAGTCGATCCGGGCGTTTCCGCGCCCGGATGCCAAGGCCGAGGGCCGAAGCCATACCAGGGTCGTCTAGCGAGAACCGAGAACGCAGGCAGCCGGGATGCGGGGACGTCCGGGCGGCGGGTGGGCTTGCCGGACGCGCCCTTAGCGGAAGCCGGCCTTCTTGGCGGGCTTGCGGACCTTCTCACCCTTGGCGCGGGCCTGGTCAGCCAGATCGGCCTGGAACTCGAGCATCTTCTGCGTCAGCAGGTCGTCGCCGGTGGCGAGGATGCGTACGGCCAGCAGCCCCGCGTTGCGGGCGTTGCCGATCGACACGGTCGCCACAGGCACACCAGCGGGCATCTGCACGATCGACAACAGGGAGTCCATTCCGTCGAGATGCTTGAGCGCGACGGGTACACCGATCACCGGCAGGGGTGTGACAGCCGCCAGCATGCCTGGCAGGTGAGCTGCTCCCCCGGCGCCGGCGATGATGACTTCGATGCCGCGGCTGTGCGCGTCGCGGCCATAGGCGAGCATCTCGTCGGGCATGCGATGCGCCGATACGACATCGGCCTCGTATGCGATGCCGAACTCGCCGAGGGCAGTCGCCGCGGCTTCCATCGTCGGCCAGTCGGAGTCCGAGCCCATCACGATGCCCACACGGGGTGCGTCAGTCATGGCATCAGCGTATCGGTGACGGGAGGGCTAGCCGTCCTGCAGCAGCGAGCCCGCACGGCGAGCCTGCGCTAGGACTCCCTCGAGATCATCTCCGGTAACCGTTAGGTGGCCAACCTTGCGGCCGGGCTTCACAGCCTTGCCGTACAGATGGATGTGGGCCTCGGGCACCGCTTCGAGCACGGTCCTGACCTGCGCCTCCAGCTCCTCCACGGCACCACCCAACACGTTGTACATCACGCTCCATCGAGCCGAAGGTGTCGACGGGCCGAGTGGCAGGTCGAGCACCCCACGCAGGTGGTTCTCGAACTGGCTGGTCTCAGCACCGTCGATCGTCCAGTGGCCGGTGTTGTGCGGTCGCATGGCGAACTCGTTCACGAGCAGGCGACCGTCGCTCGTCTCGAACAGCTCGACCGCCAGCATGCCCGTGACGTCGAGCGCCTCGGCGACGTCGAACGCGATCTGCTGGGCCTGGGCGGAGAGGTCTTCGGCGAGGTCGGGCGCCGGAGCGATGACTTCCTTGCAGACACCGTTCTCCTGGCGCGACTCCACCACGACGTACGCGACACTCTCACCGGACGGCCGACGAGCCACCTGCGCGGAGATTTCGCGGCGGAAGTCGACGAGCTCCTCGGCCAGCACGGCCTCTGCCGCGAGAGCCTCGGCTGCGTCGGCCTCGCACCGTACGAGCCAGACCCCCTTGCCGTCATAGCCGCCACGCGGGGTCTTGAGCACACATGGCAGGCCGAATGCGACGACATCCTCAACCGATGCCATGACCGACCAGCGCGGCGACGGTACACCCAGCTCGCGAAGCTTCGTTCGCATCGTGATCTTGTCCTGCGCGTGGATGAGAGCACCAGGCCCGGGCCGAGGCACGTGACCCTCAGACTCGAGAGTTCGCAGGTGCTCGGGCGGTACGTGCTCGTGGTCGAACGTGACCACGCCAGAACCCTCAGCGGCGCGGCGCAGGTCGTCGATGTCGGTGTAGTCGCCGACGAAATGATCGGGGATCACCTGTGCGGCAGAGACGTCAGGGCCCTCGGCCAGCAACCGGATGTGCACGCCAAGCCCGATCGCGGCCTGCTGCATCATCCGTGCCAGCTGCCCGCCGCCGATGACGGCAAGCGACAGCGGCGAGGAGGACACGCCGAAACTCTAGTCGGTACGGAAGAAGCCGCGGCGCTCACTCACAGTGATCGGCGAGAGGTTGCCGAACCCGCGCAACGGGCGCGGCGGCAGCGTACGCATGTCGAACTCGTCATCGAGGTACAGCGCAGTGCCCTCGTCGATCAGCACCCTGTTGCTGCGGGCGACGTGCGAGAGGCGCGCCGCAAGGTTGACGGGCGGGCCGAACACATCGCCGAGTCGGCTGATCACCGATCCGGTGGCGAGGCCGACACAGATGTCGGGCAGCTCAGCGCGCGTACCGATCTGCCGCACGAGATCGAGCGCGGTGCGCGTGCCCTCGACTGCGTCGTCACAGACAAACAGCACGGCATCGCCGAGAGTCTTGATGACACGGCCGCCGTGGGCGGTGACGATGTCGGCGCAACGCGTCTCAAAGTTCTCGACCAGGGTGGCAAGCGCCGCATCGTCGAGCCCGTTCGCCAGGGACGTGAATCGTGAGAGGTCGGCGAATCCGACCGTCATGACGGTCGACAGCAGCTCCTCATCTGCAGCACCGAGCGCCTCGATCCGCGCGGCCGCCGCGGCCAGGTGGCGACGCCATACGTAAAGGATGAGCTCCTCGAAACCGGGGGCGGCATTGGTCGCCAGCTCAATCGCCGCTTCGAGCCGGCTGCCCGACTTGCCGCCTTCGACATCGTGCTCAACCTGTTCGACCAGCGTCGACACCTGCCAGTCAGCGAGTCGAGACATCGTGTGGCCGAGGGCGCGAGTCATGCGGAACGCCGTCAGCTCATCGAGCACGCCATGCTCGATCGAGGCCGCGACGATCGACACAGCGCGTACGTCAGCGGCGCCGTACGCGATGCTGTCCCCCGTGTCGGGGAAGCCGAGTGCGCGCCACAGACGTTTGCCAGCGTCGAGGGTGAGACCGCCCTTCTCGACGACCTCAGCGCTCGTCAGATCGAGCTCGCCACCCAGGATCTGGCTGACGAGCTGATCGCGCAGCTCAGACCGATTCATCTCTCGCCGACTTGTCGTGCTGCTCGAAGACGAGGTTGGACACGGTCCGATGGAATGCCTCGATGTGCGGGATGTCCGTGAGCTTCAAGCCCGTCTGCTCGCTGGCATCGTGGATGATCAGCGTTCCGCAGCCGAGGATGCGGTCGTTGAGGTTCTTCTCGAAGGCGACATCGTTGATGCGGCTGAGTGGGATGACCCGACCCGTACGTGTCAGCAGGCCCTTCTGCTCGACGATCCGCTTGTTGGTCAGCGTGTAGGTCCAGGCGAGCCACTTGGCGAATGGAAGCAACGTCCCGAAGAAGACCAGGACGAGCGCGATGCCGACCAGGATCCAGCGCACTGTGGCGTTGACGTCACCGTCGACCCTGGCCTGCACGAACCCTTCGAGCAGGGCAACGAGCAGCAGGATCACGAAAGGGACGAACAGCACCTTGATGTGTGTACGAGTCGTCGCGACCGTGTGTTCGCCGTCGACCATGAGCTTGCGGGGAAGAGCCATGGGGCGATTTTGTCACGTCGCTGGTCGGACATGGGTGATATCGCCTGCGCTGATGGCCTGGCCATCGACCACGAGGCGCCCCAGCTCGTCAATCGCAGTCGCCTCACCCTCCAGCGATGTGTCATTCGGGAGGGCGACGCGTACGCGGGTGCCGATCGTGACGCAGCGACGCTCGTACGAGTCTCGGATGCCGGCAGCCGGATTGCCGTCGGCTTCCTTCCACGCCCGATAGAGCGCCTCGAGGTTGCGAAGAAGTGCTCGGAGAACGATCGTGCGATCAGTCTCGGTCGCACTCTCGAGCAGGAGCGAGGTGGCCGTGTCGACGGGCAGCTCGTCTTCGCGCAGCGTGACGTTGAGGCCCACGCCGATGATCGCCGCCGCACCCTGCGGGGTGTCAACGCGTTCGAGCAGGATGCCAGCCAGCTTGCGGTTGTCGACCAGTACGTCATTGGGCCACTTGAGTCCGCAGTCGACGCCGAACTCGCGCACCGTGGCATCGACGGCCAGACCGACCAGCAATGGCAGCCACACCCATCGGGCCGCCGGGATCTCGTCAGGGCGCAACAACACTGACACCGCGATGCCTGATCCGGCAGGCGACTCCCACGTACGGTCAAGACGACCGCGGCCTGCAACCTGGAGATCGGTGGTGTGCACCGTTCCCTCAGGTGCCCCGGCCCGCGCAGCAGCAGCGACATCGGCGTTCGTGCTGCCGGTCTGCTCGGTGATCACGATGTCGGTCCAGAACCGTCCGGGACCTGTCACGGCTGTACGCAGTGCGCCGGCATCGAGCGGCGGCCGGTCGAGGTCGTCAAAGGGCATGAGAACAGACTCACATATCCCTCAACGGCCCGACTCGTTACGCTGTGGCCCGTGACCAAGGCAAATAACCCCAATCCCGACGTGCTCGAAGAGCACCCCGAGCTGCACACCACAGCAGGCAAGCTCGCCGACTTCGAACGCCGACAGGACGAGCTCCTCAACGAGCTCGCCAACCGCGCCGCCGAGAAGCAGCACGCCAAGGGACGAGGCAGCGCCCGCGAGCGCATCCACCAGCTGCTGGACGAGGGATCGTTCGTCGAGCTCGACGCGTTCGCCCGTCACCGGAGCACCGCATTCGGCCTCGAGAAGAACCGTCCGCTCGGCGATGGTGTCATCACGGGTTACGGCACGATCGACGGCCGCCAGGTCTGCGTGTTCAGCCAGGACTTCTCGATCTTCGGCGGGTCTCTCGGTCAGGTCTACGGCGAGAAGATCACCAAGGTCATGGACCTCGCGATCAAGTCCGGCTGCCCGATCATCGGCATCAACGAAGGCGCCGGCGCTCGTATCCAGGAGGGCGTCGTCTCGCTCGGCCTCTACGGCGAGATCTTCAAGCGCAACGTGCACGCTTCGGGCGTCATCCCCCAGATCTCGCTGATCATGGGCACCAACGCTGGCGGCCACGTCTACTCTCCCGCCGTCACCGACTTCGTCGTGATGGTCGACAAGACGTCCAACATGTTCATCACCGGCCCCGACATCATCAAGACGGTCACCGGCGAGGACGTCACGATGGAAGACCTGGGTGGCGCCCGCACGCACAACACCAAGAGCGGCAATGCCCACTACATGGGTGCCGATGAAGAAGACGCCATCGAGTACGTCAAGGCGCTCATCTCCTACCTCCCGCAGAACAACATGGAAGAGCCGGAGCCGTACGACACGGTCGCCGACCTCGAGCCGACCGACGTTGATCTCGCGCTCGACACGCTGATCCCTGACTCGGCCAACCAGCCGTACGACATGCACACCGTGATTGAGTCGATCGTCGACGACGGTGACTTCCTCGAGGTCATGCCGTTGTTCGCCCCCAACATCGTGATCGGCTATGGCCGCGTCGAAGGTCGCAGTGTCGGCATCGTCGCCAACCAGCCGATGCAGTTCGCCGGCTGCCTCGACATCGACGCATCCGAGAAGGCTGCCCGATTCGTACGCACCTGCGACGCGTTCAACATCCCCGTCCTGACCTTCGTGGATGTGCCCGGCTTCCTGCCCGGCACGGACCAGGAATGGAACGGCATCATCCGTCGCGGCGCCAAGCTGATCTACGCGTACGCCGAGGCCACCGTCCCGCTGGTCACTGTCATCACCCGCAAGGCGTATGGCGGTGCCTACGACGTCATGGGCTCCAAGCACCTCGGCGCTGACGTCAACATCGCCTGGCCCTCCGCCCAGATCGCCGTCGTCGGCGCATCCGGTGCCGTCGGCATCCTCTACCGCAAGGAAATCGCAGCGGCGGACGACCCGGAAGCCAAGCGTGCCGAGCTGATGACCGAGTACGAGGACACGCTCTGCAACCCCTACCTCGCCGCCGAGCGCGGATACATCGACTCCGTGATCGCGCCGTCGCAGACCCGCGCCGAGGTCGTCAAGGCTCTCCGCCTGCTCAAGACCAAGCGCGAGACCCTGCCGCCCAAGAAGCACGGAAACATCCCGCTGTGACCGAGCCCGTTGAGGCGACACCAGTCGCGAAGCCTGTTCTTCGGGTCGTCAAGGGTGACCTGACGCCCGAGGAGCTTGCGGCACTCGTTGCCGTCATCGCGGCTCGCAATGCTGCCGCTGCTCACGCTGCCTCTCGTACGAAGACGGCTCCGCGCTCGCAGTGGGGCCACCCAGCGCGCGTGGCCCGCACTCCGCACCGCTTTGGCCCTGGCCAGTGGCGCAGCTCGGCGTTCGGCGGCTGACCGTGCCGCTGCGCCCGCTGGCTGAGTTCTCGGCCGCCGACTGGTTCGGTGACGTCGGCGATCTGGGTCCTGCCGGGTTCGAGTCGTATGCCCGCGTGCTCCATCCATGGCGCGAAGGCGCTGACGGCACTGAGCGCATAGACGGCCACCTACCGGAGGACGAGCTGGCTGCCCTGTGCGACGTTCTCGGGCGCCACACCTCCACTGCTGAGCACTGCTTCTTCGCGTTGTGGGATGGCTACGGCGAGATCTATGGCGGCGAATCGGTCGCGTTCCTGACCACGTTCGCTGGTCCCGCACCGTGGCCGGGCCGACTGTTCGGCAAGCCGAAGCCCAAAGAGCCTCCGCCTCCCGCCTTCGCCGCAGCGGTGCTCGACGGACCGCGACTGGTTGTCGGATCACGTGACTACCTGCTGTTCGCCGGACCCCTCGCTCACGCCGGGTTGTGGGGCGCGGCGGCGTACGGCGTCGGCGTGCCTCGCGACCTCAACAGTCCCAACCTGTTCTGGCCTGACGACCACACCTGGTTCGTCACGACCGACATCGAAGGATCGTGGAGCGGCGTCGGTGGATCAGAAGCGCTCATCACCGACCTTCTCGCTGAACCAAGACTTGAAGTCGTCCGCGCTCGTCACGAGGTGGCCCAATGAGAGTTGTCCTCGCCTCTGCTTCGCCGGCACGTCTTGCGCTGCTGCGCTCGGCAGGAATCCACCCCGACGTCATCGTCTCGGGCGTCAACGAAGACCAGATCACCACGACTGATGCGGCCAACCTCGCGGCTGCGCTTGCCCAGCTCAAGTGCCGCGCCGTTGCACCGCAGGTCGACCCGGACACGCTGGTCATCGGCTGCGACTCAGTGCTCGCCTTCGAGGGCGAGATCTTCGGCAAGCCCGCCGGACCGGTCGAAGCAGCCGGTCGTTGGCGTCGGATGCGCGGCAAGAGTGGGGTGCTCCATACCGGCCACTGCGTACGCCGCGGCGCTGAGGAGTTTGTCGAGACGGCGTCCACGATCGTGCACTTCGCCGATATCAGCGACGCCGAGATCGATGCCTACGTCGCCACCGGCGAGCCGATGAACGTTGCCGGTGCATTCACGATCGACGGCCTCGGCGGAGCGTTCGTCACCGGCGTCGAGGGCGATCACCACAACGTGATCGGTCTGTCCCTGCCCCTGCTCCGAGAGCTGGTCGGCGATCTCGGAATCGCCTGGCCTGAGCTCTGGCAGCGTCCGACTCCCTGAGCCAGTTGGCATTTGTTCACCGAAAAGTGGGACAATGGTCAAACGATGGCAACCTCACCGCGGCGACGCCGCTACCACGCATCCAGTCCCTTCCAGGCAGGCCCGGAGGTTGTGGCGGAGGTGTACGAAGTAGGCGCTCGCGTCTCTCATGACACCTACGGTCTCGGCCGCATCGTCAGCATGCAGGGCACTACCTCGGTTCAGGTCGACTTCGGCGATGGCGCGAAGCACATCCCGCTCCCCTGCGCCAAGATGACCAACCTGTGACAGTTCAGTCCTGAACTGATCGGCCCGCGAACGCTGCAATGCGCTCGTAGGTGTTGGCGCCCTCCGGAGCAGCCTGCTCGGGGGCGAACGCGTCACCTCTGTTGTCGTCGGTGAGCGATTTCGTCATGAACGCGTAGCCGGCTTCAGCGACAGCGGGCTCAAGCTCGTTGGTGTCGCGGCCCAGCGCTGTCGCGAGGTCCCATGTGTGGACCGCCAACTCGGAGACGACCATGCCTTCGGGTGCTTCAGTGCCTGCGTCGAACGCCGCAACGATGTCGTCGGCAGCCTGACGAAGCACCGACCCAGGATTGTCATGGTGCGTCGCCAGCGAGCTCCAGTCAGGCTTGCCACCCTGCGCCATGACCGCCATCTGTGCCGCGCTGTTGGTCAGGTGATTGGCAAGATCACGCACATTCCATTGGGAGCATGGAGTCGGCAGATCGAGCTGGTCAGCCGAGATGCTGTCGACGAGGGCGACGGCCTGGTCGAGGCCTGTTGCAAGGGTGGATGGGCTCATACCCGCCAGTTAACCCGCGCCGTCTGACAACTGCCACCGCTACGAATGACTGGTCATTCGACGGGGAGACCCAGCCCGCGCGCAATGAGCATCCGCTGGACCTCTGAGGTGCCTTCGCCGATCTCGAGGATCTTGGCGTCGCGATAGAACCGGGCGACTGGGTACTCCTCCATGAAGCCGTAGCCACCGAACACCTGCGTCGCAACACGAGTGGCCGTGACAGCCGACTCCGAGGTGTAGAGCTTCGCGATCGAGGCGGCCCGACGGAACTCCTTGCCGTCAGCTCCAGCGTCCTTCATGGCGGCTGCCTGATAAACGAGCGCGCGACCGGCCTGTGCCATCACGGAGAGGTCAGCGACCTGGAAGGCCACACCCTGCTTGGCTCCGATCGGCACGCCGAAGGTCGTGCGCTCCCCCGCGTACTGCACGCAAAGCTCGAGGCAGGCCTGGATGCAGCCGACTGCGAGAGCGGCGATCGCCACGCGACCGTCGTCGAGGGTGGCGAGGAACTGGGCGTAGCCACGGCCGCGCTGACCCAGCAGGTGATCAGCGGGTACGCGTGCGTCGACGAAAGACAAGGGATGTGTGTCAGAGATGTGCCAGCCGAGCTTGTCGTACGCGGGCTCGACGACGAAGCCCGGCGTGCCCGAGGGAACAATGATCGTCGAGAGCTCCGGACGTCCGTCCTCGCGGGTTCCCGTACGCGCGGTCACGGTGACCAGCGACGTGATGTCCGTGCCCGAGTTTGTGATGAACTGCTTCGCGCCGTTGATGACCCATTCGTCGCCATCCAGTTCGGCCTTGGTCTTGGTCGCGCCGGCATCGGAGCCGGCTCCGGGCTCGGTGAGGCCGAACCCTGCGAGCGCCTGCCCAGTCACCAGGTCGGGGAGCCACTTCTCCTTCTGCTCCGGGGTGCCAAACGTCAGGATCGGGTTGATGCCGAGACCGACTGCGCCCTCGAGGGTGATGCCGATCGACTGGTCGACGCGGCCGAGCTCCTCGATCGCGACACAAAGGCTGGTGAAGTCGCCGTCAGCCCCGCCGTACTCCTCGGGTGAGGTCAGGCCGAACAGTCCGAGATTGCCCATCTTCTGGATCAGATCGACGGGGAAATGATGGTCCTTGTCCCACTTCGCAACGTGCGGAGCGATCTCCGCCTCAGCGAACTCACGGACGATCCCGCGGAAGGTCTCGTGTTCCTTGGACAAGGCAAAGTTCATACGTCGATGTTAACAACCGTTAACCAAACTGCACAATCTCGCCGGCACCCCATCACCACGAGTCGCCGAAACCGTACGTCCGGGTAACCAACCTCATACTCAGCCCACAGCTCGGAACCCCTAGACTCACGAGGCAGCCCTGTCCCGTGTCGAGGAGAGCATTTCGTGAGCAAGCCCCTGTCCAAGGTCCTGATCGCCAACCGCGGCGAAATCGCCGTTCGCGTGATTCGCGCCTGCAAGGACTCCGGCATCGGAAGCGTCGCCGTCTACGCCGAGGCCGATCGTGACTCAGTCTTCGTACGCCTCGCCGACGAGGCCTACTCCCTCGAGGGCTCCACGCCTGCCGAGTCCTACCTCTCGATCGAGAAGATCCTCGCCATCGCCGAACGCTCCGGCGCCGACAGCGTGCACCCCGGCTACGGGTTCCTCGCCGAGAATGCCGAGTTCGCCCAGGCCGTCATCGACGCCGGGCTGATCTGGATTGGTCCTCCCCCGCACGCGATCGAGAACCTCGGTGACAAGGCCAAGGCCAAGCAGCTCGCCCTGAAGGCCAACGCACCACTCGCGCCGGGCACCAAGGACGCTGTCCAGGACGCCGACGAAGTCGTCGCGTTCGCCAAGGAGAACGGCCTGCCGGTCGCCATCAAGGCAGTGTTCGGCGGTGGCGGTCGTGGACTCAAGGTCGCCCGCACGATCGAAGAGATCCCCGAGCTGTTCGAGTCAGCAGTACGCGAGGCTGTCAGCGCCTTCGGCCGCGGCGAGTGCCTGGTCGAGAAGTTCCTCGACAAGCCCCGTCACGTCGAGACCCAGTGCCTCGCCGACAGCCACGGCAACGTCGTCGTGATCTCGACCCGCGACTGCTCGCTGCAGCGTCGTCACCAGAAGCTCGTCGAGGAGGCACCTGCGCCGTTCCTGACCGATGACCAGATCGAGCGCCTCTACTCGTCCTCCAAGGCGATCCTCAAGGAAGCCGGATATGTCGGCGCCGGTACGTGTGAGTTCCTCGTCGCGGCCGATGGCACGATCAGCTTCCTCGAGGTCAACACCCGTCTCCAGGTCGAGCACCCCGTCTCCGAAGAGGTCACCGGAATCGACCTCGTACGCGAGATGTTCCGCATCGCGGCCGGCGAAGAGCTCGGCTACGACGATCCCGAGATCCGCGGCCACTCGATGGAGTTCCGCATCAACGCCGAAGACGGAGGCCGCGGCTTCCTCCCGGCTCCCGGCACACTGACCAAGTGGGCTCCCCCGTCGGGCCCCGGCGTACGACTCGACGGCGGATACGAAGAGGGCGAGACGATCCCCGGATCGTTCGACTCCCTCGTTGCCAAGCTGATCATCACCGGTACGTCGCGCGAGCAGGTTCTGCAGCGTTCACGCCGCGCGCTCGACGAGTTCGTCGTCGACGGCATGCCGACCGTGATCCCGTTCCACCGCTCGGTCGTCGACGATCCGGCATTCGCTGCTCCTGACGGCAAGTTCACGGTCTACACGACCTGGATCGAGACCGACTACGTCAACGAGCTCGAGCCGTACGGTGGCGACACCGAAACAGGCGACGAGCCCGCTGAGCGCGAGCGCGTTGTCGTCGAGGTCGGCGGCAAGCGAGTCGAAGTCGTTCTCCCCGGCGGACTCGGCGCTACAGCCGCTGCTGCCGGTCCCAAGAAGCCCAAGCGCAAGGGTGGCAAGGCCGCCGGTGCTGCCGCCAGCGGCGACTCGCTCACCGCTCCAATGCAGGGCACCGTCGTCAAGATCGCCGTCGAGGAAGGTCAGACCGTTGCTGCCGGCGATCAGATCGTGGTCGTCGAGGCCATGAAGATGGAGCAGCCCATCAACGCACACCGCGACGGTGTCGTGACGGGACTCTCGATCGAGGTCGGCGCCACGGTCACATCCGGTCAGGTCATCGCCGAGATCAAGGACGCTGCGGAGTAGTCCAAGACGCTGCGCGACGGTTACTTAGCGTCGTCGGCTCACCTGGGCTTCGCGCCTGGCGGCTTCGCGGCGCGGACGCTCCCGGTCGCTTCGCTCCCTAGCCCTCCCGCACGCGCTCGCTACGCTCGCGGTGCGGGAGCCTTCTTGTCGACTTCGCCGTAGGCGATTCCGGCTGCCCAGACGATAAGGACCACACCGATCCAGGTGCCCCAGCCGTCGATGTAGAACCCGGACTCGGGGACGACCAGCTCCGTCAGCAACAGCACCAGCGCGGTCAGCACCAGGCCGCCAGCGATCGTGTAACCGCGAGCGAATCGGTTGACGGTGCCGATGACAATCTCGCGCAATGTCACGGTCAACAGCGTCACCAACACAGCGGCAACGACGAACCAGCCGAACCGTATGTTGAACCGATCGAAGAGCCACGCGGCGAACGCCAACGAGGCGGCATTCGCGGTCAACGAGATCGCAATCGACTTGAGCAGCGCTGTCATGCAGAGATCATCCCAGACCTGCGTAACCACAGGACTGGGAAGGCCTGCGAAACGGGCTCGACGCCCTCTTCGCTGGCACTGGGTGTCGGCTCCGCCGTTTCAGGCGCCAACTGACTTGGCGCGCCTTCTGCCGGTGCGCTCAGAGCCACAACCGGCTCGGCGGTGCCGTTCTGCGTGATGGTGCCGTGCTCGAACGTAACCGTCTTGGTCGTGCCGCTCACCACGACGCCCGACTTCGGAACGCCAAGCTGGCCGCTGGGACCACCCACGCTGGCGGACACGTACTTCGTATAGATGTCGCCGTAGAGCCCGTAGGTTCCGGTCGCAGTCTGGTAGATCGCGCCGTTCTGGAAAGGTTGAACGCTCAGGCCCGAGATCGATGAAGCCGCCATGTTTGCCATCGGGAATCCGAGCACGCCGTTCTGCATGCCGAGCTTCTCGTGGACCGTCTTCGCGGCTCCCGCGACGACGAAGGCGCTCGCGCTGGGGGCGAGCCAGAAGATGTTCATCCTGCTGAACATCGTGCGACGACGTGTGTCGCCGCCGATCTCGCCTTGCTTGACCGAACCAGTCACCGATCCGGTGAGACCGTCAAGGCTCTGCGCGGCGGTCTTGATCTTGGACTGGTAGTTCGAAATGTAGGACGAGACGCGGTCACGCATGCCGCCCGAGGCGAGGAGCCACGAGTAGCCGTACTTGCCGGGGCAGGCGGTGCTCACCACGTTGCGGTGGCCGGAGATTCGCTGAAGTGTCTTGCTGCCGATGCTCACGGAGCCCTTGGCGGGCTTGTAGTAGGTCGCGAGGCGCCAGCCAGCAAGCTTGACCGCCGAGGTCTTCATGGCTGACGTGGGCCTGGCCTTGTCGAGGTTGCCCATCAACGCGATGCCCATGGTCCGTTCGTTGACGGTGTTGTTGCCCGAATGCGATCCGCGCACGGGCTTGTCTACGCCGCCAAAACGGCCCTCAAAGATCTGGCCATACTTGTCCACGAGGAAGTTGTAGGCGATGTCGCACCAACCACGTCCGGACTGATGGAACTTCTGGATGCCCTTGACGATCGATGCGGACTGGCTCTTGGAATAGGAGTTGGTGCCCGCCGTATGGTGCAGGTTGACGCCGAGTGTCGTGTCGCCGTACGTGTCGTAGCCGTCCTCGTCGCAGCCATTGGCTGCTCGTGCATTCCAGGACGAACGCGACCTGATCGTGGGCTTCGGGGTAAATGTCTGACCATCAGCCACCGAGACGACCGAAGACGTGCTGCTCGACGAGTAGAACGCCGGAACGTCCGCGGAGGCTGGGGCGTCGACATCGCCCGGATCAACCGTGATCACCTTGACGCCAGTCGGCGATGCGCCGCTCGCGGTCGTGACTCGCGCGCGAACCTCGTCGGCGTTCTCGACCCACCACGGCTCGGTTCCACCGCGCCCGGCTTCGCCGCCATCGTTGTCGACTTCGAGAGGCACCCAGGCCGACCAGCCCTCGGCCGAACGCACCCGAACTTCAACCGTCACGTCGAGATCGTTTTCGGTTCGGTCCCAAGTCACGCCGAGGAGGGCGAACTTCTTCGTCTTGGTCGGTGCCAGCTCGGCGACCAAACCATCTGAGGTCCGAACCGGCGCAGGAACGGCGATCGAACGACTCTTGGCCGGCGATGGCGTGGCCTCAGGACTCTTTGGCGCGGGGCTCGAATGCCCGGGCGCAGCCTGAGGCGAGGTGGAACCGGACTGACATCCAGACACGACCAAGCCCGCCAGGATGACCGACAGAACGAGCTTTCCCCCGAGATGCATGGGGCCATCGTACGTGAGCCGTGGAGTCAGTCCAGCTAGAAGCGGAACCAATTCGACTTGAGGCCCAACAACGTACGAGCGGTGTTTCCGGAGATCGTGATGGTCTTCTGCGAGCCCACCAGGTCCAGACTGACAACTCGTCCGTTCCAATCGCCGAACCCATTGCGCTTCGTGACTGTGAGCGACTTGAGTGTGCCGAGAGACGGATGCGCCTTCTCGATCGTGGAGGCGGAGACCGTCTTGGTCCACAGGTGGTTGGCGTTGCCCGACCAGTCATCGTGCGGGTCTGGTACCGCCTTGAGGTACGGCTGGCTGCCGGCGGCGGTGTATCCGCCCGATGAGGACGAGAACTGCGTGAACGCGGGCGTGCCCTCGTACGTCAGGATCTTCGACCTCGTCGCCGCGATCGCTGCGTCCGTGGCCTCGGTCTCGACCGCATAGCCGCGATAGACCTGGCAGCTCGTGGTGTCACACAGGTCGTAGTAGCGCGACCGCACTATGCTGCGAACGCCATACGTACGCGCCGCGACGGATTGCGCCTTGAGCGCTTCGGGGTGCCAGGAGGACGGCATCTCGGCGGCGACGACACCACGGACGTACGACTCGATCGGAAGAACATTCAGGGTGTTGCGATCGCTCGATCCGGCAGTCGGCGAGGCGGACCGCAACGCGCCACGATATTTGACGTCGCTACCGCCGGGCAGGATGAGCCGGATCGCAGACGCCTCAAACTGTGCCTCGCCGGTCCAGACCATCTTGTTGTACGTGATCCATGACCCAGTCGTCATGTACTTCAAGGTCGACTTGGTCTTGTCGGACGACAGCGGCACGATCATCCATCGCGTGACTGCAGCGCCGCCAATCGTCGACGGAAGTGACACCGGCGTGCCGTCCCATCCCTTGCGGAAGGTCAGCGCAGAGCGAGCGCGGATCATGACCGAGGCCGTTGTGTCCTTGGTGATCAGCACCCGGATGTTGCCGGTCTTTGTGCCGAGGGCTGTTCCGGGGTAGTAGGTCGACAGAATCGAGGCGAACTTCTCGCCAGCCTTTGCGGCACCCTGAGCGCCGTGCTGGCTCATCCCGATGCCGTGACCGTAACCGTGGCCGGTGACCGTGAACTGTCTCGTAGACGGGACGGTCACCGTGTTGCGGGTGGTTGTGCTCGTCGTGCCGCCTTCAGTGGTGGCGCTCGGATGCGGAGCCTGGCTGTAGTCGCCGATCCGGGTCCCCAGCACCGGGTCCACCGCGACGACGCTGGCGTAGTACTTCGTGCCGGACTTCAAGCCCGACACCGTTCCTTCGCTCGCCGTGAATCGCCCGTAGATGGGAGATGACATCGTCGACGACGTCGACACCTTCACGTGGTACTTCTCGGCACCCGCCAGGTCATCCCAGTTCAGGGAAAGCGAGGACGTCGACGCCGAGGAGATCGCGAGATTCTCGGGTGTTGCGGCGGGGTACGTCTCGGCCGTCGGGTGAGGAGCCGCGGTGTACGAGCTGAGCCGCACGTTCTTCACGGGATCGACCACGACAACGCTGAAGTAGTACCTCGTGCCGGGCTTGAGGCCAGTCACGGTGCCCTTGCTCACGTCGAATTTGGCAAACACCGGCGATGACATCGTCGACGACGTCGACACCTTCACGTGATAGCGCTCCGCTCCCTCGACGTAGTTCCAGTCGAGGGCGACGCTCGTCATGGTGCGACCTGTGACGGCAAGCCCGGTAGGTGTCGGCAACGTCGTGGACGAACCGCCAGCAGCGATCGTGTCTGCGACCTGTGTTCGCAGACCGGTCGAGCTGGTGGAGGTCAGCCACGAGTAGACCGTGGCACCTGGGCATGCTGTGCTGACGACATCACGGTGGCCGGCGATGCGGTTGAGTGTCTTTCCACCCAGCGAGTACGTGCCCTTTGCCGGGACGCCGTGAAGGGCAAGCTTCCACGCCGTGAGGCGCACGACGGCGCTCTTCATCGCCGTCGTGGGAGCGGCCGTGGTGAACGTACCCATCAGCGAGATGCCGGTTGTCTGTTCGTTGACCGAGCCGTTGCCCGAGTGGGCTCCGCGGACGACCTTGTCGATCCCGCCTCGGCGTCCCTCGAAGATCTGGCCGTAGCGGTCGACCAGGAAGTTGTAGGCGATGTCGCACCAGTCGCGACTGTTCATGTGATACGCCTGCGTTGCCTTCACGACTGCCGCCGACCGGTCCGCCGGTTCTGTGTTGCTGCCTGCCGTGTGGTGAATCACTGCTCCACGCAGTGACGATCCGTAAATGGGACTGTCACACGATCCGCTGTTGCTGGCACCCCATGCTGCGCGCGAAATGATCGTCGGTTGTGCAACGGCGGCAACCGTCCGCAGCGCCGCAGACGTCGGCATCTTGCCTGGGTCGATCGTGGCGAGCTCAAGTCCTCGTGGAGCAGCGTCAGATGTCGAAAGGACGCGTACGGCTGCTGCGTCGGCGCTGCCGACCCAGTAGGGCTCGGTTCCAGGCGTGCCCTCGTTCGATGGCTCAACATGAAGCTCGGTCCAATCAGACCATCCGTCGTCGCCGCGCCAACGCACTTCGACGGCGGTGTCAGCGTCGACCAAGCCTTCACGCCAGGTGACGCCCAGCAGCGAGAACTTCGCCACCTTGGTCGGAGGGAGCTGTGCGACCACCGTGTCGGCAGCGGCGGGGGCGTCGTCTTCCTCAGCTTGGTCTTCGCTCGTGCGGGGCGGAGCCGGCTCACGCTCCGCCTTTGGCGTCACGGGAACCGCTCGGTCACGGACCACGGCGGGCGTGCCTTCGCTCACCTGCTCGTCGGTCTGCGCATCGCTTGCGCGACTGATGCCGTGCGCAACCATCAGGGTTGCGAGCACGGCAAAGACAGACAGTGGGACCAGGCCACGGAACAGCAGGCGCCTGAGTGTCATGAAGACAATCCATTCAGGTGGATGAGCGAGCGGGGAAGGCTCTCACTAACCACTGAATTACACACGACTTTCGTCACATTAGCCACATGTGTCACATAACTACATGCCTGTAATTTCAGGCAGTGTCGACGGTCAGGGAGCGCCGTGAAGGCGCCGAGCGGCCTCAGCGACCGAGCCAGAGAGCGACGGATAGATCGTGAAAGCGTCGGCAACCTGGTCGACCGTGAGGGACGCCGACACCGCCAGGGAGATGACGTGGATCAGCTCGCTGGCCTTCGGGCCGACGACCACACCACCGACAACGATGCCCATCCCCCGGCGGGCGAAGATCTTGACGAAGCCATCATGAACGCCCTGCATCTTGGCGCGAGCGTTGGACGCGAGCGGAAGAGTTGCCGCGACGACCTGCATGTCAGATTCGTCGACCTGTTTCTGCGACAGCCCGACCGTCGCGATCTCGGGCGAGGTGAACACGTTGCTCGACACCTTGCCAAGGTCGAGCGGGTGAACGGCGTCGCCCAGCAGGTGCGACATGGCGATTCGCCCCTGCTGCGCAGCAACCGACGCGAGCATCAGGACGCCGGTGCAGTCGCCGGCAGCGTAGACCCCGCGTACCGATGTGCGGGAGACCTTGTCGACCTCGATGAAGCCGCCCTCGTTCAACTCGACGCCGACCGCGGCGAGCCCGAGGTCGTTGGTGTTGGGGATCGAGCCGAGCGCCAGGAGACAGTGCGAGCCGTCGACCGTACGTCCGTCAGTCAGGGTCACGCGGACTCCGTCGTCCGTGCGTTCGACCTTCTCCATGCGGGAGTTGCCGAGGACTGTCATCCCGCGTCGCTTGAAGACGTCTTCGATGACGGTGGCGGCATCGGCGTCCTCACCGGGCAGTACCCGATCGCGGCTCGACACGAGAGTGACGGTGGCGCCGAGACCGTTGTAGGCGCTGGCGAACTCGGCTCCTGTCACGCCTGAGCCGACGACGATCATGTGCTCGGGAAGCTTCTGCAGCGCGTAGATCTGCTCCCAGGTCAGGATCCGCTCGCCATCCGGCTGTGCATCTGGGCTGACGCGTGGGTGAGCACCCGTTGCCACCAGGATCGCGTCTGTGTCGATGCGCAGCGTGCCGTCGACGACGACCAGGTGCGCCGACTCGATCGTCGCGGTTCCCGAGATGAGCTTCACGCCACTGGCGACAAGCCGATCAGCGATGTCGGCGGACTGAGCCTGTGCCAGCGCCAGCACGCGGTTGTCAACGGCGGCGAGATCGGCGCGTACGGCGTTGGGCACCTCGATGCCGAGCTCGGCTGCGCCGCTGACGTCAGTCAGCAGGTCTGACGTGGCGATGAGCGTCTTGCTGGGGACGCAGTCCGTGAGCACGGTTGAACCACCCAGACCATCGCGCTCGATCAGCGTCACATCGGCGCCAAGACGCGAGGCGACGAGAGCCGCCTCGTAGCCACCGGGGCCGCCACCAATGATCGTCACATGCGTCACGACACCATCCTCCCATTGAGATGGGCGAGCGGATAACGTACGGCAGGTGAGCACCTCCGACATCACCTCCCAAGAACGTGCCCAGCAGGCCGCCGACGCCATCAGAGATCGCACGGGTGGAGCCCAGCACGACACAGCACTCGTCATGGGATCGGGCTGGCTCCCTGCCGCTGACGCTTTGGGCAAGCCGGAGTTCGAGATCCCCGTTGCCGAGCTACCCGGATTCAGCGCTCCGGCTGTGGTCGGCCACGGAGGCACGATTCGCTCGCTCGCGCTTGGAGACAAGCGCCTGCTGATCTTCCTGGGTCGTACGCATTTCTACGAGGGACGCGGCGTCGCCTCTGTGGTGCACGGCGTACGTACGGCCGCGGCGGCCGGCGTGAAGACAATGGTGCTCACCAATGGCTGCGGTGGCCTCAACCCGAACTGGGTGCCCGGCACGCCGGTGCTCATCAAGGACCACATCAACCTGACGGCGACCTCACCGATCGAGGGTGCACACTTCGTCGACCTGACCGACCTCTACTCCCCGCGCCTGCGCGCGATGTTCCAGGAAGTCGACCCGACGCTCGACGAGGGCGTCTACGTCCAGTTCCCCGGGCCCCACTACGAGACGCCGGCCGAGATCAACATGGTGCGCGCGATCGGCGGCGACCTGGTCGGCATGTCCACGGTGCTCGAGGCGATTGCTGCCCGCGAGGCCGGTATGGAGGTCCTCGGACTCTCGCTGGTCACCAACCTCGCGGCCGGAATCTCCGGCGAGCCGCTCAACCATGAAGAAGTGCTCGAAGCGGGCAAGACTGCGGCGTCACGAATGGGTACGTTGCTCGCCGACGTGCTGCCGAGGATCTGATGGGTGTCGTCGAGCAGGCTCTCGAATGGCTGAGCCAGGATCCCGATCCCGTCACCCGAGACGAGCTCCAGGCTCTGATCGACGCCAACGACACCGCTGAGCTCGAGGACCGGTTCTCCGGCCGCCTGCAGTTCGGTACGGCCGGCCTGCGCGGTGCGCTCGGTGCAGGTCCCAACCGGATGAACCGGGTGATCGTCGCTCAGGCCGCGGCGGGACTGGCCGCCTACCTCGTCGAGCGCGAGGCCAAGCCGTCCGTTGTGGTCGGCTACGACGCCCGCTACAACTCCGACATCTTTGCCCGAGACACCGCGGAGATCATGGAAGCCGCGGGCGTCCACGCGTACTTGCTGCCGACTCACCTGCCGACGCCCGTGCTGGCGTTCGCGATCCGTCACCTCGGGTGCAGCTCCGGCGTGATGGTCACCGCCTCGCACAACCCACCCCAGGACAACGGCTACAAGGTCTACCTCGCCGACTCGAGCCAGATCGTGCCGCCCGAAGACACCGACATCTCGAACGCGATCGACCGAGTCGCGCGGGTGGATGAACTGCCACGCAGCGAGGCATACGAGCTGCTGGGTCCGGAGGTCGCCGAGGCGTACATCGAGGCCGTCGTCGCGCTGCCGGACGAGGGACCCCGCGACATCGTCGCCGTCTACACCCCGATGCATGGTGTCGGTCGTGACACGCTCGTCGAGACCGTCGCGCGTGCTGGCTTCCCGCCACTGCACGTCGTACGGCAGCAGGGTGACCCGGATCCTGACTTCCCGACCGTGGCGTTCCCCAATCCCGAAGAGCCGGGCGCGATGGACCTGTCGCTCAAGCTCGCCTCGGAGGTCGGCGCCGACATCATCGTGGCCAACGACCCCGATGCCGATCGCTGTGCTGTTGGCGTGCGAGACGGCGAGTCCTACCGAATGCTCAGCGGCGACCAGGTCGGCGCTCTTCTCGCCGACTTTCTGCTACGTCGGGGCGTGACCGGTACATACGCCTCGTCGATCGTGTCTTCCGATCTGCTGGGCCGGATCTGCGGGGCGTACGACCAGCCGTGGCAACAGACGCTGACGGGGTTCAAGTGGATCGGCAAGATCCCGGATCTCGCGTACGGCTATGAAGAAGCGCTCGGCTACTCCGTCGCCCCCGACATCGCCCGTGACAAGGACGGCGTCTCGGCGATCATCACGGTGCTCGAGCTGGCTGCCGGACTCAAAGCCGAAGGCAGGACGCTCATCGACCGCCTCGATGACATCTACCGAGATCACGGGCTGCACGCGACCACGCAGCTGTCCGTACGCGTCGAGGACCTCTCGATCATTGCCAACGCGATGGACACGCTGCGTACGACACCGCCGACCACCCTCGGCGGCCAGAACGTGACAGCGGTCGACGATCTCGCCGACGGCTACAACGGTCTGCCGCCGACGGACGGCATCCGGCTCCAGCTCGACGGCGGGCTGGTGTTCAATTCTGGGCGGATCATCTGTCGGCCGTCGGGCACCGAACCCAAGCTCAAGTGCTACCTCGAGATCGTCGTGCCGGTCGACGACTCGATCGAGGCCGCACGTACGACCGCTGATGCCGCGCTGGCCGCGATCAAGTCCGACCTCGCGGCTGCTCTGAATCTCTAGAGCCCTCCCGCGCTGGGCGTCTAGGACTTGACCGCTGCCACCACCAGGCACACGAATGCCGCGACGGTGAGCACCGATCGCACGTGGTTCCACCTGACCCACCGAGCCTCGAACGACTCACGCAGCGAAGCCGAGCTGCCGGTCCCCGACTCGAGTGCGTCATTGAGCGGCACATTGACCGCGCCCGTGACGACGAAACCTCCGACGACATACGCGGCAAGGCCCGCGATGATCCACGGGCGTGCCGGGTCATCCCATCCGGCGATGAGCGCGGCGACCGACGCAATGAAGGATCCGACGAACACGAGAGCGAACACCGGATTGATGATCGCGATGTTGATGCCGCGCATCGCCGAGACAAGCGCGTCGTCCTCGCTGCGGCGCAGCCCGGGCATCACGGCATAGGAAAAGGTCGCGAAGAGTCCCGCTGACAGACCCGTGAGGGAGGTCGCGGCCACAAGGAGGACGGTCGACGTCGTCATGCATCCAGTCAACCATCCACGCGCGACGTTTCCGGCTCGCGCCACTTGCAACTAACCTTGACGAGTGACTGCGACTGCATCCCTGCGCAAGACCCTCGACGGCCTTCCCGGCGTCGATCAGGTTGGCGTGGAAGCGCGCGCTGCCGGCCTCGGTACCCGCTCGATCAAGACCACCTCCAAGGCGTGGGCTATCGACCTCGCCATCTCAATGGTCGACCTGACGACGCTCGAAGGATCTGACACTCCGGGCAAGGTTCGGGCACTGGCCAACAAGGCGATGCGACCCGATCCGACCGATCCCACCTGCCCCGCCGCCGCTGCCGTTTGCGTCTATCCCGACATGGTCGCGATCGCCAAGGAAGCACTCGGCGATTCCGGACTCAACGTCGCCAGCGTCGCGACCGCTTTCCCATCCGGCCGAGCAGCTCTCGACATCAAGCTCGCCGACACCCGCGACGCCGTCGAGGCCGGTGCTGACGAGATCGACATGGTCATCGACCGTGGCGCATTCCTCGCAGGCAACTACGGCCTCGTGTACGACGAGATCGTGGCGACCCGGGAAGCCTGTGTCCGGCCCGACGGGTCACACGCACACCTCAAGGTGATCTTCGAGACCGGCGAGCTGCAGACGTATGACAACGTCCGCAAGGCCTCGTGGCTGGCGATGCAGGCAGGCGCCGATTTCATCAAGACCAGCACCGGCAAGGTGCAGCCCGCCGCGACACTCCCCGTCACGCTGGTGATGCTCGAAGCCGTGCGCGACTTCCGCGCCGAGACCGGCCGCCAGGTCGGCGTGAAGCCTGCCGGCGGCATCCGTACGTCGAAGGACGCGATCAAGTACCTCGTGATGGTCAACGAGATCGTCGGTGAGGACTGGCTCGATCCCGACTGGTTCCGGTTCGGCGCCTCCACCCTGTTGAACGACCTGCTCATGCAACGCCAGAAGCTGGCCACCGGCCACTACTCCGGCCCCGACTACGTCACCCTGGACTGAACATGGCTGCCAAGAAGAAGAGTTTCGAGTACGCACCGGCTCCCGAGTCGCGGGCGATCGTCGACATCAAGAGCTCCTACGGGCTGTTCATCAACGGCGAGTTCGTCGACGGCAAGGGCGGATCGTTCAAGTCGATCAGCCCGTCGTCGGAAGAGGTGCTCGCGGAGATCACCGAGGCCACAGCCTCCGACGTCGACCTCGCGGTCAAGGCAGCCCGCAAGGCATACGAGACCGTCTGGTCCAAGCTGCCCGGCAGCGAACGCGCCAAGTACCTCTACCGCATCGCTCGCATCATGGCCGAGCGCTCGCGTGAGTTCGCAGTCCTCGAGTCACTCGACAACGGCAAGCCGATCAAGGAGTCGCGCGACGTAGACCTGCCGCTCGTCTCGCAGTGGTTCTTCTACTACGCCGGCTGGGCTGACAAGCTCGGCTACGCAGGACTCGGACCCGATCCGAAGGCGCTCGGCGTCGCGGGTCAGGTGATCCCGTGGAACTTCCCGATCATGATGCTGGCCTGGAAGATCGCGCCGGCACTCGCGGCCGGCAACACGGTCGTCCTCAAGCCTGCCGAGACCACTCCCCTGACTGCGCTGCTGTTCGCCGAGGTGTGCCAACAGGCTGATCTGCCGCCCGGTGTCGTCAACATCATCACGGGTGCAGGCGCTACGGGCGAAGCCCTCGTCACCCACCCGGACGTCGACAAGGTCGCGTTCACCGGCTCGACAGCCGTCGGCAAGGCCATCGCACGCTCGGTCGCCGGCACCGACAAGAAGGTGACCCTCGAGCTCGGCGGCAAGGCCGCCAACATCGTCTTCGACGATGCTCC
>NZ_JAKFEL010000171.1:0-8381 GCF_036675695.1 Aeromicrobium sp.
TCTCACTGCAGAGTGTCTTGACCGGCGGCACTAGGCTGGCGTGGTGCCAGAAGTCGAGCTCGGGTTTCCCCGTACGTATGTCGAGTTCACCAATCCGTCCGACGAGACGGAGGTGTTCCGCTGTGATCTCACCTGGCTGACGTCGCGCTGGACCTGCATCTTCGGCTCCGGCTGCCCCGGCATCTACGAGACCAGCCCAGACGCGGGCTGCTGCACCCTCGGCGCACACTTCGCCGACGATGACGACGCCAAGCGCGTCGAGGTGATCATGGAGAAGCTGACTCCGGCGCAGTGGGAGAACCACACCGAGGGTCACGCACGCGGCTGGACCGAGAAGGACGACGAGGGCGAGCTCAAGACCCGCGCATACGAAGGCGCGTGCATCTTCCACAACTCCCGCGAGTTCGAGGGCGGCTATGGCTGCGCGTTGCACGGCTACGCACTCGACGAGGGCGTCAAGCCGCACACCACCAAGCCTGACGTCTGCTGGCAGCTGCCGCTGCGCCGCCAGTTCCGCGACGTCGATCGTGGGGACGGCTCGACCTACACCGAAGTCCAGATCGGCGAATACACCCGCGCGGGCTGGGGCCCAGGCGGCGCCGACCTCGACTGGTACTGCTCGTCCAACACCGAGGCGCACGTCGGCATGGAGCCGGTGTATGTCTCCAACCGCGACGAGCTGACTGAGCTGATGGGCGAGGCCGGCTATACCGAGCTGGTCAACCAGTGCGAGGCACATGAGGCAGCAGGCGCTCCGAACCCGCACCGCGCCAGCCTGTGATCTGCACTACACCACGGCATCCACCCGCAGTTTGGTAACCCCCCGAATCGGCGCTGTCCCCTGTCAGGCAACAATGCCGTATGCACCTCGATCACGTCTCCTTCGCCGTCGGCGCTGACGGCCTCGCAGGCACGACGGCTTCGCTCGGCAAGCTGCTCGGTGCCACATTCCTTGACGGTGGCGCGCACCCACGGTTCGGCACGCGCAACATGATCCTGCCGCTCAAGAACCGCCAATACCTCGAAGTTGTCGAGGTACTCGACCACCCCGCCTCCGACAAGGCTGCCTTCGGACAGGCCGTCCGCGAGCGTTCCGACGCCGGCGGCGGCTGGATGGCATGGTGCGTCTCGGTCGACGACATGACTGAGGTCGAGCACCGCATCGGCCGCCACGCCGTACCCGGCAACCGGCGACGTCCCGACGGATTCAACCTCGAATGGCGTCAGATCGGCACCAGCAGCATGCGCGCCGATCCCCAGCTCCCGTACGTGACGTGCTGGGACATCGACCCTGCCGAACACCCGTCGCAGATGGCGGGCTCCGAGATCAGCCTGACGTCTCTCGACATCGCTGGCTCGCCCCAGCGCCTGTCGGACTGGCTCGGTGAGCCCGTGATCGACGCGCTCGAGGAGATCGAGGTCAACTGGACCGCCCCGCACGGCCTTCCAGGCATCATGGCCGCGACGTTCTCGACTCCTCACGGCGACGTCCGCATTTAGTCCGACCCCCCGCCTAGGCTGACCGCCATGGCGACCACCAAGACTGCCCGGCCCGGCTACCGTTGCGCCGACTGCGGCTGGACCACCGGCAAGTGGGTTGGTCGTTGCGGCGAGTGCCAGGCGTGGGGCACCGTCGACATCGCCGCCCCCGCACGTACGGGTCGCACCCAAGCAGCGCCGGTCGCGTCGCCAGCCATCCCGATCAGCCAGGTCACGATCGAGTCAGCACGATCTGAGACGTCGGGGATCGGCGAGCTCGACCGCGTGCTCGGTGGCGGAGTCGTTCCAGGTGCCGTGCTCCTGCTCGCAGGCGAGCCCGGCGTCGGCAAGTCGACACTGCTGCTCGAAGTTGCCGCCCGCTGGGCTCGCGCCGGCCGGCGGACCCTCTACGTGTCGGGCGAGGAGTCGGCTGCGCAGGTTCGGCTCCGGGCCGAGCGTACGGGTGCTGTCCATGATCTCCTCTACCTCGCCGCCGAGACCGACCTCGGCGGCCTGCTGACCCACGTCGAGACGGTCAAGCCCGGACTTTTGATCGTCGACTCGGTGCAGACGATCGGCTCGGCCGACGTCGATGGAGTGCCGGGAGGTGTCACGCAGGTACGCGAAGTGGCGTCCGCGGTGATCCAGCGCGCCAAGTCCGAGAACATCGCGACCCTTCTCGTCGGACACGTCACCAAGGACGGATCAGTGGCCGGGCCACGTGTCCTCGAGCACCTCGTCGATGTCGTGCTCCAGTTCGAGGGCGACCGCAGCTCCCGTCTCCGCCTGCTGCGAGCCGTCAAGAACCGCTTCGGCCCGGTCGACGAGATCGGCTGCTTTGATCTGGTCGATGACGGCATCATCGAAGTGCCCGATCCGACCGGTCTCTTCCTCTCCCGCCACGAGACGCCAGTGCCCGGCACCTGCGTAACCGTGACGATGGAGGGCCGCCGACCGCTGCTCGCGGAGGTGCAGGCGCTGAGTGTCGAGACGCCCAACCCGTCCCCTCGCCGTACGTCGAGCGGACTCGACTCGTCCCGGGTGGCGATGATCCTCGCCGTGCTGACCAAGCACTGCCGCGTCGACCTCTCCAAGCACGACGTCTACACCGCTACCGTCGGTGGCGCGAAGCTCACCGATCCGTCGGTCGATCTCGCCGTCGCAATCGCGACCGCTTCGGCCTACACCGGCAAGGCGGCCCCGGCTGACCTGGTGGCCTTCGGCGAAGTGGGTCTTGCGGGTGAGGTGCGCAAGGTCAGCAACCTCAAGGTCCGTCTGCGAGAGGCCGAGCGCATCGGGTTCTCACGAGCGGTTGTGCCCGCAGGGTCCGAGGGCATCGAGGACTTCAGGGGCTCCATGGCCATCAGCGCGGTCAAGACCATCGCCGAAGCCGTGGCTTGCCTCGATTCGCCTCCCCCCTACTGAGGTCGCCTAGACTGTGACCGACTCAGGTGAGGGGGTGAAGAGCCAGATGGCTACTCCCGCAGATCGTGGCGTGGAAAAGCCCGACTCAGCAGCACGGCTTCGTGCGACGCTGGCTTCTGTCGCGCCCGGAACCGTGTTGCGCGAGGGCCTCGAGCGCATCCTCCGTGGCCGCACCGGCGCATTGATCGTGGTTGGTCACGATCGGCAGATCGAAGCGATCTCGACTGGTGGGTTCCGCCTCGACGTCCCCTTCACCGCCACCGGCCTACGCGAGCTCGCGAAGATGGACGGCGCGATCATCCTCGACAAGGATGCGAGCCGGATCCTGATGGCCGGCGTGCACCTGATGCCCGACCCGTCGATCTTCACCGAGGAGTCCGGCACCCGTCACCGCACCGCCGACCGGGTGGCTCGACAGACCAGCGTCCCGGTGATCTCGGTTTCCGCATCGATGCACATCATCGCGCTCTATCAGGACGATCTCCGCCGCGTGCTCGAGGAGACCGCCGCGGTGCTCGGCCGCGCCAACCAGGCACTCCAGACCCTCGAGCGCTACCGCAATCGCCTTGACGAGGTGTCCGACGCATTGTCGGCGCTGGAGATCGAGGACCTCGTCACGGTCCGTGATGTCGCGGCTGTGGCCCAACGTCTCGAGATGGTCAGCCGTATCGCCGGCGAGATCGACACGTATGTTCTCGAGCTTGGCACCGACGGACGCCTGCTTGCCTTGCAGCTCGAAGAGCTCATTGGTGGCGTTGACGCCGAACGTGAGCTGATCATCCGCGACTACATGCCGACCGGTCGGCGCGCGCGTTCGACCGAAGCCGTCCTTGCCGCCCTTGCCGACATTCCGTCGCCAGACCTCGTCGATCTCGGTACCGTGGCTCAGGCGCTTCGGATCGGCTCTGTCGACACTCTCGACAGCCCGGTTTCACCAAGGGGCTACCGACTGTTGGCCCGGATCCCCCGCCTACCCTCGACAGTCGTCGACGGCCTGATCGAGCACTTCGGCTCGTTGCAGAAGCTGCTCGCCGCGAGCATGGAAGACCTGCAGATCGTCGAGGGCGTCGGCGACCTGCGCGCCCGCGGCGTACGCGAGGGCCTCTCCCGCCTCGCCGAGTCCAGCATCCTCGAACGCTACGTCTGACCCACCCACCTCGTCTGCCCGGAGCCCAACGCTCCGAAGGGCATCGGATGAGGCGGGCCATCCGTCGCCCAACGACTCGATCTCCAGAGTTCCGGTAGTCGAGGCGTTACCCAGCACGAACCTCAAGCACTATTCGTCGGCAGGCTTGGTTGTGTTTTTGGCCGATGGTTTGTCGTTCGGCTCAGTTTCGGTCGGCTTCGGCTTGGGTTGCGGGTTGAGCGTGAACGTCGTCTTGCCAGGCTCACCGCCGAGGGTGCCCGCCTGGATCGTGTAGGTGCCCGGTGTCGCGAAGCCTTCCTTAGTCGAGCACTTGCTCCCCGAGCCGCGACCCGACCAGCTCGCCTCGGCCAGCGTTGCCCAGCCGGGTGAGATGGCGACCGGGTTCGTGAGCAGCGATGTCTTGCACACCGTCGAGTCCCACACAGCGACCTTGTTGGCGCTGATCACGACGAGCAGGTCCGCGACATCGGGTGTCAGTGTGCAGGCAGCCTTCTCGGTCGAGCTGACGACCAGACCGATGTCGACCGGCTCCTTGGTCAGCTGACCGGGCTTCACCGTGGGCGTCACGCGGATCTTCTCCGGGTCGCACCCACGGGTCGCACTCGTCAGCTTGACCGAGAGAGCACCTTCGGTCGGCGCCGGCTCGGGCGTGGCCGACGCCGTCGCCGTTGGGGTCGGCTTCGGCTTGGCCTTGGGATCGTCACCGCCGCCGAAGGCCTTCGTACCGAGCCAGATCAGAGCAATGACGAGTGCCAGAAAGAGGAGTCGACGGCGCCAGTAGATCTCCGCAGGCAACCGCTTTTGGCTCACAGTCCGAGGCTAATGCGCGGGCACGCCATGCAAGGATCGACTCGCCATGAACGCCAACACCGCCGAGCTGCACGACAGGATCGTCAGCTGGTTCGATGACGCCGGTCGCGACCTCCCCTGGCGCCGAAATGCGTCACCGTGGGCCGTCGTGGTCTCGGAGTTCATGCTCCAGCAGACGCCTGTCTCGCGAGTCCTGCCGGTGTATGAAGCATGGGTCGAGCGCTGGCCAACTCCTGCCGAACTCGCCAAGGCGTCGACGGGAGAAGCCGTACGCGCGTGGGGTCGGCTCGGCTACCCGCGTCGCGCCCTCCGCCTCCACGCCGCAGCAACGGCGATCGTCGAACAACACGCGGGCAGAGTGCCCGAGTCGCACGAAGCACTTCTCGCTCTGCCGGGGGTTGGCGAGTACACCGCCGCAGCCATCGCCTCATTTGCGTACGGGCAGCGGCACGCCGTACTCGACACCAACGTTCGGCGGGTGTTTGCCCGAGTCGCCTCCGGCGAGCAGTTCCCAGCCCAGTCCCTGACGTCGGCCGAGCGTGAACTGGCGGCTTCACTCATGCCGGAGCGCGACGCCCATCGCTGGGCGGCCGCCACGATGGAGCTTGGCGCGCTGGTCTGCACAGCACGAGCGCCAGTCTGCTCCGAATGTCCCGTCGCCGATCTTTGCCGCTGGCGCATGGATGGCTATCCGGCGTACGACGGACCACCCCGCAGAGGCCAAGCATGGGCCGGAACCGACCGTCAGTGCCGAGGTCGACTCATGGCAGTTTTGCGCGATTCACCTCTGCCTGTGCCCAGGATCCAGCTCGACCTGGTCTGGCCCGACGAGCTGCAGCGCGAACGTGCCCTCGACGGGCTCGTCGCAGACGGGCTCGTCGAACCACTGGAGGACGAACTCTATCGTCTGCCGGAATGACGAAACCCCCGCACCGAAGTGCGGGGGCTTGTCGCGAAGCGGTTGAACCTATTCGGCTGCGGCCTCGACTGCCGGGGGCGTCGTGACCTCGGTGAGCTCAAGCTCAGCCTTGGCGCGACCTTCGAAGGTGAAGACGGCTTCTGCGCCTTCGCCCTCGACGCCGACGAGCACGAGCTGACCTGCGCGCAGGTCGCCGTAGAGGAGCTTCTCGGCCATGACGTCCTCGATCTCGCGCTGCACGGTGCGACGCAGCGGTCGCGCTCCGAGCACGGGGTCGAAGCCTCGCGTCGAGAGCAGAACCTTGGCCTCGGTCGTGAGCTCGATGCTCATGTCCTTCTCGGCCATGCGCTTCTCCAGCGAGTCGATCATCATGTCGACCATCTGGAGAATCTCTTCCTGGGTCAACGGCGGGAAGACGATGATCTCGTCAACTCGGTTGAGGAACTCAGGACGGAAGTGCTGCTTGAGCTCGATGGAGACGCGTTCCTTCATCTTGTTGTAGGAACCCGCCGTGTCGCCGGCCTGGCTGAAGCCGAGGTTGACGCCCTTGGAGATCTCACGAGCACCGAGGTTGGTGGTCATGATGACGACCGTGTTCTTGAAGTTGATGACACGGCCCTGACCGTCGGTGAGGTGACCCTCCTCGAGGATCTGCAACAGCGAGTTGAAGATGTCGGGGTGAGCCTTCTCGATCTCGTCGAACAGCACCACGGAGAACGGCTTGCGGCGGACCTTCTCGGTCAGCTGGCCACCCTCTTCGTAGCCGACGTAGCCGGGAGGTGAGCCGAAGAGACGCGAGACGGTGTGCTTCTCGCTGTACTCCGACATGTCGAGCTGGATGAGTGAGTCCTCGTCGCCGAACAGGAAGTTGGCGAGCGCCTTGGACAGCCACGTCTTGCCGACGCCCGAGGGTCCGGCGAATATGAACGATCCGCCGGGACGCTTGGGGTCCTTGAGGCCGGCGCGCGTGCGACGGATCGCCCGCGAGAGCGCCTTGATGGCTTCTTCCTGGCCGATGACCCGCTTGTGGAGCTCTTCCTCCATGTTGAGCAGGCGGCTGGACTCAGCTTCGCTGAGCTGGCCGACCGGGATGCCCGTTGCCTTGGCGAGGACTTCGGCGATCAGGTGCTCGTCGACGACCGCAACTGTGTCGAGGTCACCGGACTTCCACTGCTTCTCGCGCTCGCCCTTGGCAGTGATGAGCTTCTTCTCCTCGTCGCGCAGCGAAGCGGCAGCCTCGAAGTCCTGTGCGTCGATGGCGCCTTCCTTGCGGCGGCGTACGTCGGTGATCTTGTCGTCGAACTCGCGGAGCTCCGGGGGCGTCGCCATGCGGCGGATGCGCAGGCGCGCACCGGCTTCGTCGATCAGGTCGATCGCCTTGTCCGGGAGGAAGCGGTCGGAGACGTAGCGGTCACCCATCGTGGCCGCGGCAACGAGCGCCTCGTCCGTGATGGAGACGCGGTGGTGTGCCTCGTAGCGATCGCGCAGACCCTTGAGGATCTCGACGGTGTCGAGCACCGACGGCTCCTCGACCAGGATCGGCTGGAAGCGGCGGTTGAGCGCAGCGTCCTTCTCGAAGTGCTTGCGGTATTCGTCGAGCGTCGTCGCACCGATCGTCTGCAGCTCACCACGAGCCAGCATCGGCTTGAGGATGCTGGCAGCGTCAATCGCGCCTTCGGCGGCACCGGCTCCGACGAGCGTGTGGATCTCGTCGATGAACAGGATGATGTCGCCGCGCGTGCGAATCTCCTTGAGGACCTTCTTGAGGCGCTCTTCGAAGTCACCGCGGTAGCGCGAGCCGGCAACTAGGGCACCGAGGTCGAGCGTGTAGATCTGCTTGTCGCGCAGCGTCTCGGGCACGTCGCCACGGACGATGTCCTGGGCAAGGCTCTCGACGACTGCGGTCTTGCCGACGCCGGGCTCACCGACCAGGACGGGGTTGTTCTTGGTACGGCGCGACAGCGTCTGCATGACGCGCTCGGCCTCGTCATCGCGACCGATGACCGGGTCGAGCTTGCCTTCGCGGGCAGCCTGCGTCAGGTTGCGACCGAACTGGTCGAGCACGGCAGAGGTGCTGGGCGCGCTCTCGGCCTGGCCGCCGACCTGCTCGGCTTCCTTGCCCTGGAATCCGCTGACGAGCTGGATGACCTGCTGGCGTACGCGGTTGAGGTCAGCGCCGAGCTTGACCAGAACCTGCGCCGCAACGCCCTCACCCTCACGGATGAGACCGAGCAGGATGTGCTCCGTGCCGATGTAGTTGTGTCCGAGCTGCAGTGCCTCGCGGAGGCTGAGCTCGAGGACCTTCTTGGCGCGCGGAGTGAAGGGGATGTGTCCACTCGGGGCCTGCTGGCCCTGGCCGATGATGTCTTCGACCTGGCCGCGTACGGCTTCCAGCGAGATGTCGAGGCTCTCGAGCGCCTTGGCGGCAACGCCTTCACCCTCATGGATCAGGCCGAGGAGGATGTGCTCCGTGCCGATGTAGTTGTGGCTGAGCATGCGTGCCTCTTCTTGGGCAAGCACGACCACGCGACGAGCACGGTCAGTAAATCTTTCGAACATTGGGCGTCCCCCTCTGCTGGACTATCAGTTCAGTTTAGTCGG
>NZ_JAKFEL010000240.1:0-8186 GCF_036675695.1 Aeromicrobium sp.
TAGTCGATCACCGCGTCAGCCCCGAGCTGGCGCATGAAGTCGAGCTTGCTCGCGTTGTCCACGCCAGTCACGTGTGCTCCGGCGCGCTTGGCCAGCTGGATCGCGAATGCTCCCGACCCGCCGCCCGCGCCGTTGATCAGCAGTCGCGTGCCCGGGCCGGCGTCAGCCACTCCCTGCAGCGCAATGACTCCCGCCTGCGGGATGGTCGATGCCTCCGCGAACGACAGCGCCGAGGGCTTGAGTGCCAGCGCTGACTCGGGTGCGACCGCGTACTCCGCAAAGCCGCCCTTGAGCTGCAGGTTGTCGCCGTACACCTCGTCCCCGACGGCGAACCGGGTCACGCCTGGACCGATCGCCGTGACGCGACCGGCGATGTCGGAGCCGAGCACGTGCCGCCGTGGTCTGCGTATGCCACCGATGCGCGAGTACGCGGGCCAACCGCGCAACGTCTCCCAGTCCGAGAGGTTGAGTGACGTCGCCACGACCGCTATCTGGACCTGCCCTTTGACTGGCTTCGGGACTGGCACGTCCTTGAGGGACAGCACTTCGGGATCGCCGTAGCGCTCGTAGACGACTGCTCGCATGACCGCAGCCTGACGCCCCACAGCCATGGCCGCAACACCCACCCGCCCACGTATCCTTGGACGGTCATGACGAAGACGTATGAGGTGCGCACCTACGGGTGCCAGATGAATGTGCACGACAGCGAAAGGCTGTCGGGCCTGCTCGAGACCGCTGGCTACACCGCCGCGACCGACCAGACCCCCGATCTCGTCGTCTTCAACACCTGCGCCGTGCGTGAGAATGCCGACAACAAGCTCTACGGCAACCTCGGCCACATCGCGTCGGTCAAGGAGAA
The DNA here is from genome assembly GCF_036675695.1 of Aeromicrobium sp. Lineage (GTDB taxonomy): Bacteria > Actinomycetota > Actinomycetes > Propionibacteriales > Nocardioidaceae > Aeromicrobium. Next base: position 860 of record NZ_JAKFEL010000240.1, read on the forward strand.
GAACCCCGGCATGCAGATCGCCGTCGGCGGCTGCCTGGCGCAGAAGGACCGCGACACAATCACCAAGAAGGCGCCGTACGTCGACGTTGTCTTCGGCACCCACAACATCGGCTCGCTGCCGGTGCTGCTCGAACGCGCCCGCATCGCCGAGGAGTCGCAGGTCGAGATCCTGGAGTCGCTGGAGGTGTTCCCGTCGACGCTGCCGACCAAGCGCGACTCGGTGTTCGCCGCCTGGGTCTCAATCAGCGTCGGCTGCAACAACACCTGCACGTTTTGCATCGTCCCGAGCCTGCGCGGCAAGGAGAAGGACCGCCGACCCGGCGAGATCCTCGCCGAGATCGAGGCACTCGTCGCCGACGGCGTCGTCGAGGTCACGCTGCTGGGCCAGAACGTGAACTCGTACGGAGTCGAATTCGGCGACAAGCTCGCATTCGGCAAGCTGCTCCGCGCCTGTGGCCAGATCGAAGGCCTCGAGCGCGTACGGTTCACCAGCCCGCACCCCAAGGACTTCACCGACGACGTCATCGCCGCGATGGCCGAGACACCGAACGTGATGCCTCAGCTGCACATGCCGTTGCAGTCGGGCTCCGATCGCGTGCTCAAGGCGATGCGCCGCTCGTACCGCCAGGAGAAGTACCTCGGGATCATCGACCGCGTACGCGAGGCGATGCCGCACGCAGCGATCACGACCGACATCATCGTCGGCTTCCCCGGCGAGACCGAAGAGGACTTCCTCGAGACGATCGACGTCGTACGCCGTGCGCGGTTCACCGGCGCCTACACCTTCCAGTACTCGCAGCGTCCAGGCACACCTGCCGCGGAGCTCCCTGATCAGCTGCCCAAGGCAGTCGTGCAGGAGCGGTACGAGCGCCTCGTCGAGGTCGTCAACGAGGTCGCGTGGGATGAGGCGAAGAAGCAGGAAGGCCAGGTCGTCGAGCTGCTCGTCGCCGACCACGAGGGCAAGAAGGATGACGCGATGCACCGCCTGTCGGGCCGCGCCCGCGACAACCGGTTGGTGCACTTCGCGCCCGGCGACCACCCCGTACGACCTGGCGACATGGTCGAAGTACGCATCACGTACGCCGCCCCGCACCACCTCGTCAGCGATGACGAGCCGATCAGCTACCGCCGTACGCCCGCTGGCGACGCCTGGGAGTCACGTCAGGGCAAGACGCAGGTGCTCAGCGTCGGACTCGGCATGCCGACCCTCGGCGCACCCGCCCCGCTGCCGCCAGCCACTGCCTGCGCGATCTAGTAGCCGCTGAACTCCATGTAGTAGTCAGAGTTGTCGGTGTCCATCGCGAAGACCACCGGAGGGACCTCGCAGTTCGCCTCGGTGCTGTAGGCCATGCGAACCATGATCGGCGCCTCTCCCAACTCGGTGTACGTGTTGAGGAACGCGTCGTTTCCGTACTTGTTCAAGTCGATCGCGAAGGTCTCGAGATTGTGGGCAAGCTTGTTCCAGTCGTCGCGCCACTGTTTGCTGTCTGAATCGGGATCGGCTCTGTCGATTGCGTCGGCGATTCCCTGTGCTTCCACCGCGAACGCCTTGATGCTGACCGCTGCCTTGGCGGGAGTGGTGAAGAGCTCGATCGCGTCCCCGGCCTCCATCATTCTGTTGCACGGCACCTCGACGGCATCGACAACCGACTTCTGGTCTACGTAGTAGACGTAGCCAGACTCGTAGTCGCCCTCGGCGTACTCGTCGAACTCGCCATCCACGATGGCGATGATCACTCCGAGTATGAAGAGGCCGACAAGCCCGAGCGCGAGCATGGATCCCGCACCTATTGAGAACCACGCGACCCGGCTGGGCGGGTTGGGCGTCGGCTGGCCGTAGTAGTACGGCGTCGGCTGCCCGTAGTACGCGGGCTGAGTTGGCGGAGTTGCTGGCTCCTGCGCAGGAGCGGCACCGTGCTCGGGTGCTGGCTGTCCCGCATACGGGTCCTGTGGTGTGGTCACCCGAAGAAGTGTGTCAGCCAATCGGACCGTGTCGGAGCCGAATGGCAGCATGGCTGGCATGGACCTCAAGGGCGTTCTGCATGACAAGCTCAAAACGAGCCGGGCCACCATGGTCGACAGGGTCGAAGGGCTGAGCGAGTACGACCGACGCCGCCCGATGACTCCGACCGGCACCAACCTGCTGGGGCTGATCAAGCACCTCACCGGCGTCGAGCATGTCTACTTCGGCGACTCGTTCGACCGGCCACCACCCGAGACGCTTCCGTGGAACGAGGACGGCACGGTCTGGGAGGGCGCCGACATGTGGGCCAAGGCCGACGAGTCGAGCGACTACATCCTCGGCCTCTACGAGCGGGCGTGCGCCCACAGTGACGCGACGATCGAGGCGCTCGACCTGGATACCCCGGGTCGAGTGCCGCACTGGCCATCTCCCGACACGACCTTGGGCTACCTGGTGGTTTGGGTTCTCGAGGACACCGCGCACCACGCGGGCCACGCCGACATCGTTCGCGAGCTGATCGACGGGCGCACTGGGTCCGACACCGCGACGAGCGACACCGACTGGTCGACGTACGTCGACCGCATCGAGGCAGCTGCCAACACGTTCCGCTAGCCCACGACCCAGTGGCAGGATGGACTCATGGCCATCAAGATCGCGCAGGAGCCTCACGCCGACGAGGTGCTCAACTCGAGCCCGTTCGCTCTGCTCGTCGGGATGATGCTGGACCAGCAATATCCGATGGAGCATGCGTTCCGCGGCCCCGCCAAGGTGCTGGATCGGTTCGGCAACTTCGACCCCGCCACGATCGCCGAAGCTGAGCCCGAAGGGTTTGCCGACCTCTGCGCCACACCGCCGGCGATCCACCGCTACGGACGCTCGATGGCCGGTCGCCTGCAGGAGCTGGCCCGCCACGTCGTTGACGAGTACGACGGTGACGCCTCACGCATCTGGACCGAACCGCGTACGGGCAAGGAGCTCTTCCAACGCGTACGTGCGCTTCCGGGTTTCGGCGAGCAGAAGGCCAAGATCTTCACGGCCCTGCTGGCCAAACAGCTCGACGTAAAGCCTCCCGGCTGGACGACGGTCGTCGGCGACTACGGCAAGAAGGGCTATCGCTCGGTCGCTGACGTCGTGGACGCCGAATCGCTGGCCAAGGTCCGCGCGTTCAAGCAGGTCGCCAAGAAGAAGGCCGCTGCGGCAGCTCAGACTGCCGACACGTCTGCCGGGTAGGGCTCGAGCAACTCTTCGGGCACTTGGCATACGGGTGCAGACAGCCATACGAGGTCCATGCGCTCGTAGATCCGATCGCCGTGCAAATCGCGCGGAATGCGGAAGTCGGTGTCATATCCGTCGCGTAGCTGCTCGGCGTAGGCCTCGCGTGCCGAGATCAGCGAGTCCCAGTCATCCAGCCACGTGATGGTCGGCGGATCGGCTTTGAGTACGTCGTCGTCGAGCTTGCGGATCTCGGTGAGCATGTTGGTGATCGCCTGGTTCTGATCGGTGACGATCTTGGCCTGCTCAGTCGCCGAGCCTTCGATGGGCATCGACTTCACGGTCTCGGTCATGATGTCGCACTCGCGATCGATCACCGACACGATGCGGTCGTCCTCGATGATGCCCGGGAAGTCCTTGCCCATGATCACGACACTGGCCACGATCAAGCCGGTCCCGACGATCGCGACCAGCGCGACGGCGAGGATCGGCGCCCAGCGCCAGTGGCGCGAGATCGGCGGCGGCGGGTAGTCCCACGCGTTGCGCGCCGGCGGGTACGGCGGCAGCTCGCGGTCCTGGTTCATCGGCTCATCGTGTCACGGGCGATAGCCTCACAACGTGATCGTTGCTGCCGCGGTGTGCCCACACCCGCCGATGCTGGTGCCCGAGGTCGCCTCGGGTGCCGCTGACGACCTGGCCGACCTGCGGCAAGCCTGCGACGACGCCGTCGACGCACTGCTCGCCAGCGAGCCGGAGCGTGTCGTGATCGTCGGGTCCGGCTCGCTCGACATGGACCGCGACGAGACCGCCGGAGGTACGTTCGCCGACTTCGGCGTCGACCTGCACGTCGGCGGCCACTCCACAGAGCTCCCGCTCAGCCTGACCGTCGGTGCATGGCTGCTCGCGCGTGCAGGGTGGGTCGGCCCTCGTACGTACTCGACCGGCAGGCCCGACATCGACGGTCGCGTCGCGCTCCTGGTGATGGCTGACGGAAGCGCCAAACGTACGACCGAGGCGCCGGGCTACTTCGACGAGCGCGCGATCGCATTCGACACGGCAATTGCGCAGGCGCTCGAAACCGGCGATGCCGGAGCCCTCGCGGCGATCGATCAAGATCTCGCGGTCGAGCTCTGGGTCGCTGGAGCGCGGCCGCTCGCGACACTGGGGGAGATGACAAAGGACGCCACGATCACCGCACAGATGCGGGCGAACGTGGCGCCCTTGGGTGTTGGCTACTGGGTAGCCAACTGGAGCGTCAGCTAAGCCGTCGGCTTGTCGCCTTCGGCGAGGTCGTCGACAGCGTCCTTGGCCTTGTCGGCTGCGCTGTCGATCTGACCGTCGTACTTGCCGCCGGTCGCCTTGTCAGCGAGGTCAGCAGCCTTGTCGATGCCCTTGTCGATGTTGTCGTTCTGTGAGGCAGCGAGGTCAGCGGCCTTGTCCTTCAGGCCGGCGCTCTGCTTCTTGAACTTGTCGAGAAAACCCATGATTACGTCCCCTGAGAATTGGTGTGGGCGGTGGCCCCGTGTGTCTTGCCACGGTACTGCGAGACTTGAAACATGGCACCTGTCGACCGCATCGTGGGAGTGGTCGGACCGACCGCGTCCGGCAAGTCACGCTTGGCGGTCGATCTGGCTCAACGCCTCGGCCAATCTGAGATCGTCAACGTCGACTCGATGCAGCTCTATCGCGGTATGGACATCGGCACGGCCAAGCCAACGATCGAGGAGCGGAGCATCGTCCCGCACCACCTGTTTGATGTGCTCGACGTGACTGACATCGCTACCGTCGCCGAGTTCCAGGCGATGGCACGCAGCACGATTGCCGAGTGCCACCACAGGGGAGCGACCCCGATCCTGGTCGGCGGATCGGCGCTGTACGTACGTGCCGTGTTCGACCACCTCGACTTCCCGGGCACCGACGAGGATGTCCGGGAACGGTGGACGGCTGAGCTTGAGGCGCGAGGTTCGGAGGCCCTTCACGCCGAACTCGCTCGACGGGACCCCGAGGCGGCCGCGATCATCCTGCCCACCAACGGGCGTCGCATCGTCCGGGCCCTCGAAGTCATCGAGCTCACCGGCGAACCTTTCGCTGCGACGATGCCGCCGTTCGAGTCGGTGTACGAGAACGTCACCTTGATCGGGCTCGACGTGCCCCGCGATGTGCTCGACGTACGCCTGGCCGATCGTGTCGATGCGATGTGGGCTGACGGCTTCGTCGACGAGGTACGTGCGCTGCGCGAGGTTGGCCTCGAGGACGGGTTCACGGCCAGTCGTGCTCTCGGCTACCAGCAGATCCTTGCGTTCCTGCGCGGCGAGATGACCGAGGACGAAGCGCGCGAGGCAACGGTCACCGGCACCCGCAAGTTCGCTCGTCGCCAGGACCGCGACTTCCGCAAGGACCCCCGCATCCACTGGCTGCAACACGTCGCCACCGACCTCCTGGACCAAGCAATCGCTGCCGTTGGTCGCCCGAGTCTCTGACCGCACGAGGTTTCGATACGTCGGCCGCGGGCGGCCTCCTACTCAACCAGCGAGAAATCGGTGGTTGAGTAGCCCGAGGAACGAGGGCGTATCGAAACCTCGTTAGCCGAGAGGCTCGCGCAACCCACGTAGACTGGGGGAATGAACTTTCCATGGTTGAAGGGGCACGGGACGGAGAACGACTTCGTGCTGCTTCCTGACCATGACGGCACGATCCACGGCGAGCTGGACGGTGCCTTCGTGGCAGCCCTCTGTCACCGTCGTCGCGGCATCGGCGCCGACGGTGTGATGCGCGTTGTCCGCACGCAAGCGATCGGTGAGCAGTCAGCCGGCGAGTGGTTCATGGACTACAAGAACGCCGACGGCTCAGTGAGCGAGATGTGCGGCAACGGAATTCGCGTGTTCGCCCTGCACCTCGTACAAGAAGGACTCGCCGATTCGTCGCAGCCGTTCGTCATCGGCACCCGTGACGGCGACAAGACCATCACGTTCGACCGTGATCAGATCTCGGTCGACATGGGCAGGCCCGAGATCCGCGGCGTCTCCAAGGTGACAGCCGACGGCCGTACATGGGAGGCACAGGACGTACGCACCGGCAACCCGCACGCCGTCGCGTTCGTCGAGCGGCTCACCGACGCAGGGTCGCTGCTGGTCGAGCCCGACTACGACAAGGCGACCTACCCCGAAGGCGTCAACATCGAGTTCGTCGTACGCGAGGGTGCCCAGCACGTCGCGATGCGCGTGCACGAGCGTGGCTCCGGCGAGACGCGCTCGTGTGGCACCGGTGCCTGCGCTGTCGCTGCGGCAGCAGCGCACGCCGACGATGCGGCACGCCCCGTCACCTATCGCGTCGATGTCCCCGGTGGCACGGTCCACGTGACGTGGACCGACGACGACCACCTCATCCTGACTGGCCCTGCCGAGATCGTCGCCCGTGGCACGATGCAGTTCAAAGACGTGGAATGGATCGCATGACCGAGCAAGTAGGCAATACGGAAGGACTCGAGCTCGAAGAACGCAATTCACTCCGCCGCATCGATGGGTTGCGTACCGAGCTCGAGGACATCACCGAGGTCGAATACCGCAAGCTTCGTCTGGAGCGGGTCGTCCTCGTCGGCGTATGGACCGAGGGCACGGCCCTCGACGCCGAGAACTCGCTCGCCGAGCTCAAGCTGCTCGCCGAGACCGCCGGATCCGAGGTGCTTGACGCGCTGATCCAGCGACGCCAGAAGCCCGATCCGGCGACCTACATCGGCACCGGCAAGGTCGAGGAGCTCCGCGCTGCCGTCGAGTCAACCGGCGCGGACACCGTGATCTGCGATGGAGCCCTCGCACCGAGCCAGCTCCGCAACCTGGAGGACCGGGTCAAGGTCAAGGTCGTCGACCGTACGGCGCTGATCCTCGACATCTTCGCCCAGCACGCCAAGTCCAAAGAGGGCAAGGCGCAGGTCGAGCTGGCCCAGCTTCAGTACCAGACTCAGCGACTCCGCGGTTGGGGTGGTGAGCTGTCGCGCCAGGCCGGTGGTCAGGCCGCTGGCGGTGAGGGCATCGGTGGTCGTGGACCCGGTGAGACCAAGCTCGAGACCGATCGTCGTCGCATCCAGATGAAGATGACGAAGCTGCGCCGTGAGCTCAAGGAGCTCGGCGTCGCCCGCGAGACCAAGAAGGCCAA
>NZ_JAKFEL010000112.1:0-8046 GCF_036675695.1 Aeromicrobium sp.
CCTGCACACGCTGTTCACCGAGATCGGTCCCGCCATGGCGACCCGTCCCGGCGGCTACACGCGCATCACGAAGGTCGCGCCGCGCAAGGGCGACAACGCCCCCATGGCCGTCATCGAGATCGTTGAAGCCAAGACGTTCGCTGCTCAGAACCAGGCTCCCAAGAAGCCCAAGGCTGAGCCGAAGGCTGCAGCACCCGTCGAGGCTCCGGCCGACGAGGCTGAGGTTGTCGAGGCTGACGTCGTCGATGAGGCACCTGTCGCTGACGATGTCGTCACCGAGGCTCCGGCCGAAGAGGTCCTCGAGACCGAAGCGCCCGTTGCTGAGGCTGAGGTCACCGAGGAGGCTCCTGCAGAGGAAGCCGCCGAGGACGACGCCAAGTAGGCAAGCAGTCGTTCAGAAGGCCCGTCACCGCAAGGTGGCGGGCCTTCTGGGTGTCCGTCCGGACCACCTCGTCGGCGTCATCACCTGGTGCACACGATGCATTGTCGCTTTCGGCTTTCTTGATCCTCATCCGTTGATACGATTCAGCGTCGCGCGGACCCAAGGGAGTGGTCGCGCCAAGTCTCGGGATACCCACAATGTCGCTGATTCGACGCTCACTGACCGCTGGCCTCGTGAGCGCACTCGCCATGAGCACCCTTGCTGTCGGCGCTTCTGCCGCCGAGAAGCCCGCCCAACCGCGAGCGGCGAAGGCGAGCCCTTCGATGGCCGCTGGTGTGCTTGTCAAGACGACCACGACCGCCGCGAGTGCCGGCCTGGTCAGGGCTGCCGAGTCAGCACTGCCCCGGGGAGTCGACCTGGGCAAGGCACGCAAGAGCGCGATCGGCGGTCGGACCACGGCGCTTCCGACGTCTCGACGCATGACAGGCGCTGAGGCCGAAGCTGTCGCTGCTGAGCTCCGTGGCCGCAGCGACGTCGTATGGGCGGCCCCGAACTACATCATGACCAAGTCAGCAGATTCGCCCGTGCCGACCAACGACACATACTTCGTTCAGGACAGGGTCCGCGCCGTGTGGGACAAGCGTTCGAAGTACGACACGCGAGTCAAGGCGATCATGGGTTCGTCCAACCAATTCGGTACGGGCGGCTACAGCTCGCGCGCGCCGTACGCCTGGCAGACGACAACGGGCGCCGATCAGGTCGTCGCCGTGATCGACACCGGCATCACTGTTCACCCTGAGCTCCCGGGGTGGAACGGCGTCAATGCGAGCGGCCGCATCCTGCCCGGCTATGACTTCGTCAGCCAGTACACCGACGGAGACTTCACCGAGGACACCGGTCGAGACGGCAATGGATGGGATTCCAATCCCCAGGATGAGGGCGACTGGACGTCGGCCGACTACTGCTACGAAGACGCTCCGTCGGAAACCAGCTCCTGGCACGGCACACATGTGGCCGGAATCCTTGGTGCGGAGAGGGACAACTCGCAGGGCATCGTCGGAGTAGCGCCATCGGTCAGCATTCTCCCGGTGCGAGTTCTGGGCATGTGCGGAGGAACGACCGAAGACATCATCGCTGGCATCAGGTGGTCAGCGGGCCTCGCGGTAGGCGGCGTACCGCTCAACCCCAACCCGGCCGACGTCATCAACCTGTCGCTGGGTGGCTACGCCGTTGATGCTGACGACGACTTCCTTTCGTGTCAGACAGCGACGCCCGCATACGTCGAGGCGATCGCAGCTGCCAGAGCGCAGGGAGCAGTGGTAGTCGCAGCGGCCGGCAACGAGGGCTGGAGTCTCAGCACCCACCCCGCGCTTCCTGCCACCTGCCCCGGCGTGATCGCGGTCGGCGCGACAAGCGAGTACGGCGACCGGGCGGGCTACCGCAACGCAAGCGGCACGAAGAGCGTCTATTCCAACTACGGATCCGCCGTGGACATCTCGGCACCCGGCGGCGACCTCTACTGGGACGACCGCGGCATCATGTCCGCAAGCAACGTCGGCGCTGGTACGCCGAATACCCCTTGGTATGACGAATACATCGGCACGAGTATGGCGGCACCCGTGGTGTCTGCGAGCGCGGCGCTGATCAAGTCGCTCGGCGAGTTCACCCCAGTCGAGACGGAAGCGGCGCTCAAGGCCGCAGTGCTGGCGTTCCCGACCAAATGGGCATCGAGCCGGTTCAAGCCGTGCACGACGTCACTGTGCGGCAAGGGAATCATCAACCTGAGCAAGCTTCCGGTTCCGATTAGCGGAGCGTCGATCAGCGGCGATATCGCTGTTGGTGAACCGCTGACCGCGGCTCCTGGCACCTGGAACGCGCTGCCGACGTCGCTCAAGTACCAGTGGCTGCGCGACGATGCACCGATCCCTGGCGCGACCACCACGAGTTATCTGGTGAGCCCAGACGACGTCGACCACCGACTCTCGGTGCGTGTCTCGCCGGCGACAGGTGTGTTCGCCCCGGTCACCGCGACCTCACCGGAGACAGTTGTCGTTCCCGACGGTCCTGACGTCACGCTGACCGGATTGCCCGCCACAGCGAAGTATGGAGAAACCTCGACGGCCACGGTGACCGTCGGCGGCGTCGAGGCCGGTGGCACTGTCGAGCTGCGTCGGGGTTCGACAGTGCTCGGCTCTGGGGTCACCGACGAGCTCGGTGTGGCAACAATCGACGTTCCGGGCACCAGCTGGGCGATCGGGTCCAACACGATCCGCGCTGCATATGTGGACCCGGTTGCCCCTGCTTCGTCGGTTCCCACGGTGGTTACCGTCGCCAAGGCAACGTCATCGATCGCTTGGACCCTTCCGACGAAGGTCAGCACGTCGAGTAAGGCCAAGCTGACCGTGCAGATCGCCGCCCCGGGTGTTCCGGCCAACCAGATCACCGGCACGGTCAAGGTCTTCAAGGGTTCGACACGGATCTACACGTTCTCGATGTTGGCATCGCACAACGGTGCGCGGACGGTCTACCTTCCGAAGATCACGAGGCGGGGCACCTACACGATCAAGGTCAAGTACTACGGCAACAGCTTCGTGCTTGGAAAGACGTCGACGAGCAAGACGCTCAAGGTCTACTAGCGAGTCACTCGCAGGATCCTGAAACCCTTGAGGCTGGCCAACCGTTCGGTTGGCCAGCCTTGAGCGTTCAGCCATCCCTGCAGTGAGTCGGCGCCAAGGTTCTTGGCGACGACCAGGCGGGCCGAACCGTCGGGTGCCAGGCGCGGAAGCCAGGTGAGCATCAGCTCGTGGAGAGCCGCTTTGCCGATGCGGATCGGCGGGTTAGACCAGATCTCGTCGAACACGACGTCGGCGGGCACCTCGTCTGGCAGCGCGGCGTACACGGTGACTCCGAGGCGTTCGGCGTTCGTACGCGTCAGGTCGAGGGCTCGCTCATTCGTGTCGACGGCCCAGACCGTGGCCTCCGGAGCTGCAGTCGCGATCGCGCAGGCGATGGGTCCCCAGCCGCAACCAAGGTCGAGGATCGTGCCGCCGCTGGGAGGCGCGCTGTGCTGCAGGAAGACGGCAGTGGCCTTGTCGAGGCCATCTTGGGCGAAGACGCCACTCGAGGTGGTGAACGTCATCTCGCGGTCCCAGATGCGGGTCGTGATCTCGCGTCGCCGGTCGTCGGAGGATGGCTGCCCGCTGAAGTAGTGATCCGTCACCGCGTCAGTCTTTCAGCACGCTCATGGGTCGCGCTGCTTGCGAACCTTGGCGGGAGCAGCAATGTGCCACGCATCATCGATGAGTTCAGCCACTTCATCGGCGTCGGCGAGGTCGAGGTTGATCAGGATGTAGTTGTAGCCGTCATAGTGCGGAGTCGTGAAGTAGGCGGGGTCGCCGCCTGCGACCAACGCCTCCTTGTCTGAGGTCTTGAGCGCGAATGAGCCGTCTGAGTCGGTACGCAGGCGGCCCATGAGCTTGCCGGCGACCTTGAGTGCCGGTGTGCCGTACGACGTCGACTCCTCGACCTCGGGCAGCTCCGTAGCGAGCGCGACGACCTCTTCCCACTTCATTCGTCACGCCGCCTGCGGGCTTCCTCGGCCCGGACGGCCAGGCCAGCCGCGTCGGGGTAGATGACTTCCTCGAGCACCAGTCCGTGCGGCGGCAGGACCGTCACGCGCGCGTTGCGTTCGGCGTGAGCGAGGACTTCGCCGGCCCAGGTCGGTTCGAAGCGGCCTTCGCCCACTGCGACGAGTACGCCCATGAGCGACCGAACCATCGAGTGACAGAACGCGTCGGCCCGCACTGTGGTCTCGAGCATCGAGTCATTGCGGACGGTGTGAAGGTCGAGCAGCGTACGGATCGTCGTTGCGCCCTTGCGTTTCTTGCAGAACGCTGCGAAGTCGTGGTGGCCGAGCAGGTGGGTTGCCGCTGAGTTCATGGCGTCGACGTCGAGGTGACGTTGCCACCGTACGACCGAGCCCCGCTCCAACGGATCGGGTCCACTGAGGGAGTCGGTGATTCGGTAGATGTAGCGGCGCTCGAGCGCCGCAAACCGGGCATCGAACCCGTCGGCGGCGACGCTGAGGTCTCTGAGGATGATGTCGTCAGGCAGGAGCCGTCGCAGGCGTCGCTCGAGCGCGACTGGGTCAACCTTGTCGAGGTCGACGTGAGCCACCTGACCACGTGCGTGAACGCCCGCGTCAGTGCGTCCTGCACACGTCAACGAGGGATTCTCGGGCATACGGAGGATGGTCGCGATCGCGGTCTCGATCGTGCCCTGGACCGTGCGCAGACCGGGTTGGACGCCCCATCCCTTGAAGTTGGCGCCGTCGTAGGAGAGATCGAGCCGCAGACGCATACGGGTCACGCTATCGGGGACTGGAGCTAAGCCCAGCGCTTCTCTGCGGGAACGAACTCGAGCTGACGGTCGCCGGTGTAGATCTGCTTCGGCCGGGCGATCTTCTGCTCCTTGTCGTCCACCAGCTCGAGCCACTGGGCGAGCCAGCCGGCCGTACGAGGGATGGCGAACAGCACGGTGAACATCTCGGGCGGGAACTGCAGTGCCTCGTAAATCAGACCGGAGTAGAAGTCGACATTCGGGTAGAGCTTGCGGCTGATGAAGTAGTCGTCCTCCAGCGCGATGCGCTCCAGCTCCTGGGCGATCTCCAGCAGCGGGTTGACGCCAGTGACCTCGAAGACGTCGTCGACGGCCTTCTTGATGATCGTCGCGCGCGGGTCGAAGTTCTTGTAGACGCGGTGACCGAAGCCCATGAGCTTCTCGTCACCCTTCTTGACGCCCTCGATGAACGCGGGAATCTTGTCGGGCGTGCCGATGCGCTTGAGCATTTTGAGCACAGCCTCGTTGGCGCCGCCGTGCAGCGGTCCGTACAGCGCGGCAACGCCGGAGCTGACCGCGGAGTAGGGGTCGACCTGCGAGGAGCCGACCGCGCGTACGGCGTTGGTCGAGCAGTTCTGCTCGTGATCGGCGTGCAGGATGAAGAGCACCTCGAGGGCCTTGGCCAGGCGCGGGTCGGGGTTGTACTTCTGCTCGCTCATCTTGAAGAGCATCGACAGGAAGTTCTCCGTGTAGGAGAGGTCGTTGTCGGGGTAGACGTACGGCTTGCCCTGCGCGTGGCGGAACGACCAGGCGCCGAGGGTCGGCATCTTGGCGATCAGGCGTACGACCTGGTCGTGGCGGACCTTCGGGTCGTGGATGTTGCGGGCCTCGGGGTAGAACGTGGACAGCGCGCCGACGCTCGACAGCAGCATGCCCATGGGGTGCGCGTCGTAGCGGAAGCCCTGCAGCTGTGACTTGAGGTTCTCGTGCACGAATGTGTGGAACGTGATCTCGTGCACCCACTTCTCGTGCTGCTCCTGGGTGGGCAGCTCGCCGTGGATCAGCAGGTAGGCCACCTCGAGGAACGTCGAGTTCTCTGCGAGCTGCTCGATGGGGTAGCCGCGGTACTCGAGGATGCCCTTGTCGCCGTCGATGAACGTCACGGCGCTGCGGGTCGAGGCGGTGTTGAGGAAGCCGGGGTCATAGACCGCGAGACCGGGGGTGTCCTCGCCTTTGCCGATCTTGTTGAAGTCGGCAGCCCGTACGGTGCCGTCGGTGATCGGAAGCTCGTACTCCTCGCCCGTACGGTTGTCGCGTACGGTCAGGGTTTGGTTGTCGGTCACGATGGGTCTCCTGTGACGTGTGCTCTGTTGTTTCAAGAGAATGCGGCGTCGCGGGGTGGTGCAACGCTCTCCTAACTTAGTGCCGCCGCAGAAGTCGCGCTCTGGCGGGTCTGGACGTATCAGGACAGCAGAGCGATCAGTTGGGCGCGGATGTGGGGCCACAGATCGGTTAAGGGGCGAGGCCCTGTGCCGCTGCTCAGGCGCAGCAGGGCCAGCCCGCGCATCGTTGCCAGCACATGAATCATGTCGTCGGAGAATCCGTCGCGACTCGAGCTCTCGGGCAGGCTGGTGCGGGCTGCTGCGAGGATCGCGGTCGCCACGTTGCGCTCGACGCCGATCAAGCTCTCACGTAGCTCAGGATCAGTCCGCGCCGCGACCCAGAGCTCGAGCGTCGCGTCGAACAACGGGCCCTGGTGCCCCTCCCAAAGAGCGTCAATGCTTGCTTCGGCTGAGGTGGGGCCGGATCCGATCGATTCGATGAACGACTCGACCCGCAGGGTGGCAAGACGGCTGACGGCCGCAGTCACCATGTCGGCGCGATTGCGGAAATAGCGGAGCTGCGCGCCACGAGACACCCCTGCCGCCTCGGCGATGCGTCCCGTCGTCGTTCTGGTGTAGCCGTGCTCGACCAAGCACGTGATGGTTGCGTCGAGCAATGCAGCTCGGGTTGCGGCACGTCGTTCGGCCTGGGTGCTTGGCCGTCGTGAGGCGACCTCGGATGTCGTCATATCTCGACGGTACAGCCCGAAACGTGGAAAGATGCACATGTGCATCCATCTTTGCTGCGGCTGAGCGCCGTGATCGCGCTCGTGCTTGCGTTGGTCCCTGCGCCGGCGCTGTCCGCCGAGGGAACCGATGGAACGACGTCGACCGGATCGGTGGGTCAGAGCCTGTCCAAGTACCCCTACAGGGTCTATGTGCCGGCGTCCTATCAGCCGGGTGCGAAGGTTCCGCTGGTCGTGATGGTCCACGGTTGCCAGACCTCGGCCGAGCAGCAGCAGAACGCCAGTCTGATAGATCAGGTCGCCGATCGCGAAGGGTTCATCGTCCTCTATCCGGACGTCAATCCCGTTGAGGCGAACCAGCCTGGGCCGCTTCGCAACTGCTGGCAGTTCCCCCTCCCGACAACGTGGAACCGCGGCCTGAGCGATCCGTACGCCATTGCCACGATGACCCAGCGAGTCATGACCGAGTGGTCCGTCGACCCCGAGCGGGTCTACATCGCCGGTATGTCGGCAGGCGCGTTCATGACCTCGATCATGGCGGCGACGTACCCCGAGCTGTACGCGGCGGTTGCGATCAACGCAGGCGGCGCCTACGCCGACGGGACATGTCTCGGGGTGCCGTCCGTGGTTCCTGTCACGTTGCTGGCCGAGCTGGCGCATCTGCAGATGGGCAAGCGAGCGCGAGTCATCCCGCGGCTCGCGATGGGCGGCGACGCGGACCAGGGCGTACCGCCCGCCTGTGTCAACAAGGCGCTTGACCAAGGACTGCGCACCAACAATCTTGTTCTCGGCAACAGTCAGACCTCTCCGATCTCGTTGACCCCGAACTCGATTCGTGAGATCGCGCCTGCGGCTCCTGGCGACTACCCATCAACCGTGTCGACCTATCTCGACCCAGCCGATTGTGTGATCGGTGAGCGCTGGCTCATCCACGGCATGAACCACTTCTGGCCCGGTGGGACGACCGACCCGAAATACAAGAGCTTCACAGATCCCAAGGGACCGAATGGTGCTGAGGTCATTTGGTCGTTCTTCGAGCGCTTCACCAAGTCTGGTGCCTCGCAACCGTGCGCGTAGGGTCGAGCGTCGCGCCTCTGGGCGCAGCGTCCAGCCCCGTTTTGACCCAAGTACGTCTCGGCAGTTAACCTTGGGTGTTGTGTCTCCACTGGCTGATGCCGTGGGATCGACCGCCGAAACATCGAATCAAGACTCAATCCAAGAACGAGAAGGTCACGCCGTGCGCACGTTCAGCCCCAAG
>NZ_JAKFEL010000193.1:0-7980 GCF_036675695.1 Aeromicrobium sp.
GCAGGTCCGCCTCACCACCGGCGGCATCGTGCAGCTCGAGACAAACGAGCACCCAGCCGGTTCGTACACCCTCGTCACCGACCGAGGAGGGCCGCAGGTGCGGCGGATCGCATGGGAACCCGGATCCTTCCTGCAGCTGACCACCGACGGCGTACGCCACGCCGTGACCTCCAGCGAAGCGGACGGCACCCGTGTCGCGATCTCCCCCGTCTCCAGTCGTGATGCGGACCTGGCCGTCCAGTTTCCCGACGCCGTGACGGCCAGCTTCCGCAGTCACCACGATCTCGTGGCCGTCTGGGACCTGTCCGGCCGGATCGTTGTGGCCGACCTGGAGAACCGGCAGGTCCTCGGCAACTTCCGTACTCGCCTGTGAATGGGGCGAGGCGGAGTCGCCTACGGCGGACCGATGGTTGTCCCACTCCGCCGCGTCTGCATCGGGTCGGAACTGCGCGCCCACCTGCCGATGAGCGCTGACTACGGTTCCGCCACGAGCGCCAGTGCAGCCCGTCCGGCCACGGTTGCTCGGACCCACGTCCGGCCGTCGTGGCTGTGCACCTGATTGACCAAGTCTTGCTTCTCCATCCAATCCAGCTGACGCTTCAACTGCGGCTTGGTGAGGTGACAGGACTCGCTCAGGTGCGAGCCCGTCGCCTCGCCTCCACACGCGACGATCGCTCGTAGGAGTTCGATCACCTTCGGCGTGATCTCAGGGGCGTCAGGCACCATCGCATCCTGTACCGGACGGCGTTCGGACTGCAATGAGGTTTGGCCGGTGCAGGCGCACTCATCTGCCGCCGTCGGGACGGAGTGGCTGAAGGGGGCGAGAGCACGAGGCTCACCTAACGTCATCGCCCGACCAAGCAAGTGTCCGCCAAGGCGATCGCCGGCAAGACTGCTCGGCACCTGTTCTTAGTAGACCTGCGAGTTGTGAGGGTCGAACCTGACCAGTCCGCGCTCGCGAGCCTTGGCGTCGACCCAGGTCACGTCTTCGGCCGTGGCTGCGCCGCTGAAATGCAGCATCAAGAATGGACCATGCGCCGAAGGTCGAATCGGCGAAAGAGCCCACGGGGCGTCATCGGCGTCGAGAGGCCACCGACGCTCAAGATCGGTGATGAAACGGTCGAGAGCGGCCGTGGGAGGGACTACTTCCCCGCGCATCTCGTTGACCGCGTCGAGAAGCCGATCGAAGGTGGCCTCCGCGGCGGCGTCATCAACGGGCCGCGGGCCGTCCCACACGGCGTAGTCAAAGCTCACGAGAGCAATCATGGCAGCGCTGCTCCGCATCGGCCCGGCCGCTGGGCTTGGGGTGCGGGAGCGCGGGGGGAAGTGCCCGGGCATGCTGCATTCCACCGCTAGGGGACGGTAGCCAGGAGCTTCCTGAGCCTGCCGTCCAGCCAGTGCGCGTCCGGGAGGCGCCCGACAGTCGCCTCGATGAAGTCCTCGGGTGACAGTTCGGTTCGTCCGCCCTCGCTCTGCACCACAACCAGGTCGTCGCGGGGCGTCACGGTGATCGGCCGCTCGAGCTCCTCAAGCACGAACCGTCCGAACACGACCCTCCAAGCGCTCCGCTCGCGGCGATCCTCCTCCGGAACGACGACGTAGATGTCGTCGCCGTGGGTGGCGTACTCCACAGCGAAGTGGAAGGTTTGCAGCCACGACGGGTACGCACCGACGCTGGTGTCCACTGACCCATGGCGCCCTCGCGCCCGCAACTCTTGACGATTGGCCACCTGGGCCTCACGCCACTCGCCCACCAGCTCGTCGGTCGGCACGTCGGCGTAGGCCTGGAGCTGCCAGTCGTTGAAGGCCACGACGTCCACTGCACCGGCCTGTTCGGCCGCACGGAACAGGTCGCCGACACCGTTGTCGAGGTTGGCCCGCGTGTAGTCCTCCAAGCCCATGAGATGCCCCAGCATGTCCCGCACGGTCCAGCCCGCGCAGCGGCTCGACCGGTACCAGTCGGGCTCGCTGGTGAAGAGGGAGTGGACCCGGTCAGCCTCACGATCGAGCAGGTCGAACGGGTCGAGCCCGTCAAGGATTGACTCCTCAGCCATGGTCCGACGTTACTGCCTGTCGCTTCGCAGCGGTGGGTGCTGCGCCACTCCGAGGAAGCCGCATCCCGCGGACGCCTTCGATCTCGGCGATGCGCGCCTCCGTGAGCCTTGGCGGGGGAAGGGATCGTCACGCGAGGGATCCAGGACCGCAATACACGGTGCGGCATTCCGCCGCGACTCGGCGCCCAGAATGACCCGATTGGCTCCGACCAGAGGGATGGCGGCGCGATCCGTCCGCAACTGCCGCAGGGCGTGCACGCGCAGCGGCAGTTGCCGCTGCCGTCACGGTCGCGGAGATGCGTAATAGATCCCAGCCGACCAGCGCGATATCGCCATCTGCGATGACCTCACGCCCCCACCACCCGTGGTCAGCAGGAGAGACGCTCAACAAGCCCCGCTGTGGTGCGACCTGGTGCGGCCGAGGGTCTCTCGCAGTGACCCGAAGCGGGCGAAGGAATCGGCATAGCCGGGGTTGTTCTCCGCATACATGCGCACGAGTCTGCGCGGCGCCGCGATGTCGCGGGCCAGAGGAGAACGAAGCGCCGTTACGAGGTGGTTGGTGCAGCCGAGGCGTTCGCAGCTGTCGATTGACAGCCCGATGGTGTGCCTTACTTTTCGAGGCCTGTGGCGAGTCGCGCGAGGCGGTGGACGGTGCTCTGGAACTGCTCTCCGTTTCCGGAGAGCTCCTCCAACAGCGGGATGAGGTTCACTGCCACCTGGTGGAAGACCTGGTCGCGGTCAGGGAGGTCATTGGCCAGCTCGGTGATCTCTTGGAGGAGTTGCGCGACGGTGCCCGCCTCCCCTTGCAGGACCTTGATGAGGGATTCAGCGAGGGCGTTGACGTCGGCAGGCTTGAGGACGGCGAAGAGGGGCCGAAACCCGTTGAGGAGAGCGGTCAGGTCGAACCCGGCGCTGGTCCGGGCGAACGGGATCAGCGAGTCTGCTGCCTGGATCGCCGCGTCCTTGCTCCCCGGCACCAGTGCGAGGTAGCGCTGACCGCTGAGGTTCCGGTAGCGCATGATGAGGCCGGTGGTCTCGGTCAGCTTCTGTTCCTGGGGCACCCAGAACGTGACGATGGCCTGGTCCCCCTCGATTGCGATCTTCTCGACGCCTCCGACTTTGACTCCGGCGATGCGTACATCGTCGCCGACGAGAAGACCGCTGACCTCGACAAGTTCGGCGCGGTACCTGGTGACCTCGGCGTCAACGGGGTCGACCGTGGTGTGGTCGAGGAGCGAAGCGGAAGACTGCTGCGAGGGCCCAGGCACTCGGGTGCTCGGATGATCCTGGTCGTGCTCACCTGAGGAACAGCCAGCGACTAGAACGAAGAAGCTGGCAGCAATCGCAAGGCGCATGGCGCGAATCATGGCATGAGGCGATCCCCGGCGTGGACGACCACGTTCAGATCGACGGACGGCCTCCACGATGCTCAGTCCGCCGCCTGGGACACAGGATCCAGGCGAGATGCCAGAGCCTCGCTCAACCTCCGCGCTGCGGTCGACAGGCTGACATCCGGAACGTCCGCGTGGCTAGCGGCGTCGGCGCTTGAGGTAGGCGGCGAGCTCGTCGTAAGCGCCCGAGTCGTTCCCGTACATGGCGTAGTTCTTGGCCGTCTCCAACCACTCGCCGATGCTCGGGCGAATGCTGCGCACGGCCTGCGCGAGCTGATGTTGGGTGATCGGCCGTACCGTCGCCGATTCGATGGATGCCTCCATCGCGGCCTCGGCCGCCTGCTCGCACGCGAGTGCCAGGTCGGCACCGGAAAGGCCGTCGGTGGCCTTCGCTAGTCCGCGGAAGTCGATCGATTCCGTCGGTCGTCCCCGCAGGTGGAGTCTCAGCACTGCCTCACGCGCTTCGAGGTCAGGCGGGAGCACCAGAACCGTGCGGTCAAGACGCCCCGGACGCAGCAGTGCCGAGTCCACGTCCCACGGGTGGTTGCTCGCCGCGAGCACGAAGACCCCCTCGTTGTCAGACGAGGCACCGTCGAGCTCGGCGAGCATCTGGTTGACGACGCCGCGCAGTGCGGCCCCGCCGTGTCGCAGGTGAGATCGCTTCTGGCCGAGCGCATCGATCTCATCGAAGAACAACACGCAGGGACGGTTGCGACGCGCCGCGTCGAAGATGCTCGACAAGTTGCGTTCGCTGTTGCCGACATACATGTCGAGCACATCGGACAGCCCGACCTCGTAGAAGTTGGCGCCCAGCTCACCGGCAAGGGCACGAGCGATGAAGGTCTTGCCGCAGCCGGGCGGACCCCACAGCAGCAGCCCGCCACGCAGCGACTTGCCGAACTGGACCCGCAACTCCGGATTGCGCATCGGAGCCAGAAAGGACAGTTCCAAGCGACGCTTCACGTCCGCCAGCCCACCGACGCCACTCAGCGTGATCGTGGCCTGAGACAGACGGCCTATCTCGGGCTCGACGAGCGCCTCGGACTCGACCCAGCCCTCGAGGAGCTCCTCAGCGGTGTCCGGAACCACCATCGCGAAATCCCCAGGTCCGTGGTGGGACTCGCCGCCGTCTCCCGGGGCCAACGCGTCAGCGAGCCTGGCGTAGCCGGCCGCCCGCGACGCCTGGCCGGCCGCGGCCGCGGCGGTTGCCGCGGTGCGAAGCGCACCAATGTTGTCGGGCTCCGCCGCCAGAACCTTCGCGGCCTCCTCGAGTGCTTCCTCGTCGCGACCCGCGCCCACGAGAAGCTCCGCAAGGTGGGAACGCACCGCATGGTTCGAGGGGTCAGCGAGAAGCGCATTGCGCAGGGCCTCGATCACTGCGTCCGTGGTCACCCGCCGCACGCTACTCGAACTTCCCCGATGCCACGCGGGCATTGGTCGAGGTCAAGTACGGTGAGCCGCCATGCGAAAGGGAGTTCGATGAACGACGGTGTAGGCACAGCACAGCGCGCACTTGCCCTGCTCGACCTCGGCCGCCCAGCGGAGGCGGAGCGACTGTTCCGCCAAGCCCTCGTCGGCGACCCCGCCAACGCTGATCTCCTGGGCCACCTCTCCCGGGCGGTTCTCATACAAGAGCGGTACGCCGAGGCGCGCGACCTCGCACGGCAGACACTCGCCGCTGACCCCGAGGACCTCAACGGCCTGCTGGTCCTCAGCGCGGCTTCGGCCGGCCTCAAGGAGTTCCCAGCGGCAGTCAGCGCCGTCGAGCACGCGCTGCGAATCGCGCCCGGACACCCGGCCATTCACCGACAGAAGGGCGCAGTGCTCATCGCTCAGGATCGAGCAGAGGAGGCACTCGCACCACTCGAGCGGGCGCGTGCCCTCGACCCCGAAGACGCCCAGACCCTCGCCACGATCGGTGCGGCGTACCTCGAGCTCCGTCGCTACAGCGAAGCCGAGCGCGCCATCGCCGAGGCACTACGTCTTGATCCCGACAGCATCCAGGCTCACCAAAACCGTGGCCTGCTGGAACTACGTCGCGGTGGAGGTAAGTCTGCGGTCGAGGCTCACCGCACGGCGCTGCGCCTGGACCCCACCGACCAATATTCCCGCGAGGGTCTCGCGATTGCGATGAAGTCTCGCAACCCGCTCTACGGTCAGTTCCTCCGCTTCGGTGACTGGGTGAACAGCCTTTCATCTGGTGCGCGCTGGACAATTCTGCTCACGCCAATCATCGCGAGCCGCATACTGCGACCCTTCGACGATCGACTGTGGGCACAGGTCACCCTCGCGATCCTCGTCGCCCTGGTCGTGCTCAGTTGGTCAATCGAGCCCTTGATGAACGCTGTCCTGCTGTGCAGCTCCTACGCACGCAACCTGCTGCCCAGAGAGACAAAGCTCGCCACCTACGCTTTCCTTGCCTACCTTGCTGCTGCTGCGTCGTCTGTCATCGTCGGGTTGACCGTCGAGTCCGACGCCGCTCTGATACTCGCCGGGTGCCTGGTTCTGTGGTCGATCAGCGCCGGGCAGACCCACTTGGTCGACATCTCCCGCCGCAA
Organism: Aeromicrobium sp.; assembly: GCF_036675695.1. Classification (GTDB taxonomy): domain Bacteria; phylum Actinomycetota; class Actinomycetes; order Propionibacteriales; family Nocardioidaceae; genus Aeromicrobium. Next base: position 6,004 of record NZ_JAKFEL010000193.1, read on the forward strand.
GATCGCAGTCCGCCTGCAGGTCGCTGGCGCGCTGATCGCCGCGGCTGCTGCCATCGCCATCGCGCTGGACGCCTCGTTCACGAATGCAGCGCTCCCAGTCTTCTTCCTTCTCGGCCTGGCGATGCTCTGGTTCACCGCGTTCGCCTAGCAGTCACCACCACCTCCGACCTCGAACAATTCTTGCCAGCCCGCGCGAGCGGATTGCGTCATACCGCCGCGTCGGCGCTTACCCAGTACGGCATGCACGTCGCCAAACCTGATCGAGACATGGGGGCCGGCCGCTGCCCAGAAGTCTTGGGATACCTAGTCGCCCGTTCCCGGCGGCGCCTGTCGTCAGCGGGTCGTAGGCTCGCGCCATGAGCGAACGGGTTGCTGTCTACATCGACTTCGACAACGTGGTCATTTCCCGTTACGACGACATTCATGGCAAGCAGGCGTGGCGGAAGGACGATCCGCGTAAGCGTGGGAGGTCCGCGACTCCGACAGAACCGATCGACGTGAAGCTGGCCACGGCCCAAGTCGATATCGGGGCAGTCATCGACTACGCCGCATCCTTCGGCAGCGTGTCGCTGAGCCGGGCCTACGCCGATTGGTCGGTTCCCGCGAATGCCGCGTACAAGGATGAACTGATGGGGAGAGCGCTTCATCTCGTTCAGTTGTTCACCGCATCTGGCGTCAAGAACGGAGCTGACATCCGGCTCGCCGTAGACGCTGTTGAGGACCTCATGCGCCATCCCGAGATCTCGCACGTGGTTCTTGTCGCCGGAGACTCCGACTATGTCCCACTCGCGCAGAGTTGTAAGCAACTTGGTCGCTATGTAGTGGGGATCGGCGTTGCCGGGTCGACAAGCAAGGCGTTGGTGTCAGCCTGCAACGAGTTCATCGACTACGCCCACCTGCCCGGGGTCACCCCGCAGCCGGAGGCCGACCAGGTAGTTGCGAAAACGCCGGCCAAGAAGTCAGTCACCAAGAAGACTCCCGCCGCAAAGAACTCTGCCGCCCGGGTCCCCCAAGCGGAGGAGGCAACCGACCTGCTCGTGCGTGCGATCCGGGTCGGTCTGCAGAAGAGCGATGACGACTGGGTCCACGCCGCCGGGGTCAAGAGCCAAATGCAGCGAATGGATCCGGCCTTCACCGAGAAGTCGCTCGGGTTCACTAGCTTCCGAGAGTTCGTCGAGTCGCGGAGCGACAAGGTGGCGTCCAAACTTCACACCAACGGGCAATTGACCGTACGGCTGGCCTGAACCAACGGACGCTTTCCGAGGTGCGTCACAGCGCCGCGTCTGAACCAGGTCGGAACCGCACGCACATCCCGAAAGTCAGGCATCGGCCTTCGTGCGTGACAATGACCTGATGGCCCACGACGAAGCGCGAGCCCGGTTCGTGGCGGCGCAGGCGACCGGGGACTCTTCAGCCTTAGCGAGAGCGTTGCTAGGAATCGTGCACGCAGATGACGACGCCGCTTGGTTGCAGGCTCGTTGTATGGAAATCGTCACTGACGGCGACCTGGGTCTGCGCCGACTGGCCGTTACTTGTCTGGGTCACATTGCCCGCATTCACGGCGTCGCGGGGCAGGAGGTAGTGAGCCTGTTAACTGGGCTCACGCATGACCCCGTGCTCGCCGGTACTGCTGAGGATGCACTCTCCGACGTGGCGGTCTTCGTCGGTCCCACTGCGGACTGACGCCTGCTCATGCCGCGTTCCGCTCGACCGTGACTGCGGACTCAACCAATGCGGTGGTGGCCGGGATCTGCTGCACGAATCGGTGCCAGCGGGCCTGGCCCAATTCCGTCGCGACACGGCACCCAGAATGACGGGCTCGTGGAGTGCGGACGGTGTTCCAGCGATCGAAGGGATCGTCACGATGGGGCCGTATGGCTAGGGTCGCGACAGTGACTCACTATGACTTGGCCATCATCGGATCGGGTTCGGGCAATTCCCTGATCGGTCCCGAACTCGCCGAGTGGCAGATCGCCA
>NZ_JAKFEL010000085.1:0-40914 GCF_036675695.1 Aeromicrobium sp.
CCGATGCTCTTGTACGAGCTTGTCACGTTCGTTTTCCAGATCGTTCCGGTGAAGCTGGTGCCGCTCCAGACGCAGAAGTATCCGCTCGGACACTGCCCAATTGATTGAACCGCCGGACCGCTGGCCTGAGCCGGCCCAGGTAGAGCCGCAGCCAAGAATGCAGCCAAAATGGTGAATGCGATGCGGCGTGGACGCCGACTTTTCTGTGGGTTTGTCATGCCCGTTCATCGCGGCAACCCGTCGAAATTCACGGGTCAGCTGTCACGATTCGCGCGACCAAAGTTTCCCACGCCAGAGGCAAAGAAACTTGTTGAATTTCAGTGAAAATAGGGCGACTTGTGGGATGAAATCCTGAACGCTTGAAGGGGTTTCGCCGCGATGTGCCAGCATTGGCAGATGCATCCCAAAGCCGTGACTGTATTGGCCGCGCTCGGCGCGGTGTTGGCACTCGTGAGCGGATGCGGGTCGGATTCACCTGGCAAACCTGACCCTTCGCCGACTGGTGCATCCAGTTCTGCCTCGACAATCCCGGCACAGCACCACTTGGTCCGGTTCGCAGACGCGAATGGCGAGGGCGGCGTCGTGCTCGAGAGTCCGGCTGACACGTCAAAGCTCGACGGTGTGCCCGAGGAATTCAAGGCATTCATCGCTGCCGAGCTGCTGAAGCAGCAGACTGCCTCCGGCACGGCGATGACCGATTGCCATCCAAAGGATCAACTCATCGTCGACGTCATAGACCCTGCTGGACACGCCGCGGGCAGGGTCGAATTCGCAGCATGCACGGGCGCCCGTCTCTATTGGGCCAAGGTCGATGGCAAGTGGAGGAAGGTGCTTGGAGGGCAGGTCTACCCCCAATGCGATGCCTTCAAGCAGTACGGTTTCCCGGTCTCCGTTGCCGGGGACAAGTGTTCGAAAGGCACCGAGATCGTGGCCTACTCCGCCTGAGCGGATCTGCCTAGCCTCAGCGCCCAACGACAGGTCCGGCGTTCCGGGTCAGGGTGGATCTCATGTTCTCAAAACATTTTCGCAGTCAGCTGTGAATTCTGGTGCCGAAGCGCGATGAGTCAGTGAAGTACACCCTTGGCGGCTGAAGCGTGCGTGTTTCGCGTTCAACTCGGCACTACGGGCATTGGTCCCGGGGGGCCGACGCGTCGAGTCTGGCGCAAGCTGACGGAGTCTCATGAATTTCACGAGTTCTTTGCACAACAACCAACCTTCTTCGAAGGCAGGCGCGCTAGGCCGGACGCTTCTACGGAGTATTGCGATCCTGGTGGCGCTGTCACTAGTCGGCAGCGGTCTAAGTGCGAGCGCTTTGGAAACCACGCCGGAGAAGTCGGACGGAGACGCGAAGTCTTCGAAAGTGGCGTCGCGCCCCGACCGTGTATCGGCGATGTCGACAGCGCAAGCACAGAAGTCCCGCGTAGAAGACCTCTCAGCTCGAACGGAGAGCTCGTCAAGCTTCGCTAACCCTGACGGATCGTGGACGACCGAGACATTCGCTGGCCCGACTCAGACGAAAGACAGCAAGGGAGAGCTTGCTCCACTGGACACAGAGCTCGTTCGCGAGGAGGGGAAGATCAAGCCGGGAGCGAGCGGGGAAGATGTGACCTTCTCTGATGGTGGTGACAAGACTGTGGGCACACTGCGGTCCGGCAAGGACAGGTCGGTCGGCGTCAAGATCGACAAGAATCTGCCCGCTCCAACGATCAAGGACTCCACGCTTACGTACAAGTCGGCCGCAGGGGGCAATGACCTGGTCATCCGGTCGTTCCCTGGGGGATTCAACTTCTCTGTGGTCGTGGACGAGCGCCCGTCAGCAGATGCTGACCCCTTTGAATTCGCGTTCCCACTTGAGCTCGAGGGCCTCGAAGCCACGATGGCCGAGAACGGTTCGATGCTCTTCAAGTCGGGCAAGAAGGTCGTCGCTTCGTCGAGTGCCCCGGTGATGTGGGATTCGTCTGAAGCAGAAGACAAGACTGCAGTACCCGTTGAGGCGAAGTTGGTGGAGGGCGCGCTCGTGCTGCGGCCGAGCATGGAGTTCCTCACGGACCCCAAGACTGAGTTTCCTGTGACGGTGGACCCATCAATTGTGCTCAACGTTGCGTCCGACACTTGGGTCGATTCGCTTCTGAATTCCTCGAGTCAGATCGCCTCCACCCAGCTTCAGGTCGGCAGCAGCTCCCTGGGTGTCGTGAAGGCGAGGTCGTACTTGAACTTCGACGTTTCCTCTCTGTCTTCGGATGTTGTGGTTTCGGATGCAACGGTTGACCTGACGAACTACGCGACGGGTGCATGCACTGGTACCGATCTGACGATGCGCCAGATCACTGGCAGCTGGACTCCCGGCGCGATCACCTGGAGCACGCAGCCAGCCACTGCGTCTTCGGGCACGTCGTCGTCACAGTCGTTTGGTGCGTCTGCGTGTCCTGCCGAGGGTGTTGTGTCGTTCGACGCAACCGCCATTGTCAACGATTGGATTGGCGGAGCAGCAAATCTCGGTGTTCAGATCAAGGCTGACAACGAGTCAGCCGCATCCGGATTCCGACGCTTCCACTCCATGGAGAATGGGGACGCCGCCAAGGCGCCGAAGCTTTCAATCACCTACAACACCAAGCCAGGCGTCCCGTCCAATCTTGAAGTCACTCCGACTGTGCAGGATGGCTCTGACCTCCTCACCTCGGCAACCAAGCCAACTTTCGCCGCCGGTGTCGCCGATGCAGACGGCAGCCAGGTGGAGGCCGAGTTCAAGCTCACGAAGGCTGGCGTAACAGTCGACTCCGCGACGCTTAGTCCTGTCCCTTCTGGCACCCGCGTCACGCGCAAACCTTCGACGGCGTTAACCGCAGGTACATACCTTTCGCAGTGGCGAGTGAGCGACGGGGCGTTGACCTCGGCCTGGTCACCCGCCACCACTGTCGTTGTGGACACGACGGCTCCCGCGGCCCCGACAATCGCGTGTACTTCAACGACCGCTGATGCCTGGTACGACACGCGCCCAGCGACCGCCAGCACCTGCACCATCACTGCCGGATCAGGCACCGAAAAGGTCGGCGCGATCTTGAACGGTGAACAGGTCGAATTCCCAGCATTGTCGAGCGGAACAACGTCAAAGTCGTTCGACTTGCCGACCAACGGAATGTTTGACCTCGACGTGACTGCCTGGGACAAAGCCGGAAACGGCAGTGCTAAGAGCCACACCTTCGGGATCGGCGATGGTGCGCTCACAAGCCCCCTCAGCGGCACACGATCGGTCAATCGGTTCTCCGTGAACGCAACATCGAAGTCTGGTGCTACGAACGCCAAGTTGCAGTGGCGCCTCGCCGGTGACACGACCTGGATCGATGCCACGGAGGTTAGTCAAGGCGGTAGCGCGTGGGCTGGCGCAACCACCACTCAAGGCAACATGTCGCGAACCGGCGTGGTTAGTTGGGCTGCGGCAGAAGAGTCCGGCGCTCAAAATCCGTCGCTCGTGGAGGCGCGTGTCTGCTTCAGCTTCAGCTCGGGCCCCGACCGCTGCACGGTTGTTACCAGTCTTGCTCTCGTGCCCCACGCATTTGGTGGCACGTTTCCCACCACTTCAGTGGGACCGGCGGAGGTCGCGCTCCACACGGGCGAGTTCCAGCTCGGTATGACCGATGTAGAAGTACCCGGATTGACTCTGTCGCGTAGTTACAAGTCTTACGAAGGCCCTACATCTGCGTCCGAATCGGTATTCGGCCCGGGTTGGTCAGCGAACCTCGACGGTCCCCCCACGGGGTTGGGAACCGCGACTGTTGTTGATGAGACGGCGTCAAACGGCACGATCACATTGATCGTCGATGGCGCGTCAACGATCTACAGTCATGAGTCTGGCAGCAAGGGAGCGCAGGCTGTCGGCATATACGAGCCTCAGGGTGAGGCTGAAACGTTGAACGAGAAGCTCGAAATCGTCGCCGGCACGCCCAAGACTCTGGTGCTCACCGACACCGAAGGCGCGGCGACCGTTTGGGAGCATATTTCCGGTGACACCTGGACGATCAAGAAGGTCGACGATCCGACAGCTGACCCGCCAATCACCTACACGCATGACAGCAATGGCCTTGTGACCGGCATGTACGACGGGCCAACTGGGGTGACCTGCAATGCCACCACTCAGAACCGCGGCTGTAGCGCACTGTTGCTCGACTACGTGACGGTCGCTGGGGAGAAGCGTCTCGACAAGGTCGACTTCAAGACTTGGGACCCTCAACCCGGAAGCAACGGTGCGCCTGGCACGGGCGCAATGAGCACGACGACTGTTGTCCGATATGACTACGACTCCGGTGGCAAACTGACTGCTTCCTGGGACCCGCGGTTGACCAGTGGATCCGGGCCCTTGGAGAGCGAGTACAGCTATCAGGTCGTGGGTGGTCAGACATACTTGGATACCCTCCAAACACCAGGGCTGAAGCCCTGGGAGTTCAATCTCAAATCAACGGGTGAACTCGAGACGATCACACGGCAGCAGGACTCCGCTGTGGGCGGCACGGCGACATGGCGACTGAAGTACGACGTCGCAACCAGCGGGAGCGGCTTGCCTGACCTCAGTAGCCAAGGCGTATCGGCGTGGCAGCAACCGGTTGCGCCCCTGCGCGGAACCGCAGTGTTCGGTCCGGATGCACCCGACACTTCGGACTACCGGTATGCCGACATCTTCTACTTCACGCGCGATGGAGTCGTCACGAACACGACGCATTTCGGTGCGGGAGAATGGCTGATCGATTCGCAAGCGCACGACACTCGCGGGAATCTCACCTGGAGCCTCGATGCCCACGCACTGGATGCCAGTCGTGCGGCGAACCTCGACCCCTGGGCCATCCGAAACCTCATGGGCACGCTCCACGGGTACAGCGCGGACGGCACGAGAGAGGAGTTTTCCATCGCGCCTCTGCGCTACGTGATTTTGGAAAACGGCACCGGTCTCACTGGGCGGCCGGTAACTGAGTATGTGTATGACGATGAGGCGACATCTGAGAGTGTGCCTGTCCCAGGCCGACCTACTCCGTCGACCGACCCTAATGACCCGAAACCGAACCTCGTGGTTGAGGAGCGCAACTCCATGTTGGCCGGGACGACCCAATACGACACCAGGAAGACTCGCTATCGATACGACAAGGTCGAGTCTAGCGACGCGGATGGGTGGGAGCAGGGCTTGGCCAGTCGAATCTCGACTCAGCTTGGCGGCGGATGGTCCACCGAACTCAATCGATACGACGTTCGTGGAATGCTCATCGAAACCCGCACACCGCAAGGCGTGGCAAGCCACGACGGTGCAGGTAGCGATGCCCGATCAACGACTATGCACTACTTCACAGCAGATGGTTCCAGTCCGATCGCAGGCTGCCGCAACCGCCCCGAGTGGGTGGACCTGGTCTGTCAGACTGGTCCCGCAGGCGGCAACTCACCCGTCACTACTTCCACAGGGTTCGACTACCTGCAAAACGAGACACGGAATATCGAGGCCGCGGGCTCCATGACCCGAACATCAGTTGAGATCTACGATTCCGTCGGCCGAGTCACTCAGAGCAAAGTGAACGTGGGTGGCGCTCCGTCTGGAGATCAAGCGGTTCCCGACACCACATACTCCTATTCGCCCTCAACCGGTGCGCAGGTTAGCTTTGCGGCCGGTGGATCGACGATCGCCACCACCTATGACGATTGGGGGAGAATGCTCACTCGTACTGACGGCCAAGGCAACACCGCGACCATTTCCTACAATGCTGCAGGAAGAGTTCATACTCTCGATGACGGCAAGGGAAGTTATACGTACACCTATGACGGCTCAGATGCCCGTGGGGAGGTAGAGCGTCGCGGTCTAGTCACCAAGTTGGACGTCGGCCTGCCCAGTGGACCTGACGAATTCAAGTCGGCATATGACACAGGCGGCAATGAGATCGAACGGCAAATGCCAGGGGGCATCATCGCCAAGTCGACCTACGACCACGTAGACAGGCAAACTGCGCTTGTGTACAGCCGCGATGGGGTGGTCCTCACTGGACAGCTCGCCCAATACGACGCTCAGGGTCGGATTCGGTTAGCCCAGTCGGTACTGACTCACAAGGAGTTCAAGTTCGACGGCCGGGACCGACTAGTCGAGGTCAAGGACCACTTTTTCCTTGGTGGGTGCACGACACGCAAGTACGAGTTCAGCCTTGACTCCAATCGGACGAAGCTTGAGACATCGGCCCCTACCGGCGACGGGTCCTGCACTGACGCTTCTCCGGTGACCGATACGAGCACATTTGACGCGGACTCCAAGATCACCGACAGCGGCTACGCCTACGACGATCTCGGGCGAACTCGCACGCTGCCGGCCGTCGATACAGATCAGCCGGCTGGCTCGGCAGCCTCAATCGACTATCACTCGAACGAGATGGTCGCGAAGATCGAGCAGGGGACGCAATCCAACACACACACGCTCGATGCCGCCTCGCGCATCTCGACGACGACAAGCGCCACAAGTGGCGTCGATTTGAAGGAGGCGACGAATCACTACGCTGATAACAGTGACTCCCCGAGTTGGGTGGACACCGCAACTCGCCCCGATGGATCTACGTCCTGGACGAATACCTGGACACGCTGGGTCAGCGGCCCCGACGGTCAACTCGCAATAGAACAGGGGTCGGACGGAACAAGCCGCCTGCAAATTACGGACATGGTCGGGGACATCGTTAGCACACTGCCAATTTCTGGGGGCGGACTTGGGCTGCAGAACTATCAAGAGTTCACTGAATACGGACTCCCCCATGCAGACATGCCGCAGTTTGGTGGTACGTACGGCCCACTTGGCGCACACCAGCGATCCGCAGATGGTGTTGGTGGCTTGACCCTGATGGGGGCTCGGCTCTATAACCCCATCACGGGACGGTTCCTATCGCGAGACCCCATCGCTGGTGGCAATGACAACACATACATCTATCCGGCTGATCCGATCAATCAGTCTGATCTGCTCGGAACTGCGCTCGAGTATGGCAAGTGGTCGAAATGGAGATACATTGGCACGTCGTACTCAAAGCGCAAGAGTGTTTTCTCGTTTAAGGGCAAAGTCCCTGGGTGGGTGAACAAGTACCTTGTGGGCGCTGTCACAAAAGTTCGGATTGAGATCAAGTTTAAGTACAAGTCGTACTACAGGATCCGAATGGTCTACAACGCCGCCTCAGGTCGGATAGTTGCAGCTCAGACGCAGGAGAAGGATGTCATCGGTATGAAGAGGTGGATGTGCTATGCCATCCTCTCGTGGTGCTACTCCACAACCGGCGGAGTCTACGAACGGATGGAAACCACGTACTCTCGAGTTCGTTTTTGGTACTGGTGAAATGGAGCTTGAGGTGCGAATGGACAACCGATCTGGCGGACCGAAAAGGTACGCTTGGGCGCTCGGACTGGTTCTGGTTGTAGTCTGCTCAGCGTTTGGGGCTATTGCCGCGCTCGATTCCGTTGGTCTGTTGGCCGGGTGGTCAGAACTTGGCGTTCAGCCTCGCTTCACGGAGATTGTGATGCGTGTATTCATGGTGTTACTCGCTGCGGCAGGGTGCCTAGCCTCCCTATTGTGTATGTCGCGAGGCTCGGCTACATGGATCCTCTGGTCGGTGCTCTTGACCGCCGCTCTGGGGGTGTCGTTCGTTGAGACTTTCGTCCAGGTCGACGGAATCTAGCCCATTGTGGGAAGTCCTCGTAGGCAGGCGATCGGGAAGATGACCGCTTCCAATGATGCCCACTCACTCAGCACATACCTGGGTCGAGCCTGCCACGCCACAACGCCAAACCCATGGTCAGCGGGCTGTTGGGACCGACGAGTTTCTCGGCTTGATCCGTGACAGGGTCAAGGCGATGCCAGGGAAACCTGACATGACGAACCCACTCGGACCGGCGGAGTGTTGACACTTGGTGTCGACTCGCTCGACACAGGTGTACGTACGGCGGTGTCTGCGTCCGACTGAGGTCGAGAATCTGGGGGGAATATTGGGGTGAGCCCGGCCAGTTGCCGGTATCGCTGCTGGTCAGGGGAGCGGTGGGCACGGGCTGTAAATCAGACGGCAACGCCTACGCAGGTTCGAACCCTGCACCTGCCACACAAAAGCCCGGCTCCGTCACGGAGCCGGGCTTCAGTGTTTCCAGAGTTTCGTAAACCTACTTGGGAGGCATCCGGATTGCGCCGTCGACGCGAACCGTCTCGCCGTTCATGTACGAGTTGGTGACGCACTCGATGACCATGCTGGCAAGTTCGTCGGGAAATCCGAGTCGCTTCGGAAAGTTGACCGATTCGCCGAGCTTGGCCTTGAACGCCTCTGAGGCTTCACCCTCGCCGTAGATCGGGGTGTCGATCAGGCCGGGAGCGACGGTGTTGACACGGATACCGGACGCGGCAAGGTCGCGGGCGATCGGCAGGGTCATCCCGACGACGCCACCCTTGGACGAGGAGTAGGCGGCTTGGCCGATCTGGCCGTCGAAAGCAGCCACCGAGGCGAGGTTGCAGATGGCGCCTCGTTCTCCGGACTCCAGTGGATCGGTGCGGCTGATTGCCGTCGCGGCCAGGCGTGTTGCGTCGAAGGTGCCGATCAGGTTGATCTGGATGACCTTCTTGTAAGCATCCAGGTCGTGTGCGGAGTCGAAGGTGCCGTCGCGGCCGATCGTGCGCTGGGCCCAGCCGATTCCGGCTGAGTTGACGAGCACTCGCAGGGGAGCGAGTTCCTCGGCGGCGGCGATCGCAGTCTTGATCTGTTCGGTGTCGGTCACGTCGACCCGGATGAATACGCCCCCGATCTCGCGCGCGAGGGATTGGCCGTCGTCCTCCTTGAGGTCGGCGACGACAACGAGCGCGCCCTTGGCGGCGAGTTGACGGCTTACAGCGGCGCCGATGCCCGACGCGCCTCCGGTGACGATGGCAGATGCTCCAGAAATTTCCATGGGAGGACGCTAGCGCGTGGCATCGATCGGGTGGGCTTGGGGCCCGAGGAACGTGACCAGAAGTGAGGCTGAAAGACGCAGCGACGGGAGCGACCCTGCACCGGCCACACGACAAGCCCGGCTCCGTCACGGAGCTGGGCTTCAGTGTTTCCCGGGTTCTTGTCGTGACGAGTCCGTGACGAGTCCGTGACGGTCTGAGTTCGATCGGCCCGAACGGACGCGCGGATGACATGCTCGGGACATGAGCGAGTTCGAACGTCCTGACATCGCCGTGATTGGCGGCTCCGGCTTCTACACCTTCCTTGACGATCCACGAGAGATCGAGATCGAGACTCCGTATGGAAAGCCATCGGCTCCGATCGCGATCGGCAAGGTCAGCGATCGTGCTGTCGCATTCCTGCCGAGGCACGGCGCCAACCACCAGTTCCCAGCCCACCAGGTCAACTACCGCGCCAACATGTGGGCGCTGCGAAGTCTCGGCGTACGGCAGGTGCTTGCTCCCTGCGCGGTCGGCGGACTGCAGGTCGAACACGGGCCGGGCACGTTCCTTGTGCCGGATCAGTTGGTCGACCGGACCACCGCGCGGATCCAGACGTACTACGACGAAGGCGCCTGCCACGTGTCGTTCTCCGATCCCTACTGCTCACGGCTGCGCGGTCACCTGCTCAACGGTCTCGCCGCGAACGACCCCGTCGACGGCGGCACGCTGGTGGTGATCGAGGGCCCACGCTTCTCGACACGCGCGGAGTCTCGCTGGTATGCCGCGCAGGGGTGGGCCGTGATCGGTATGACGAGCCACCCCGAAGCGATCCTCGCCCGCGAGATGACCCTTTGCTACGCCACGGTCTGCCTGGTCACCGATCACGATGCGGGCGTCGATGAAGCAACGGCAGTGAGCGTCGACGCTGTCTTCGAAGTGTTCGCCGCCCACACAGACACGCTGAAATCGGTTCTGACCGACGTGATCGGCGGCCTCGGTACCGAGCGCGACTGCCTGTGCTCGCACGCCGTTGATGGCATGAACCTGCCGATGGAGCTTCCGTGAAGGTTCTGGTCACGGGGGCAGCGGGGTTCATCGGTGCCCACATCGTCGACCTGGCCAAAATCGCCGGACACGAGGTCGTCGCGGTCGACGGATTCTTGTCCATGGCTCACGGCGAGAGGCCAATCGTCGGACCAGGTATCGAACGTCGCGACATACGACACGATCCGCTGGACCAGCTGCTCGAAGGCGTCGACGTCGTATGCCACCAGGCGGCGATGGTCGGCAATGGCATCGATGCGCAGGACCTCCCCGGCTACGCCGAGCACAACGACGCCGGAACTGCTCACCTCCTGGCGGCAATGGCTCGCACTGGTGTCAAACATCTCGTACTTGCCTCGTCGATGGTGGTGTACGGCGACGGCCGCTACACGTGCCCACAGGACGGGGACGTGCCGCCGGCCGCGCGCCGGGAGGACGATCTCGAGGCTGGGCGCTTCGATCCGCTCTGCCCGATCTGCGGCGGTGACATCAAGTGGCGTCAGATCGCCGAGGACACACCGTTCCTGCCGCGCACGAGCTATGCCGCCTCGAAGGTTGCGCAGGAGCACTACGTCGGGGCTTGGTGCACGCTTGAGGACGCCCGGGCGATCGCGCTGCGCTATCACAACGTCTACGGCCCGGGTATGCCCGCGGACACACCCTATGCCGGCGTCGCAGCGATCTTCCGCTCCGCGATCGCGCGCGGCGAAGCGCCCAAGGTCTTCGAAGACGGCGCTCAGATGCGCGACTTCGTCCACGTCAGCGACGTGGCCCGCGCCAACGTTCTCGCGATCGAGCAGGTGGCCCGGCACGGGACGGGAGTGACGGCATACAACGTCGCGTCGGGGCATCCCTTCACGATCGGGCAGATGGCCGCGACACTTTCGAACGCTGCCGGCGGAGACGCTCCTGTTGTCATAGGCGACTATCGGCGCTTCGACGTACGCCATGTGGTCGCCTCTCCGAAGGCCGCCGCCGATGGACTGGGCTTCCTCGCCGAAGTCCACCCAGAGGAGGGGCTGGCTCGTCTGGCGACCGATCCGCTGCGACGTCGTTGAGCCACGTCCTCAAGCAGCAGGCAGGCGGATCTCGAACTGGCACCCGGACTCGTGGTTGCGGACGTCGATCCGGCCAGATTGCGCGTCAAGGAGCCCGCGGGCTATCGCCAGACCCATGCCCGCGCCTTCCCCCTGGGACCCGCGCGCCGCAGTGCCGCGAAATCCCATGTCGAAGACCTTGGCGAGGTCGTGGTCCGGGATCCCCCCGCACGCGTCTTCGACCCGGAGCCACACCTCTGACCGGTCGGATCCGATCGACACTCTGACGGTGCCCCCGTCGGGCGTGTGCCGGATGGCGTTCCCAAGAAGATTGTGCAGCACTCTCATCAGCTCGGGAGCTGCGCCGACAGCGAGCGTTCCGTGTGGCCGGCCGTTGACGGTGACCTGCACGCCGCGGCGTTCAGCCGTGAGTGCCGCGGCTTCGACGGCAGAGCGTACGACGTCGTCGACCGTGATGGGACCCACGTCAAGAGACAGCGTTCCGGCGTTGATCTGAGACATCTCGAACAGGTCGTCGATCATGGAGGCAAGTCGCAGAGTCTCGGAACGAATCAGCTGGGCGTACTGCTTGACGTCCTCGGGCGACGACACGACGCCGTCCTCAAGCGCCTCCGTCATGGCTTGCACACCGGCGATCGGTGTACGAAGGTCGTGACTCAGCCAGGCGAGCAACTCCCGGCGCGACCGCTCGGCGCTGCGTTCCCGCTCGAGCGCTTCGCGCTCCCAGACGATCTTGCGGGCCAATGAACTGCCGAGAACGATGGCGCTGGGCACGCTGACCGCCGTCACGACGAGCCAGACGGTGGCGGTACGGCGCAGTTCCGTCGTGAACATGAACTGGCTCGTGCCGACCACCCCGACGATGATCGCGACGAGGGGCACCAGGGTCAGCAGGACGATCGAGGTTGTCAATGCGCGAGCCTGCAGCCGGCGGAGCACGAAAGCGCCGATGGCGACGATGCCCAGTGAGCTGAGGAGCCCGATGAAGAGCGCATTCAAGGTGTCGGAGTTCATGTCACCGGGTCCCAGCGGTAGCCGAGACCGTAGACGGTGACGATCCGCTTGGGATCGGCCGGGCGGGCCTCGATCTTGTGGCGCAGTCGTTTGACGTGCACGGTGACCGTCGAGTGGTCGCCGAACTCCCAACCCCACACGTGCTTGAGGAGATCCTCGCGACTGAACACCTCTTGCGGATGGCTCAGGAAAAAGTGCAACAGGTCGAACTCGCGTGATGTCAGGGGGAGCGCGACCCCTGACTGGAGCGCTTCGCGGGCGATGGGGTTGAGCGTCAGGTCGCCGTCGGTTCTCAGCCCGTCGACCGTTCTGTTCTCAGCTGGGGCGAGGCTGCGACGTAGGACCGAGCCGATGCGCAAAGTGAGCTCCTTGACGCTGAACGGCTTGGTCACATAGTCGTCAGCGCCGCTTGTCAGCCCGGCAATTCGGTCGTCAGTCTCGCCCAACGCCGTCAGCATGATGATCGGCACGGCCGAGCCGTCGGTCTCACGGAGCTGCCGGCAGATGTCGAGTCCGTTCACCTCAGGCAACATCACGTCGAGCACGATCAGGTCGGGGGACAGGTCGCGGGCGGCGGCAAGTCCGTCGCGGCCGTCCGTGGCGACCGTGACCTCGTACGACTCTTGTTCCAGGTAGCGGCGCAGGACGTCACGCATCGCCAGGTCGTCCTCGATCACGAGTACGTGAGGTCGTGCGCCGATCACCATGCTCACCACCTTGTCAGCAGCAGCTGTTGGACGCACAGGGCGAGGACGACCTGGGACAGAAGGGCGGGACGATGCCACCGTGCTGGGAGGAGTGTCGGGAGGGCGACAATCCAGATCGTGAACGGCAGCCAGATGCGCTCGACCTCGGCCTTGCTCATGCCAGACAGGCTCGCGACGAGCACAGTCAGCAGGGCTGCGCCGGCGAGGCGAGCCAAGACATCTCCCTCCCGGAATGCGCGGGCAGCCCGGGGGAACGCCGCCCAGACGACCAGACCCACGGTAAATGTCCAAGCGGCGAAGTCCGCCCACACCCAGTAGGAGTACGCCCGTTCAGAGGCAATGCCGTCGTAGTAGCGCTCTCGCAGTACTGGGTACGCCTCCCACCACGCGAAACCGACTGCGGTGAAGATCGCGGCGACCACCGCTGAGCCGCCGAGCGCCCACGGCAGCGGCTTCCACGTCCGGGCGATGATCAGTACTGCAACGGCGAGGATGCCGAGCAGCACCAGCCCGTACGAAAGGTAGACGCACAGACCCAACAGCAGCCCGGCAGCGATGGCGGGTAGGGCTCGTCGGGAGACGGCCGCGATAGCGAGCAGCGCGATGCCCCACGCGGCGACCGCTGTGAACAGCGCATCGCCGTCGACGCCCATCCACACCGCAGTCGGTGCCAGCACGATCCACGGCATGGCGCGACGCGCGAGGTTTGCGGATCCGAGCGTCTTGAGAGTCACCAGCACGGCGACGGCGGCGGTGCTGCCAATCGTGACGACGGCGACGCCGATCCAGAACGGGTCGGTGATGCCGAGGCGATCCAGCAGCACGAAGAAAAGCAGCGCTCCCGGCGGATGGCCGGCGACGTGGGTGTGCCAGTTGTCCGGCGAATCCATTGGTATGTGGTCGACGAATGTCTGCAGCATCGTCGCGATCGAGTCGACCCGCTGCGCATCGTAGACATACTCGCCCGGTCTTTCGAAGACGCGCGCCAATCCGTCCGAGCCTTCTGTCATCGCCAGTGCCATGGTCCAGATCCAGGTTCCGGCAAACGCGGTCACCAGCAACACTCGCCAGGTCGCTCGCTCGGCGATCCGAGGGAGCGCTGTCCAGAGAATCAGGCCGATGGCGATCGCGGGCAGGGTGAGCAATCCGAAGCGAGGATCCCAGTCAGCATGAAGTGGCGGCCAGTGCACCCGTACGTCCTCACCGGTCCACGCCGGGACGGCGATCGCGACCCCGACGAGCGCCAGCCCCGCGGCTGCCGAGACCAAGGCGGCGCGGGTGGAGGACAGGGAAGCAGGCACGCTCGCCAGCCTAAGTTGGGTGGGGCAGTCCTGCGGGCTGCCGAGTCCTGATGTCACGGGTCCGTCACCCCATAGATGTGGTGGTCGTGCGTTGGCTTGCATAGCGTCGAACCATGGATCCGAGCAGCTGCGATGTGGTGATTCCGTGTCGCGACGAAGCCGCCGCTCTACCGTTCGTGCTCGCCGAGGTGCCACCGGGCTGGCGGGCCATCGTCGTGGACAACGGTTCGAGAGATGGCACGGCGGACGTCGCTCGCTCGTTGGGTGCGTCGGTCGTCGACGAAGCGCAGCCGGGCTATGGGGCGGCCGTTCATGCCGGAGTGTTGGCCGCCGAGGCGGAGTTCGTGGCGGTGATCGACGGTGACGCGTCGATGCGGTTGACCGATCTGGTGCCCATGCTTGAACTCGTGCAATCGGGGGAGGTGACGATGGCTGTGGGCCGACGTCGTCCGATCGGACGCGGTGTTTGGCCGTGGCACGCCAGGTTGGGGACGCAGCTCCTTGCCACCTGGATTCGGCGTCGTTCGGAATTCCCCATCCACGACCTGGCACCCATGCGGGTGTGTCGTCGCGAAGATCTGCTGGCGCTGGCCGTCGAGGATCGCCGATTCGGCTATCCACTCGAGCTCATGCTGAGGGCGTCCCGTGCCGGGTGGACAGTCCGTGAGTTCGACGTGGCCTACGACCGTCGAGCCGCTGGTACGAAGTCCAAAGTCTCCGGATCGGTGCGGGGTACGGCTCGTGTGGTGCAGGATTTCGCCAAGGTGCTGCGATGAGCGAGCCGACTCTGCTGATCGTCGCCAAAGCGCCCGTCCCGGGCCTCGCCAAGACGCGCATCGCCGCCACCATCGGCAACGCCGCGGCTGCCGATCTCGCGGCGGCAGCTCTGCTGGACACCCTGACGACGGCAATTGAGGTCGGATGGCCGGTAGTCGTGGCAATGACAGGTGACCTGGGTCAGGCCGCGAGGGCGGATCAGATCGCCTCGGCGCTCGCCGGGTGCCGGGTCATCAGCCAACGCGGAGGCAGCCTCGGCGAACGGCTCGCACACGCGCACGTTGATGCTGACGTCGGCCGTGGGGTCGTGCAGGTGGGGATGGACACCCCGCAGCTCGGGGTCAGCGACTACCTCGCCGCTGGCGACGCCCTACGCTCCGGATTCCCCGTCATCGGGCCTGCCGCTGATGGGGGTTGGTGGCTGCTCGGGCTGGCAGACTCCGCTGAGGCACACGGTTTGAAGCGGGTCGCGATGTCGCAGGGTGACACCGGAACCCAGACCGAGGACGCTCTCGGCGGCGAGGTCGTACGCCTGCGGGTGGTGCGCGACATGGACACCTGGGACGACGCGCTGGCGATCGCGAAGGAGAGCCGCACCTCGCGGCTGGCTCACGCCGTACGGAACGTCGAGGTCGCCGCATGACCCTGGTGTTCGAGGCGGTGAGCGCGTACGACGAGGCATTCGCAGGCAAGGTGGCGCACGTCGTCGACCACGGGGGTGAGTCCCAGCCGTTCGCTGTCGATCAGTGGTCGGCAGCCCCCGATCAGGCGGATTGTGCGCTGTTCATCAACCCGTGCAACCAAGCCACGATCGACATCGGCTGCGGGCCGGGTCGCCTCGTCGCGGAGCTGGCTGCACGGAAGGTCCTGGCGATGGGAATCGACGTCTCGACCGAAGCGGTCAGGCAGACCCGGAGCCGCGGTGCTCTGGCGTTGCGCCGCGATGTGTTCGGTGCGTTGCCAGGTGAGGGCCGCTGGTCGTACGCGCTGCTGGCCGATGGCAATCTGGGGATCGGAGGGGATCCCGTACGGCTGCTGTGGCGTCTGTCGCAGCTGTTGGCGCCGGGAGGAGTGGTGATCGCCGAGGTTGCGGACCACGGCACTGGATTCGTACGTGATCGTCGACGCCTCAGGGTGGACGGAAGACTCTCGTCGTTCTTTGACTGGGCCGTCGTGGGTCTTGACGCGATCGGGGCCGTGGCCGCCAACGCGGGGATGACGGTCGTCAGCTCGCAGAGCATCGGCGGGCGGCACGCCGCGACGCTGACGAAGGTCGCAGCATGAGGCTCCCCACCGTCGAAGACATCGAGAAGAGGCTTCCCACGCCGGAGGATTTCACCAGCCGAGCCCGCGGCACCGAGCTGACCGCCCGCGTCGGCGTGGCGCTCGGCATCACGTTCGGCATTTGCTTCCTGACAGGTGTTTGGAGCCACTATCAGTACGCGTCGCCAGGGTGGCTGCCGATCGGTCCTGACCCGGCACAGCTCTATCGCGTCACGCAGGGATTGCATGTCATCTCCGGGATAGCTGCGATCCCACTGCTGCTGGTCAAGCTCTGGTCGGTCTACCCGCGTCTTTTCATCCTGCCGAAGAACCTGATCGACGCCGTCGAGAAGATGTCGATCGGTGTGCTGGTGGCTGCGAGCATCTTCCAGCTCCTCAGCGGCGCGCTCAACATCGTGCAGTGGTACCCGTGGGAGTTCAGCTTTCGTCGCACCCACGAGGCCGTGGCCTGGATCGCGATCGGCGCGCTGCTCGTACACATTGCCGTGAAGCTGCCGGTCATACGTGACGCTCTCGGCGCGCCGCTTGAGCAGGGAATGTCCACCGACGAGCACGGGCCGACCAGACGCTCGGTGTTGCTGGGCGTGAGCGCTGCCTCAGGTCTCGCGGTGCTGCTGACCGCCGGACAGACTGTGCCATTCCTGCGCAAGATCTCTGTGTTCGGCGTACGTGATGGCGAAGGTCCACAGGGATTGCCGATCAACCGTACGGCCAAGGCAGCCGGAGTTGGCAATGCTGCTCTTGATCCGGCGTTCACTCTGGAGGTCACCGTTGCCGGCCTGACTACGACGTTCACCCGCGATCAGCTCTCGGCCTTGCCGCAGCGCACCCATCGGCTGCCGATTGCCTGCGTCGAGGGCTGGAGCCGCAGCGCCCTGTGGACCGGCGTATCGGTTCGCGACCTCATCGAGCTTGCCGGCGGAGATCCAGACTCGGTTGTCGAGATCTCGTCGATGCAGACGATCGGGGCTTTCCGCACCTCGAGCCTGCCAGCCGACTTTGTCGGGGATCATCGGACTCTGCTGGCGCTGGAGCTCAACGGAGAGACGCTCTCACTCGACCATGGCTTTCCCTGCCGCATCATCGCGCCGAACCGTCCGGGCGTACTGCAGACGAAATGGGTCCGACGGCTGGAGGTCAGGTCATGAGGGTGATGCGCGCCGTGCTGTTGACCCTCGGTGTCTGCTCGGGACTGTGGGGACTGTTGCTCATGCGCGGCTTCACCTCGACGCAGCTCATCTCAACCGGCACGTTTCTCGCCGGCGGGGTGATCGTCCACGACGCGATCCTTGCGCCGGTCACGATCGCGCTCGGAGTACTTGCAGCACGGTTCCTGCCGGGCCACTTCAGGGCTGCCGTCGGCATCGCGTTCCTGATCTGGGGCACGCTGACTCTGGCCTTCTTCAACGTGCTTTCTGGCCAGGGCGGCAAGCCCGACAACTTCACGGTGCTCGACCGTCCCTACCTGCTGAGCTGGGTCGCCCTGACGGTTGTGATCGCGGCGATGACGATCGTCGTTGCCTACCGGCGGCGCCCGGACTCTGGTTCCACCGATTCTGCGTCGAGATGATCGTTGGGGGTCGCTCAGAGGGCGATGAAGCGGGCGATGTGGTCAGCGAGCTCGGGTGCGCAGTCTTCCTGGAGGAAGTGCTTGCCTGGCAGCCGGATGATCTCTTGAACACCTGTGGCGAGGCGGACCGCTTCGCCATGCTTCGCGATGGTGAGCGCGGGGTCGCGATCTCCCCAGATCACCTGGATTGGGAACGGGGCACTTCCGAGGACGCCGACGTAAAGGTCGCGCTTCTCACGGGTGAGCTCAAACCCGCGCATGATCTTGAGGAACGCTGTCCCACCATCTTCGCGTTTGAGTAGGTCGACCCAGGCGTCGAGCTCCGCACGCGTGACTGCCGTGGTGTTGGCGATGCCCTGCAGGCGCATGAGCGCCCGAAACATCGGCTTGCTGAGGAGTTTCAGGTACGCCGGACCGACACCGCGGACCGCGAACGGCTGCATGGTCCACGGACGCCTGAAGGTGTCGACCTCGACCAGCGTGTTGAGAATCGTCAGCGACGCGACTCGCTGCGGGATCCTGGACGCGAGCTCGAAGCCGATCGGCCCCCCGATGTCGTGAACCACGAGATGGAATCGGTCCAGCCCGAGCGAGTCGACAGCGGCGAGCGCGAACTCGCCGAGGCCGCTCCAGGTGTAGTTGAAGGCGTCAGGTCGCTCGGCGAGTCCCAGCCCGGGCAGGTCGAACGCGATCCCGCGGAGCCCGCGTTCGGCGAGCTCAGGGACAAGCTTGCGGTACAGGAAAGCCGATGCGGGTACGCCGTGCATGCAGACGACGGGTTCTCCGGAGCCGGCATCGAGTGCGAAGCTACGAACCCCGGCCGCTGAGAACGCACGCCCGGCCCGCTCGTGCTGTGCGATCACCTCTTGACTGTCCACGTTTGGACCTCCTCCGGCGCTCGGGAATGGTTGATCCCTCCTCCCAGACGGTAGCCCTCGGCCACTGAATCGGTGGGGACGGAGGGGGCATTCATACCGATCGGGATTTCGTAGTTCAGCCGAACTCCGACCTGCGGATGCGTCAGGTGACGCCTGTCGTCGCGGGTGGAACGTGTTCTACTTGTGCGATGACGATGGCAGTAGTTCGTGAGGATCTCGATCCCGCTGAGGTCGAGGCTGAGCGCGCACTTTTCGAACCCTTGACCACAGCAGTGCGAGAACTCGTGGATGCGACCATCCGTACCCTGGTCCCGCGCGACGAGATTCTCAGCGTGACTGAGCAGTTGAACGGACTCGCACAGCGCCTGCGTGCCCGTGAATTGCCCGGCGGCTTCGGGGTCCGCTTCACCGGCGCTGGCGCGATCCGCAACCACGGGAACGCGGTCGTGGGATTGCGCAACGCGTTTGCTCCACCGCTCCAGGTCGAGACGTCGCGTGAGGAGCGCTCCGCCTGGTCTGAATTCGTTCTCGGTGCACCGTATGAGGGGCCGCCGGGTCTGGTCCACGGAGGTGTGGTCTCGTTGCTGTTCGACCAGGTTCTTGGCGAGGCGGCAATCGCAGCTGGCGTGCCCGGCATGACCGCGAATCTCGCAGTGGCCTATCTGCGGGGAACCCCACTTGGGGCGCTGCGGATTGAGGCGAGAGTCGACAGGGTCGAAGGGCGCAAGGTGACGGTGACCGGCGAACTGTCCGACGGCGACGGTGTCACCGCGACCGCTGAAGGGCTGTTCATCCTGCCCCGCACTGCGGCCGCCTGGAAGACCTGACCTGTTCTTTCGAGAGCCGGGCTCGTGTGGGTCCTGAGTTCAGGACGTACGGGCCAAGCGGTCGCGAGACGACGAGAGCAGTGCCACCACGCCGATCGCCAGGCCGACCCACAGGATCAGGTCGATCATCGCCGCCGCGACGCCGGAGTCGCTGAACAGTTGGCCGATGCCGCCGTTGCCCGACCAGTTGGCGAAGTCGAGGAACCACCCGAGCGAGAGACCAGCGACAAGTGACTCGGAGCGATCCGTCGGCCGTAGGCGAAGCGTCCAGATCAGCCCGGTGATGCCGATTGCCACGGCGACCAGGATGCCGCGAGTGATGACACCGGGGGTCACCGCGATCTGGTTGCTGGCGACGACACCGCCGACGATTGCTGCGATCAGTCCGAGGAAGGCGACGGTGACAGCGGATCCGAGAACGACAAATGGCCTCATGAATGCCTTTCAGTTCATGCGAGCAGCGCCGAGCAGGAGGAACCCGCCGACGACCGTCCCGAGGATGAGTGCGATGAACCCCAGCGTCCAGAAGATCCGGCCGCTCTGGGCATAGGTGTTGATGATGGCGCGTGACGGGTTGGACGGGTCGTACAGAACTGAGACCGTACGCCCCGGCGACGGGCCGAACGACTGCTTCATCGACGAGGTCCGCTGATGGGTGGTTCCGTCCGCGTCCTGCCATTGGAATGTTGGATAGATCGCCGGCATTCCGCCGTTGGCGAGACCTGTACGGCGGTCGACCACGACGCCGGTCGTGGCGACCCAGCCGCGCATCATCCGCCCCCGGATCCACGCGACTGCGAAGAACACGAGGGCGACGATGCCGGAGATCCCGAAGAACGACAGGCCGACCTTGGCGAGGTCAGACATCGCAGTCCGGCCTGTCGGAGAAGCCTTCGCCATCCCAGTACTCGGCATCGGTGAGGTCCTTGGTGGTGTTGCCACCCTCGATACCTCCGCCGTACTCGCCGAGCAGCTTGCCGTCGAGAGTCCCTCCATACTGGTTCTCGTTCACCTCGTAGGTGTTCTTGGCGTACGAGCCGCTTCGCTTGGCCTCATCGCTGACATCGAAGAACGCGAGCGGGTTGATCAGTGCATCGTCGAACAGCTCACGGGTGCGATCGTCGGTGACGGGCACGTGGAAGACGTGCTCTGTGACGACGCGAGTGTCGTCCTCGTCGTATGTGCTCTCGTCGGCGTAGGTGGCCGTCGTCATGGTGAGGCCAGTCGGCTCCCAGTTCTTGTCGTAGTGCGCCTCGTAGACGAACTCCGCGCCTGCTGCTGGGTCCTCAGAAGGGCCCCAGATGCCGCCCATCGAGATCGAGGCGTCCGCCTCACCCTTGATGTAGACCGTGTAGCCATCCGGCGTCGTCTTGAACCCCGCGTAGCCCTCGGCAGCGACGTTGCCCTGTCCTTGGAACAGCACGTTCGACACTGCGGCTTCTGCACTCACCTCGCCGCCAGCCTCGATGAATTCCTCGTCGGGCGTCGGTGGCTCGCCGGTGACGTTCTTGACGACACCGCTGATCAGACCACCGACGATTGGCGTGCTGCCCACTGTCGTGTCGACGACTTCTTCCTTGAGGCTGTCCTCGATGATCTGGTTGGCTTCGGACTCCGAATCGGCATACCAGGTGGCGCCTTGGTGTGCGGCGAGCAGCGCATCTGCCGAGATGTTCCCGACGATGCCGTACTTCTTGCCGTCGATCGTGACGCTGGCGTCGAAGCCGGGACCGAAGCCGATGCCGATGGAGTCTTCACGGATGCGGGTCACTCGGAACGTGCCGTCGGACAGCTCCTCGGTGATGTAGACCCAGCCCTTCTTGACCGTGACGACGACCGACAGCTGGCCGGAGATGTTGCTGGTGTCGCCATCGACCATGCACGGACTGGTCGGGATGCGGTCCTCGGCCGAGCGCGGCGGGTTGGGCGGCGTGCACTCTCCACCGCCGGCGGCCTGCACGACTTTGCAGACCTGGTAGGAGATCGACTCACCGATCTGTGGGTTGGCGACAGCGACCGTCGTGAGCAGGGCCAGGATGATGGCGACGGCGGTGATGATCGCACCGAGGTGCTCAAGACTTCCCTGGCCTCGTTCGTCGTGGCGTCGGGTCGTCATCACGCGTCCGCCGTCATCAGCTTGATGGTGCCGAGCAGCTGCGCGCCGAGATCGTCGGCATCGCCCTTCTTGGTGAACACGAGCACTTGCACCTGGGTGCCGTCGTCGAGGTCCGCGACGAAGGTGGTGCTGACGTAGGTCTGCTCGTTGCCTGAGTCGAGACCGGCCACGATCTCGTTCGAGAACGTCCAGGCGTCCTTCGCGGTCGGCCAGACAATCTGCTCGGTGTCGGGCTTGCCGCCCTGCATCGTGGCCATGGCGTTGACGGCCAGTGCCTCAGCAGCAGTTTCGGCGTCGTGGTCGGGCTTGGTGATCTCGCGGACCTCCATACCGGCTGAGGACTGACCGTCGACCGGCGCAGTGCGCCAGGCGGTGACCGTCGTGCCCTTCTCAGGAGACGTCGATGCGTCCTTGGTCCACTCTGGTGGGGCAGCAAGGCTGAGCAGGTCGAGTGTGCTGGTGTCCCAGCCGCTCGGAGCGGAGGCCGGCTGCAACTCCTGGTCGTCCGGTATGCCCTCGCTTCCGCCGCATGCGGTGAGCAGGACGAGGGGGACCACGAGCGCGACGAGGAGTCGGCGAGGGTGCTGGCGGAGCTTCATGGGACATCCTGGCGGTGAGATGGAGTGTGAGTGCTGTGGTGCTCGTCGAACGTAGGGCGCCCGGGTTGCTGGACGCTTGGGCCTGAAGACCCATTTCGGGGCCCGAACCGTCGGGCGCCATGTCCTAGCATCGGCATGTGGGGGTTCTCGTGGTGTCCGGTCGCCCGGTGGGCGACGTCGAGGTGGCAGACACCTATCAGTCGCGGCGCAAAGGTCTGCTGGGGCGAGACGGGATCGACGGGGCGATCTGGCTGCGACCGTGCCGCCATGTGCACACGATGGGCATGCGGTTCACGATCGACGTCGCGCTGATCGACCGCCATGGGCGAGTGCTGCACGTGCAGACAATGCCTCCGAGACGGTTCTCCGCCGTCAAGCTCCGCTGCCACTCGGTGTTGGAGGCTGAGGCAGGCGTGCTCGAACGGTGGGGCGTACGTCCCGGGGTTCAGCTCACCGCCGAGTGATTGCGTCATCGAGTCAGTCGGGCGTGCGATCCGCCCAGCAGTGCATCGACGAAGGCGGCCCATCCCAGCGACAGGTCGAGGTCACCCCCGATGATCGTGAAGGCCGGCATGCCGTTGCAGCGGAGCTTGGAGTCCGGGGGAGTGTCTTCCTCTTCGTTTTCATCGTCGTCCGGCGGGGGCGTCTCTTCTTCATCGTCCTCGATCGAGCATGACGGAAGCCTCAGCTTCGCGGAGGCGCTCGACTCGTATTCGGTCCCGTCGACGGTGCGGCGTACACGTGCGTCGACCTGCCAGTCGTTGGAAGCTGACGGACCGTTGTAGGCGATGAGGGTGGCGCCGTTCTCGTCGGCGTACGCTGCGGCGCGGTCGGCGCCATTGAGGCTGGCAAGGCCGGCCCAGGAGCCATTCCATGAACCGAGCCCTTTGAGGTTGTCGGCGATGCCACCCACCACGGCGTCGGCTCCGGCAAGCGCGGCAGCGTCGGCTGCCGACTGGGTCTTGGCCTGCTGTGAGGATGCCCCGGCGAGGGGCAGCGCCCACAGGAGAAGCACCATCAGACCGACAGTGACGCCAGACACCACCAGGAGGAGAGCGGCGGCGCCGCTCTCCCCTCGGTGGTGGAATCGAGAAGTCATCAGCCGCCGGCGTTGATGACGTTCTGGACCTGGTCGCCGATGGCCTCGCCGATACCGAGGTTTCCGACGGCGTCGATCGTTGCGAGGATGATGACGACGGCGACGATGATGGCACCGAGGTACTCGATGGTGCCCTGTCCGCGCTCGTCTTCCTTGGGCGTGTGGACCATGGCCAGTGTCATGGCCAGGAGCTTGGTGGCGATGTTCTGCATGATGTTCTCCTTGTGGTTTGGCTGAAGCTGTGGCGCCGGGCTTGTTGTCTGGTGCCTGTCGGCGTTGCCCGACTCCTTGAAGGTAGGAGGCCCGGGTCGCGGGTTGCATGGGCCCGCGGGCCTAGTCAGGGCCTGACTTTTCAGGTCGTGTTCTGGGACCCCGTCGCTCCCAGCCACAGGCTGATCGCCTCGGCGCGGGTGACCACGCCGAGCTTCGGGAAGATGTTGTTGATGTGGTTCTTGACCGTCTTCTCGGCCAGGAAGCATGCCTTGGCGATGTCGCGGTTGCTCAGTCCCTTGGCCACCAGAGCCATGATCTCGCCCTCCCGCGAGGTCAGACCCCAGGTCCCGTGGTCGACGGCAGGCGCGCTTGCCGCTGTGCCGGAGAGCAGTGCGAGGGAGGCCGCAGGACCGAGGACGGACGACCCACTCGCTGCGGTGACGACGGCAGCCACGATCTCGTCGGGCTGGTGCGCCCCGTGCACGAGATAGCCCTTCGCACCGGAAGCGATTGTGCTGCGGATCGTGTCGAGGTCATCGGTGTAGGTCAGCATCACGACGCTGGTCGTGGGGGCCATCTGGGCTGCGGCGCCGACCCCGTCGAGGCCCGGCATGCGTACGTCGCACAGCACGACATCGGGCGACAGCTGGCTGTTCATGCGTACGCCGTCGTCACCGTTGTCAGCCTCGCCGACGACCGTGATCGTGTCGTGGGCGTCGAGGAGGTTGCGTAGCCCGAGCCGCACGACGGGGTTGTCGTCGATGATCAGCACGCGAATCGGCTCGGTCATGGTTGCTCCGATGGTGTGAGAGGGAGTTCGACGGTGATCTGGGTGCCGCTGCCGGGGGAGCTGACGATCTCGCACGTCGCGCCAACCGCCTCGGCTCGTTCGCGGATGCCGACGAGACCGAAGTGGTCACGAGGGGTCTGGCTCGGGTCGAAGCCGACTCCGTTGTCGTTGACGCTGACCTGGAGCGAGCCGTCCGTCTCGGCCACCGTGACCTCGACCTGGGTGGCTCGGCTGTGACGGCGTACGTTCTCGAGCGACTCGGCGATGATCTCGACCAGCTCTCGCTTGGCCTCCGCGCCGAGGGTGGCCGGGTCGGTGAGGCTCAGCGTGGTGCGGACCCCGCCCATGGACAGGTCCTCCGCCATCACGCGCACCTGCTCTGACACAGATGTCGCGGATGGATCAGCGCGCAGGTCAACCAGGATCGCTCGAGCGTCGCGCGAGGCCGATTCGGCCGCATGCTGCAGCTCTCGTGCTCGCTCACCGAGCTCCTCCGGCTTGTTCGCGGCCCACATCGGCAGGGACGCTGCGGCGAGACCGATCCCGTGAAGGGACTTGGCGACCGAGTCGTGCATCTCGCGGGCCAGCCTTGATCGTTCGCGCTCGCGTGCGGCGTCCTCAGAGGAGCGCCGGGCGTGGGCCTGGTCGATCATCGCCGCGTCGTGGATCGTGCGGGTGAGTGAGGCGAGAGCGCAGATCGTGATGTACGAGACGGGTGCCAGCGTGATCGTCATCAACGAGGGAGCGTCGACCTGGGCGACCGTCGTCAGCACGTACAGGCCGACCAGGATCGTCAAGATCAGGACGATGTAGCGCCGACGAAGCAGGATCCCGATGAGCACGGCCGTGCTCATCGAGTAGAGGACGATCGGGCTCTGCGTGCCGATCGAGGCGCCGATGAGCCCCGCAACGAGCACGTCGACGACGATCAGGAACGGGTGCGCCGCCACCGAGGCGGTGAGTCGATCGGTTGCATACAGCCCGAGGGCGCTCGTGGCGGTGATGAACAGCACGGCAAGGTAGCCGACCAGTGAGGTCGCGACGGCATCTGGATCGAGCAGCACGAACAGCAGGGACGTCAGGCGAATGACGAACGCGTAGCGAACGACCTGGGTCACCAATGTGCCGTCAACCATTGAGCAGGCTTCCGAAGTCGATGTCGGAGCCGAGGAACATCCCGACGCCGATAAGCATCAGCGTGGGCGGCACGAGGATGACCGACACGACGAGCGTGACCCGCGGATTCATGCGCGCTGCGCGCTGTCGTGCGGCCTGCGCTGCCTCGCGACGACTGTCGCGGGCGATGCTCGTGAGGGTCTCGCCGAGAGGTGCGCCGAGCTCCTCAGCCTGCAGCAGCGCCGAGACGAATGACGACATCGCGTCGGTCTCACACCGGTCGCGGAGCTGGGTGAACGCCTGCCGGCGGGGGACGCCGACGTCGAGCTGGTGGAGCGTCAGCGTCAGCTCGTCGCGCAGGGCCCCGGTGAAGCGGGAGCTCACCCGTTCGAGCGCTGACCTGAACCCGATGCCGGCGCCCACCGTGACTGCGAGGACGTCGAGGAAGTCTGGAAGATCGGTGTCGATCTGCTCCTGACGACGGCGGCGGGCTCCGGCAAGGCGCGAGAACGGCATGACGCATCCGGCCACGACCATCAGCAGGGCGTAGACGACCTTGCCGAGCAGCAGCATCCAGATGCCGGCCCCGCCGAGGACCACGATGTACTTCACGAGCAGCTGGAGGAACGTGTCGACCGTCATGCCGTCGGGGCGACCCGCGAGGTCGATGCGGCGCCGCAGGTTGGCGATCGCCCGAGGGCCGAGGATCACTGCCAGCTGTGGAGCCGTACGGCGGGCGATGCGCTCGAGGATGCCGACCCGACGCTTGCGCTTGGCCTCATCGCGGAGCAGGGCGATGTCAGCGACGTCCCACCCCTCCAGTGCGTCGGCACGAGCCATGCGCAGACCGAAGACGAAGACGGCGAAGGTGGCGAGGACCGCGACGCCGAACAGCAGAGCCATCACGCCTCCACCCGGGTCATCTTGCGGACGATCCAGATGCCTCCGGCGTAGATGGCCGCGGAGGCGATCAGCGTTGCCTGTCCGACCGGGTTGCGCAGCATGGCATCGACCGTGCCGGCGTTGAGGCTCTCCAGGAGCAGCAGGGCGACGAGTCCGAAGCTGAGCACGGCGTAGGCCGTGGCAACCGTCTGGGCGTACGTCGTGCGGATCTCGCGGCGCACCTCCTTGCGCGTGTCGAGCGCCTCGGCGATGTCTCGCAGGGCGGTCACCAGTGCGCCGCCGGAGCGGGAGCTCACGACAAGCGAGCTGACCAGGATGGCCAGCTCGCGCGAAGGCAGCCGCTGTTCCATGTTGGCCATCGCTCGCTCGAGCGGGACGCCAATGTTGATCTGGCCCGTCACGGTGCGCAGCTCGCTGCGGGCGGGCTCCTCGAGCTCCTCGGCTGCCATGGCAAGGGCGGTTCGGATCGAGAGGCCCGCCGAGGAGGCGTTCGAAAGCACCCGGGCCAGCTCCGGCATCTGAGCGATGAAGTCTTCCTTGCGCTTCTCACGCAAGGTACGCACCCGGTTGCGGACGAGCAGGGCGCCGACCCAGAAGCCGACCGGAAGAAGCAGCCAGGAGAAGAGGAAGCCGATCACGACACCAATGGCCAGACAGAACGCTATGACCAGCAGCGCGAAGGTGCTGGGGCGAATCGACCACCCGAGGAGGCTGATGGTCGACTGCACGCCGTCGCCCCATCGAGAGTTGACCACGAAGCGATCGAGCCTGGTCCGGGTCAGGTCGCGGTCGTCGACGTTGCGATCGCCCTGCACGGCTCGCACGTAGAGGCTCTGCTCGCCGAGGTTGACCCAGAACTGATAGAGCGCGAGCAGAGCGAGGGTCAGCGTGGCGAACGCGGCGAAAAGGGTCAGGGTCATGTTCAGACCCTGTTGTCGTCGGACTGCGGTGGGGTGACGGGTTGGCCGGCGAGCTCCAGTCGACGGACGAAGTGCGCCGGCAGCGTGTGTGTCACGTGGCGACCGCGCACGATGCGGTCAGCACCGATGGGCTCGGCTTCGAACGTGGTGATGCGTTCGAACTCGTACTCGGCGCGCCCCTTGGATGAGACCAGGGCGACGTCCGTGACACGTCGAGATCCGTCGGGACCGCGTTCGAGCTGCACGATCAGGTCGATCGCGTTGTTGACCTGCTCCCGCACTGCGGCGAACGGAAGGTCGAGGTCGCTCATGCTGGCCAATGTCTCGGCCCGGCTCAACGCTTCTTCGGGGCTGTTGGCGTGGATCGTGGTGAGGGATCCCTCGTGGCCGGTGTTCATCGCCGACAACATGTCCATGGTCTCGCCGCCGCGGACCTCTCCGACGACGATGCGATCGGGACGCATGCGGAGGCTGTTGCGGACCAGGTCACGGATCGACACCAGGCCCTTGCCCTCGACGTTGGCGGGTCGTGACTCGAGTCGGATGACGTGGGTCTGCTGCAGAGACAGCTCGGCGGCATCCTCGATCGTGACGATGCGCTCACGCTCGGGGATGTAGGACGACAGCGAGTTGAGCAGGGTCGTCTTGCCCGAGCCGGTGCCGCCCGAGACGATGATGTTGAGCTTGGCCCGCACGGCGGCAGCGAGGATGTGCGCCGTCTGGGAGTTGAGAGTGCCTGCGCTGACGAGCTGTTCCATCGTGAACGGGCGCGGGAACTTGCGGATCGTGACAACGGGTCCGTCAAGTGCCAACGGTGGAAGGATGACATTGACGCGTTCGCCCGTACGCAGGCGAGCGTCGACCATGGGGCTTGACTCGTCGACGCGACGATTGACGGTCGAGACGATGCGGTCGATCGTCTGGAGCAGCTGCTCGGTGCTGACGAAGCGTTCCTTTGCCTGCTCGATGCGGCCGAGGCGCTCGACGTAGATCTGGTCGGGACCGTTGACCATGATCTCGGTGATCGCATCGTCGGCGAGGAGCGGCTCGAGGACGCCGAGCCCGAGCGCCTCGGCGACGACCCGTCGGATCAGGCCGGTGCGTTCGCGGCTCGACAGCAGCGGACCGTGCGAGGCAACCAGGTGGGTCATGACCCGCTCGAGGCGCGCCCGGCGCTGCGGCAGCTCGAGCTTCGAGAGCTCGGGCAGGTCGATCTCGCTCAGCAACCGTTCGCGGAAGTCCGCGACCAGGGCGTCGTCGGTCTCCTCCGCTACGGCGGAGAGCTCAGCATTCGGCTCCCCGTCGGTGGTGCGGATCGAGGTGGCGGAGAAGGTTGCGCGCTCTTTCATGGCATCACGGTCCGGCGGGTGATGTCGAGATCGGTGAACGGGATGATGTTGGGGATCTCGAACCTCGCGGTGACCCCGTGGCCTGGTCCGTGGAGGGACACGTCCTCGGCATCGGCTCGCAGCCAGGACGGAACGGTGTCGTTGATGACTGCGCGCACCTCGCCGGGGGACATGCCCGGTTCCTGCGACCAGGCACGCGCTGCGTTGCGCACGCCGGTCTGTGCCGATGTCGTGGCGTAGAGCGCCAGGGCGGTCTGGGCAAGGATCAGCAGGACCAGCACGACGAGAGGGGTGATGCCGATGATCTCGATCGTGGAGGTTCCGTCCTCGCGGTTGCGTCTGCGCATCATCACTCCGACTCGTCGAGGATCGGTGCCGATGAGCTGATCGTGACGCCGGTTGCCATGCCCGGCACGAGGATGGGGAGGTGTCCGCGTACGACGACGGTGTTCGTTTCGAGGTCGACGTCGATCAGATCGCGGAACCACGGTGCAACGGACTCCTTGGCTTCGGCGGAGACCTCGGCGGCGCTACGGCCCAGAGACGCCTCGCGGCCCGCTGTGTTCGCGGCATGGCTGGTGTAGGCAGCGGTGACGCCCCACAGGCCGACCTGCCACAACAGCAGGATGAACAGGCCGATCGGCACGAGCGCGCCGATGAACTCGATGGTCGACTGGCCGGCTTCGTTCACCGGCTCGGCGGCCTCGGTCGACTTGGCGGACCTGGTCTTGCGGCGTCGCAGGCTCGAACGCGTCGGCTGCTTGGTGGATGCGGCCTTGCCGTCGGGAACGGTGTTGAGCGTGCCGGCGAGGCCCTGGATCAGGGACCACCATGTGGGGGACCGGATCTCACTTGGGTTCTGGAGGTTGAGTCCGCGTTGCAGGACCTTCATCGATTCAGGCAGCACGGTGCCGAGCGGATCCTTGGGAAGGAGGCGCGAGGCGGTGTCGTGCTGGATGTCGCTGTCACGGCTCGCGCGGTTGACCAGGATCTTGACCGCGTCGAGCTCGCGTGCACCGATGCGCCGCCAGGACTCGACAGCGCGGTGAGCCCCGCGCAGGGCGAGGAGGTCAGGTGTAGTGACCAGGATGACGTCGTCGGCGGTCTCGACCGCGGCCGCGGTGGCCGGGTTGATGGAGGAACCGCAGTCGGCGATCACGAGATCGAAGTGTCGGCGCAGTGCGGCCAGCAGAAGCAGCGTCTCGCGCTCGCTGACCTCGCCGATGTCCTCGACCCGGCTCGGCGCAAGGACTGCCGCGAGACCGGAGGGGCTGCGATGCACTGCGGACTCAACGGTCTGCGCTGAGAGGTCGTCGGCAACTTTCGCGAGGTCGGAGATGTCGAGCCGGTGCTCGATGCCGAGGAAGTCGCCGACGTCGCCACCATCGAGATCGAGGTCGACGACGCACACGCTGCGGCCGGGCACGCGGGTCACGGCGTCGTGGCCGAGGTGTACGGCGATGGTCGTGGTGCCGACGCCACCTTTGGAGCCGGCCACGGCGATCATGCGCCCACGAGCACCGAGCTCGTCGTCTCCGCCACCGGAGGACAGGTGACGGCGCATTTGGCGCACCCACTCGGCTGCGGCGGGCAGGCGCTGCTGGAGGTCGTCGTGTGACGTGGGGTACTGGAGCACGCCTCGGGCGCCGGCGTCCATGGCGGCGGTGAAGACCTCGGGCGAGAACCTGTCCGTGAGGACGATGGCAGCGATGTCAGGGTGCCGTGCCTGCATGTCCCGGACGGCCTGGGGAGTGGGCAGCGGACCGACGGACTCGTGGATCAGGACAATGTCTGGCTGGCGGTCGAGGATCGTGTCGTGCAGGCGCGTGGTCGTGTCGACCACGTCGACGACGATGAAGTCGTCGACCTCGTCCACCTGCGATCGCAGCTCCATGCCGGTGGTCTGGTCTGGAGCGACGATGACGACGGGCACGCTCATGAGCCGTCCTCCAGCTCGTCGAGGTCGCCACGGCGGACCAGCTCAGGCTCCCCCGAGCGGTTCTTGCTCGAGACGCCCGGCGGAAGGCCGACGAGGCGGACCGAGGCGGCGAAGGCATCGGCGTAGGTGACGGCAAGTGCGGCTTTGGGCTGCAACGCAAGGGTGACCGGCACGATCTGCTCTTCCGCGAAGGAGTCGCCGCTCTTGGCGGTCTCCGTCTCTATGCCGCGGACCGACACCACGCGGACGTTGCGGACGAGCACCTGCGAAGTGCCGTTGTTGCCGTCCTCGTTGGTGAAGACTGCGTACACGTCGACGAAGTCGCCGGTCTGCACTCGCCCCGCGATGCCGGTCTTGGCGTCGACGGTCAGCGCAATCTCACGTTCGTCCTCGTTCAGCGAGGAGCGAGGAAGGAGCATGTCGTCGCTCAGGTAGGTGCCCTCGCCGACGTTGAACGCCACCCGCTCACCGATGAGCGACTCGATGTCGGTCGTCGCGCTGGTGGACGCCCACCGCTTGGGAATCTCGACGGCTTCGATGTCGTCCTCCTCGATCACCGAGTAGGCCGGAATCTCTGACTTGGCCTGGTAGGTCTTGACCAAGGGCGAGACCTTGGCGTTGACCGATCCGACCCAGCTGATCGAGATGAAGAAGAGCGCAATGGCGCAGATGCCGGCAAGCATCATCAGGATGGCGCCTCGCCGCTGTCGGGGATTCACTGAGGTACTCCTTGGAACGTGCGGGTGGTCATGTGGCAATAGGGACAGCTCGCCCGGGCATGCTGGGCACCACATGCGTTGCACTCAACGGAATGGCGGGCTCGGGCCGTTGCGTGGTCGCCGAAGTCTTCGGGGATCGCGACGAACTCGACGGCGTTGCTCGTGCCATAGGTGTCGACGAGATCGCGTACGGGAGAGATGGCGCTCGCCGAGCTCGAGCCAAGAGTGGTGCGTACGGCTTCTACGACCCACGAGTCTGAAGGTGAGTGCAGGAGTGCGGTCCCCGGACGCGGAGACGACACCGTCAGCGGCGCTTTGGATGCGAGCCGCACCGTCGGGGTCGGTACTTGTTCGGCCAGGAAGGCAGCACCCGGCGCCCACGAGCGCAAGTGCTGCCACATCGAGGGATTGGGTTGGGTCAGCTGCGACAGCTTGGTCAGCCAGGTCGCGGACCAGGCGCGATTGCGCAGGTCGTCAAGGGTCGCGTGCAGCCAGGCAGCGTTGCCGCCGCTGTCATCGGCCAGGGACGAGATCACCGCGAGGGCAAGAGGATTGCCGGCCAGCGGTTCGACGGCCGTACGCAGGCCGGGCACCCGGATCTTGGCTCTGGAGGCGATCGCGTGGAGGTCGTCGGTGTCATCGACAGAGCCCGTCAGGACGACGCGCTGATCCAGCTGGTGGATGTCGGTGATCGCCGACTCGACTGCGTCGGCATGACGAATGTCGGCCACGGACAGGTTGCCGTGGACGCCGGACACGCCCAACGAGGAACCCAGACGGGTCACCAACAGAACACGACTACTAATACTTCCCCCTAGTTCGATCCTGATGACCGATCAACGCCCCCGGCGCTGAGTGTCATCAGACGTGTGTGAACTGCCTGCGAATGTACCCCAGTCGAATGTCGGCGAATAACGCGGCAGAAGGTGGTGTGCCAGACTGCATTTCATGTTCGGGGGAAAACGAGCCATCATCGCGCTGCCGCTTGCCATCGCCGTCCTGGTGGGCGGTTCGACTCTCGTGTCGGCAGCGGAGGAATCCGTGATCGGCCAGGGCGGTGGATCCGTCATCCTGGTGCTCGACGGGTCGGGCTCGATGAAGGAGCCGTCCGGTGACGGCCGCACTCGCATGGAGGCTGCCAAGGAAGGCCTCACTCGGGTCATCGAGGCGCTGCCTGACGATTCGAAGGTCGGCCTGCGGGTCTACGGCTCCGAGATCGCGGACGGTGCCGGTTCATGCAAGGACAGCACCCGCCTCGTACCCGTCGACGACGTCGACAAGGCGGCACTCACCGCTGGCGTCAAGAAGCTCAAGCCTCTCGGCAACACGCCCATCGCCTACTCCCTGAAGCAGGCTGTCGATGACCTTCCGGACGAGGGACCACGCAGCATCGTGCTCGTCTCCGACGGCGAGGAGAACTGCGGAGGCGATCCGTGCAAGGTCGCTCGTGACCTGCGCAAGAAGGGCACTGACTTCTACGTCGACGTCGTGGGCCTGCAGGTCGACCGGGCCTCTCGCGACCAGCTGACGTGCATCGCCTCGGCCGGCGGCGGCACCTACTACGACGTGCAGGACATCGCTCGTCTCGACTCGACCCTTGAGCGGGCCTCTGTGAGAGCTGCCCGAGGCTACGTCGAGAACGGCCTGGCGGTCGAGGGCGGCACCAGTGCCTCCGACGCAGCCGAGATCGAGGACGGGCAGTGGCTCGACACGATCGGCGACAGCGACGCCGAGCACTACTCGATCCCCGACGCCGGCAAGGGAACGCTCCACGTCAGCGTTTCGACCCGCACGACTTCTGACGACCTGACCGCATCGGAACGGCTCAACATCTCGGTCGCGTCGGCCGACGGCACGTCCTGCGGCGACGCCCGCGCGTCGGTCGTGGGCGTCGGCAACACCAAAGCGCCCTACGCCGCCTACATCGCGGTCACACCCGAGCTGAAGGCTGAGTGCGGCGATGGCCCGTACGTGCTCTCCGTCGAGCCGCCTGAGGTCGAAGGCGTCAAGCCGCTGGAGCTGCTCGTACGCACCGAGCCCGAGGTCGTCAACGAGTCGGATCTGCCTCCGGCCGCTTCCGACGACGACTACTCCGACGTCACCGTGCCGCCAGCGACCGGCACACCCACGCCCGTCCTCGGATCCGTGAGTTTCACCGGCGCACCGCTGCTGAAGCCGGGTGTCTACTCCGACTCGATCGTCGCGGGCGAGACCTTGCTCTACCGGGTCCAGGGCGTCGGGTGGGGTCAGCAGGCCGTGTGTGACGTGACGCTGGGCAAGGCTGAGAGCTCCCTGTCCAGTCGCAACGTACGCGCGACCCAGGCACGCGTCTACGGACCGTTCCGTACCGAGGTCACCGAGATCACGGGCGACGATGACGACGGCGTCTATGAGGGCGACGAGCTCACGCTGCATGTCGCGAGCCCGCAGTTGGTCTACGCCAACCGCACAGCCAGTGACAAGGCGCTCCAGGGATCAGCGACCGTGGGTGACGTCTATTGCGGCATCAGCGTGCGAGCCACTTCGGAGCAGAACAACGCTGAGCTCGGTGACGTACCGGTGACTCTCAACGTTGGCGTGGCAGGCGAGGTCGCGGGAGCTCCCGAGTACGCGTCACCACCCAAGGAGACGGCCAACGAGAAGGCTGACGACAGCGGCGACGGAGGGCTGTCGACCGGCCTGATCGTCGGGCTCGCCATTGCTCTTCTGGTGTTGATCGCTCTGGCGGTCGCGCTGCTGCGTCGACGCCGCTCCTGACCTCAGCCCGTGGTGGGTGAAACCACTCAGGTTTCAGTATTTTTTAAGATTTCTGGGCTTGAAATCGGACCGTGGTCGGATCTATAACTTTGCCGTGAAATTGAGTCAGCCGGACTCAATATCGTGAAAGGAGATCTGACCATGAACGCTATGACCTTTGACCCTTTCGGCGACATCGACCGCCTTCGGGATGCCTTCCGTACAGGTGCCCGAGCCGTGCCGGTCGATCTGGTTCGTGAGGGAGACAGGTATCTCCTGAATGCCGACCTGCCCGGTGTTGACCCGGGATCGATCGACATCGACCTGGATGGCAACCTGCTGACGATCCGTGCGGAGCGCACCCACGCAACGCATGAGCATGCGAAGTGGATCGTCCAAGAACGCCGTGGCGGCAGCTACTACCGCCAGTTCACGCTCGGTGACGGCATCGACAGAGAGTCGATCTCGGCGAGCTACGAGAACGGTGTGCTCTCCCTGATGATCCCGATCAGCGAGAAGGCGAAGCCTCGCAAGATCCAGGTGTCCGCCTCCGAAGTACGGGAGTCGATCACCGCCTAGGCACACCTCGTTTAGGCGGCCCGTTCGCGGGTATCTCAGTAGTGCTGAACGAACGTACTGATTGCGACAGTGACGAGTCGTTCGGCTTGGTCCGACAGGGCGCGAGGCGGACCACCGGCTTACGCAGACGTGTTGGTCCGCCCGCTTCCTCGGGCCTGACTCAGGCTCGGGCCGTGGCGTACTGCTGGCGGATCTGCACAGAACCTTCACACGTCGTCCCCGATTCCCGACCGGTTGGACTCCTACGCTGAAGGAATGAGCCCCACGCGTCGGATCCTGCTGGTCGAGGATGAGCCGATCATCAATGCGGCCGTCACCGATCGGCTTGTGGCCGAGGGCTACGACGTCGTTCGCGCCTACGACGGTCCGGGCGCTGTCGAGGCGTTTGCCGCCAGCAATCCAGACCTCGTCCTGCTCGACGTGATGCTTCCTGGCTTTGACGGACATGAGGTGTGTCGTCGCATCCAGGCCGTACGACCCGTACCCGTCCTGATGCTCACGGCCCGGGACGACGAAGCGGACATCCTGGTTGGTCTCGCGGTCGGCGCTGACGACTACCTCACGAAGCCGTTCCGTATGCGTGAGCTCGTTGCCCGAGTGGCGGCACTGCTTCGCCGGGTCGATCGGGCTGCGGAGCTTGCTGTGCGTGGAGCCACCGACCTGGGTGACGTGCGGGTTGACGCGGCCGCCCGGCGAGTGTGGGTGGGCGAGGGCGAGGTCCACCTGACGCCGACCGAGTTCGATCTCCTGCTCTGTCTGGCCATGAACCCGGGCGTCGTCCTCACTCGCGAGCGGCTGCTCGACGAGGTGTGGGGGTGGGCGGATGCGTCCGGCACTCGTACTGTCGACAGCCACATCAAGGCGCTGCGCGCCAAGATCGGGGCCGACCGCGTCCGTACGGTGCATGGCGTCGGCTACTCGTTCGAGGTCAGCGCATGAGCGAGCTTGCGAGCGAATCACTTGCGCAGGGATCATGCCGGAGCCTCCGTACCGTGCCCTTCTCTACGGGGGTGGAGGCATGAGTGTGCGGCCGCTCGATCTGGTGCGCTCGGTCAAGGTCAAGCTTGGGCTGCTGGTTGCTGCCAGTGTCATCGTCGCCATCACAGTCGCGAGCATCGGATCTGCTGGCGGGGTCCCCGTACTCCTGAGCGTTCCGATCACGATCGTTCTCGCGCTGGCCGTCACACAGCTCCTGGCGGTGGGCATGACCTCGCCGTTGCGCGAGATGACGCACGCCGCCAGCCGTATGTCGACGGGCGATCACTCCGTACGTGTCACCGCTTCATCGCGTGACGAGGTCGGCGAGCTGGCTCGGGCGTTCAACCGGATGGCCGAGGACCTCGCCGAGGTCGACAGGCACCGGCGCGAGCTGGTCGCCAATGTCAGCCACGAGCTGCGTACACCGTTGGCCGCGTTGTCTGCCGTGCTCGAGAACCTCGCCGACGGTGTGACCGAGCCTGACCCTGAGACGCTGCGCGCGGCCCTCGCTCAGGGCGAGCGCATGACCGCGCTGGTCACCGACCTGCTCGACCTCTCGCGAGTCGACGCTGGCAAGACGCCGCTGGCGTACGAGGACGTCGATGTCACGGCGTTGCTCGAGGCCGCAGCTGCGGAGAGTCGCGTCGGCGGACGCGACGTCGCCTACGAAGTCGAAGTCACCCCGGCCGGCCTCGTCGTACGAGGCGATGCCGCTCGGCTTCGCCAGCTCGTCGCCAACCTTCTCGACAACGCGTCGCGGCACAGCCCGCCGGCCGGGACTGTGACGATCAGCGCCGGGGTCACCGATGATCTCTGGCACCTCGATGTGACCGACGAAGGTCCAGGCGTCGCCCCGGCCGATCGTGAGCGAGCCTTCGAACGATTCGGCACGCTCAGCGACATCGATGGCGGCGGCGGCACGGGCCTCGGCCTGGCCATCGCGCGCTGGGTCACCGACCTGCACGGCGGAACCATCCGCTTCACCGAACCCGACAAGCGGGGCGCCCACGTACGGGCAGACCTGCCGCTTGCGCCGACACCAGTCGCACCCAAGGAGATACCCATGACTCAGACCACGACACCAACGGTGACCGCACCGCCGCCACCTCCGCCGACCCTGACCGACGGGACGTTCGGGGACCTGTGGCCCGACCGGGCTGTCCCGGCCAACGTCCCGGTGCTGCTCGGCGCCCTCGGCGTCGGCGTGCTCGCCGGCACCGTGCTGCCGTTCCATGACCTTGGCCTGGCAATGTTCCTCGTACTGATGGCCGCCGGGGGAGTCCTGTTCACTGCGAGCCGCAAGCGTCGGGATCGGTTCACGATGGCTTGCGCCGCGCTCTGCGTCGCGCTCTCGTCGATCACCGTCATTCGGGATGCCGAGTGGATCGCCGTGCTCTGCATGTTGGCCGGCGCTGGTTTGTGTGCGATCGGGCTGGTCGGAGGCAGCAGCTTTCGCGCATTCGTGATCAGCGTGATTGCCTGGCCGCTGTCCGGTCTGCGCGGTATGCCATGGCTCGGGCGTACGGTGCGTGCCATCTCGGGACGCGGCAACAAGCTCGCGCTCGTCCGTACGATCGTCCTTTCGGTTATCGCGATCACGGTGTTCGCTCTTCTCTTCTCGTCGGCGGACGCGCT
Source organism: Aeromicrobium sp. (assembly GCF_036675695.1). Classification (GTDB taxonomy): domain Bacteria; phylum Actinomycetota; class Actinomycetes; order Propionibacteriales; family Nocardioidaceae; genus Aeromicrobium. The sequence goes on from NZ_JAKFEL010000085.1 coordinate 37,057, forward strand.
GTTCGCCGAGTGGGTCGGCGCACTGGTACCCGATGTCGGTTCTGATGACTTCGCTCTCCGGGTGTTCGTGGCCATCGCCATTGGTGGGGTTGTGCTCGCCGGCGCGTATCTCGCCCTCAACCCGCCGGAAGCCGATCATGCAAACTCGGTCGCGCAACCCGTTGCGAACCGGTTCGAGTGGCTGGCACCCGTCCTCGTGGTCGATGCCGTGTTCGCGGTGTTCCTCGTTGCTCAGGCAGCAGTGATCTTCGGAGGTGACGACTACCTCCAGCGCACGACCGGTCTGACCCATGCCGAGTACGTCCACCAAGGCTTCGGCCAGCTCACCGTCGCCACGGCGCTGACCCTGCTTGTCGTCTGGGCTGCATCGCGGAAGGCTCCACGCGAGACCGCCGAAGACCGGATGTGGATCCGCATCTCACTCGGGGTCCTGTGCGCGCTGACCCTGGTCGTCGTCGCCTCGGCGCTCTACCGGATGGACGTCTACCAGGACGCATACGGATTCACGGCGCTACGCGTACTCGTCGATGTCTTCGAGGGCTGGCTGGGTGTCCTGGTCATCGCGACGATGGTCGGCGGCGTCGCCCTGAAGGCTTCCTGGTTACCTCGGTTCGGGCTGTTCAGCGGCGTCGGCTTGTTGCTTGCTCTTGCGCTCGTCAACCCTGAAGCATGGGTCGCCAAGCAGAACATCGAACGGTTCGAAGCGACCGGAAAGATCGACTGGGTCTACCTGCAGACTCTCTCCGACGATGCGCTTCCGACCCTGGCCGGGCTTCCGGACGACCAGGTCCTGTGCGCCCTCCTGTCCGGCCATGGCAAGAGCGACAACGACTGGCTGGAGTGGAACATCGGTCGAGCTCGAGCCAACTCAGTGTTCGACAAGGAATCGGCCGGCTGGTCGTTCGTGAACGATTGCCCGGGTCAGACGGTCGACTGACCGAGGATCGATTCGAGGGTCTCGACAACCAGCTTGTGGTCCTCGAGCTGAGGAAGCCCTGACACCGCAATCGTTCCTACGCAACCGGTGCCCCGGATCAGTATCGGGAACGCGCCGCCGTGTGCCGCGTACGTCGCGGTGTCCAGGCGCGAATCGGTGTCGAACGACCCGCCTCTGACGCGGAACGTCTCACCGACGCGGAGCGACGATTGCCCGTAGCGGTCGACCACGGCGCTCTTGCGAGCGAGCCAGCCATCGTTGTCGGCCGATGCTCCGGGCAACGCTGCGTGGAACAGCTCCTGACCGTAGCGGCGGATCGAGATCGCGATCGGCAGTCCTGCCGCGAGACCCGCCTCGCGCAGCGCGACCCCGACAGTCCACGCAGTGTGTTCATCGAAGGCGTCGAACACGAGTCGTCGTTCTTGGTCTTCCAGCTCATCGATCAGCCCGGTCATGGGTAGGAGTCTCCGTTGTCTGGGTTCTTGGTTCTCTGGTGGTCAATGACGTCGTGCGCAATGTCGCTGAGCTTGACGTTCTCCTGTTGGGAACGGCGGCGAAGGTACTCAAATGCTTGCTCCGCACCGATCCCGTAGCGACCCATGAGGATTCCTTGTGCCTGTCCGATGAACGTCCGCGCGTCGATGGCGATGGACAACCCCTGCTGGGTGAAGGCCGATGAGAGCGCGATCGATGCATGTCGCGCGAAGTTCTGGGCAATGGCGATGTCCTTGGGGCCGAATGCATCAACCGCTTCCGCGTACAGGTTGAGCGCTCCGAGATTCCGGTTCTTCGATTCGAGTCGGATGCTCAGCGCACTTCGTATGCCGAGCTCGGTCACTGCAGGGCACCATCGTGGCCACCGCACGTCAGTGGATGTGTCGTGGCAGATGTAGGTCGGCTCCTTGTGGATTGAGTCCACGCAGGGTCCCTCGTTCAGAGTCACCTGGAGTTGATGGATCTCAGTGACTCGGGCAGAGGTGGCCGCGGAGGTTGTCCAGCGGTTGCGTGCCATCGCATAGAGGATGCCGCACTCATCGGCGGCCGTGGTCAGGCACGCGTACTCAGCGATGAGCTCAGCCGTTGACGACATCGTGAGTTCGGCGTCGAGCTCGAGGGCGATGCGCGACAGGAAGTCGGCTTCGTCCATCGTGTCGCTCACCTCCTGGCTGGTTGCGTACTGACTCCTTCTGCAAGAGTCGCACGGTCTGGCAATCCGTCCCAACGCACGGTTCGCGAAATGGGCGTAGTCTCAAGGAGTTCGTGGAGCAACGACTTCGAACGATGCGCACGTCGAACCAACGGCGACCCAACTCGGTATTGCGCAAGGCATTCCAGCCTCAGGCGGAACGCTGATGTTTTTCAACACTCCCAATCGGTCCCTTCGGCAGATGTCGAGCGCGGGTGTCTCGCCCTTCTCGCTCGAGGTGTTCCGGGTTTCCGATGACGCCACTCAGCAAGTCGTTCTTGTCGCGCTCCGTCGCTTTCGACGACGCGGGGCAAGGGCGCTCGGCACGCGTTGGCAGTCCGAGACGTTCGTGGTGGTCGACTGCAGGACCGAAGGTGACTCGGCGAGCGTGAGACGAGTTGTGCTGGGCCTCGACCCGAACGCGACGATCACCTTCTCGAGCGGCCAGCGCGATCAGATGGGGCTGGCGCTGTGAGGGATGAGTATGAATGGGAGCGGCTCTCCGAAACCGTACGAGCAATGGGTGCGGCCACCAGCCTGACGACGACGCTGCAATCTGCCGTGGACGGTGCTCTGCAGATCATCGAGCCGGCTGAACACGCAGGAGTCTCGCTCGTCTACGAGAACACTCGGATCGACACTCCGGCCGCGACCGATCTCGTGGCGCGGCGCGGCGACGAGCTGCAGTACGAGCTGGGGGAAGGACCATGCCTCCAGTCCATCCGCGAGCAGGAGACGGTGTGGAGTGGCGACCTGACAGTCGAACGGCGATGGCCCCGCTGGTCGCACCGCGCGAGCGACGAGCTCGGCGTCCGAAGCATGCTGTGCTTCCAGTTGTTCGTCACGCACGACACATTGGGCGCACTGAATCTCTACTCGAGCCAACTCAATGCGTTTGAGTCGGAACACCGCACGACTGGGCTCGGGCTGGCCGCCCACGTCGCTGTGGCTTTGAGCTCGGCGCAGGATGCTGCCGTTCAAGAGAGCGCTGTGCTCGGCGCGTCAGTGATCGGGCAGGCTCAGGGCATTTTGATGCAGCGGTACGAGTTGTTGCCATCGCAGGCATACCTCGTCCTGGCCCGAGCAGCTCAGAGAGACGACAGCACACTGCTGCAGGTCGCCGAGAAGCTGGTCGAGGGTTCAGTGCAACCGCAGACTCTCTGAGGTTCAGCCGAAAGAGACGTCCTTGGTCTCCGTCACGGCAGCCTTGCGACCGGGAGCTTCTTGAAACTGCCAATAGAGATTGGTGTGCGCGATGACCTCGGCGGGAACGGGTGCGCCCCACTTGCTCGAGTCGTCTGTCGTGTGGGCGTCTCCGACCAGAGTCACGTCGTAGCCGCGGGTGAACGCGCCGTGGATCGTCGAGCGGACGCAGGCGTCGGTTTGTGCCCCAGCGACGACGAGGTGCCCGACTCCGGCCCCGGCGAGCACATCTTCGAGGTCAGTGCCCTCGAACGAGTCGCCAAAGGACTTGTGGACCACGGGTTCGGTGTCGCCGATCGTGAGCTCGGGGACGTACTCCCACTCGGGAGTCCCCATGGGCATGTCCTCGTCGGAATGCTGCACCCAGACGACTGGCACGTCTTCCGAGCGGGCCTTGTCGACCTGCGAATTGATGTTGCCGACCACCCCATCGCGGTCATGCGCCTCGGCGACGACGCCGACCTGGAAGTCGATCACGACCAGTGCTGTGTTGGGTCGGTCTTGCAGCGTGCTCACGAACGGGCTCCCTCGA
>NZ_JAKFEL010000165.1:0-7900 GCF_036675695.1 Aeromicrobium sp.
ACCGAGGTGAACCTGGAATCCCTCGACCTGCTCGCCGTGCTCGTCCATGACGAGCATGCCCTTGAGGCCGATGTCGGCCGTCTGGATGCGTGCGCAGGAGTTGGGGCAGCCGTTGACGTTGACCGTGATCGGGGTGTCGAGCTCGGGGACGCGCTGCTCGAGCTCGTCGATCAGTGTGGCGGCACGCTGCTTGGTCTCGACGATGGCGAGCTTGCAGTATTCGATGCCGGTGCAGGCCATCGTGTTGCGGCGCCACTGCGAAGGACGAGCGTGCAGGCCGATCTCGGCGAGTGCACTGACCAGCGACTCGACCTTGTCCTCTTCGACGTCGAGCACGACGAGTTTCTGCATGGGGGTCGTACGTACGCGGTCGCTGCCGTGAGCCTCGACGATGTCGGCAACCTGGTTGAGCAGCGTTCCGGAGATGCGGCCCACCGTGGCGGCTGCGCCGACGTAGAACTTGCCGTCAGTCTGAGGGAAGACACCGACGTGGTCGGCAGGTGTCTCGGGCGCTTCGGGTGCTTCGAGGTCGATGAGCTTGCGCTCGAGGTACTCGGTCTCGAGGACCTCGCGGAACTTCTCGATGCCCCAGTCGGCGATGAGGAACTTCAGACGTGCGCGGGTGCGCAGACGGCGGTAACCGTAGTCGCGGAAGATGCTGACGACGCCCTTCCAGACCTCGGGCACCTCGTCGAGCGGCACCCACACGCCAACGCGCTGGGCGAGCATCGGGTTGGTCGACAACCCGCCACCGACCCACAGGTCGAGCCCGGGACCGTGTTCGGGGTGCACTGCACCGGTGAACGCGATGTCGTTGATCTGCGGCACGACGTCGTGGCCGGGGTGACCACTGATCGCGGACTTGAACTTGCGCGGCAGATTGGAGAACTCGCGATCGCCGATGAACTGGCTCTCGATTGCCTCGATTGCTGACGTGGCGTCGATGATCTCGTCGGCCGAGATGCCAGCGACGGGGGAGCCGAGGATGACGCGTGGGCAGTCGCCGCACGCTTCCTGGGTCGACAGTCCGACGGCTTCGAGGCGTTCCCAGATCGTCGGCACGTCGCGTACATCGATCCAGTGGTACTGGACGTTCTGGCGATCTGTGAGGTCAGCGGTGTCGCGAGCGAACTCGGTCGAGATGTCGGCGACGGTACGTAGCTGCTCGAGGTTGAGCTGGCCGCCGTCGATGCGGACTCGCATCATGAAGTACTCAGCGTCGAGCTCTTCGGGCTCGAGTGTTGCGGTCTTGCCGCCGTCGATGCCTTCCTTGCGCTGCGTGTAGAGGCCCCACCAGCGGAAACGACCGCGCAGGTCTCCACCGTCGATCGAGGAGAAGCCGCGGTGCGCGTAGATGTTCTCGATGCGAGCGCGGACGTTGAGCGGGTTGTCGTCCTTCTTGGACTGCTCGTTGGCATTCAGCGGCTCGCGGTAACCCAGCGCCCACTGGCCCTCGCCGCGCTTGGGGCGCGGTCGACGGGCAGCGGTGTCGGTACCGGGTGCTGGTGCCATGAAATTCCCTAGAACAGGGGGCAGGCGGTGATCTGGACGCTGAGGCCTAGTCGCCGCGCTGCCCAGAAGAACTGCAGAGTAAAAAGAGCAGAGGTGGGCGCGTTGTCAGCGACACATCATGTTGCGGGCACGACCGAGGTCCACGTGGATACGTCCCACGAGCCAGAGAGTCTGTGCCGAAAGCATGCGTTGAGTCTGCGGGACTGGGCACCCGTACGACAAGCATTTGTCCCATGATGTGGGACGCCTGTCCATATTCTGAAACAAGCAGGTGCTTGCCCCGTGGGGAGACGGTCAACGTGTGGGCTGAGTCACTCCTGCGGAACGAGCAGCGAAACCGCGTATGCGCCGACTGCTGACGCCGCAAGCACCACTCCGGCAGCCATCAAAGCAACGTCCCATGGGACCAGACCAGCGGTGGCCAGCCCGATGACCGCGGCCGGTTGGAACGCGGCGATCAGGCCGAGTGGGAGCACGGCCCCGCCGACAACTGCGGGCACAGCGCTGAGCGCATCATTGCCGCCACCGTCGATGCTGAGCGTCGTCCAGGCGCCGAGCAGGCCGACGAGCGTTGCGCCAACGGTCGTGACCACCAAGCCGGGCTGCGTGAAGACGAGTGTGTCGCCGAGTCGATCTTCAAGTGCGAGCGCCACGAAGCCACCGATCACGGCACCGACCGTATGCGCGGCAAGGACCGGCAGCAGCGTCCCCCAAGGGCGACGGCCGACGACAGCCAGAGTGACGGCAGATGCGGGATTGGCCAAGCCAAGCGTTCCGCGCTCCTCGGTCGAGTGGAGCTGGGCGTACCAGGTGAACAGCACCGCGACGGCGGCGACAGCCGCGACCGCGAGGGTTGCGTCGGCGGCACGCAGTGCCATGGCAGCGGTGAGTGTGAGGAGCGCTGAGAACAACGCCCCGAGGATCGGCTTGCGCATCAGGACTCCAAGTGAGGTGTGGTGCGGGCAACGATGCCTGCGAGATCGAGTCCGCGGGGGAGCGTGCCGAACGTACCGCCCCAGTCGCCCGCGAGACGGGAGGCGCAGAACGCGTCGGCAACACTCGGGTCGCCGTGCTTGATCAAGACGGCGGCCTGCAGGCACGTCGCCATGCTGGCGGCGATACGGCGTGCGCGGACTTCGACATCTGTCAGATCGGCGAGCTCGGTGAGTACACCGTCGACGGCGGTGTCGAGTCGCGCGTCCTCACCGCGTACCTCTGCCATCTCGGTGATCCAGGCGTCGAGTGACTCCGGCTCGCGACCAAGGGCACGGAGTACGTCGAGTGCGTTGACGTTGCCGCTGCCTTCCCAGATCGAGTTGAGAGGCGACTCGCGGAACATGAGCGGCATCCCGGACTCTTCGACGTAGCCGTTGCCGCCCAGACACTCGAGTGCCTCGGCGACCATCATCGGCGTGCGCTTGCAGACCCAGAACTTCTCCAGGGCGAGACCGATACGGCGCAGTGCCTGCTCGTGCGGGTCGTTCGGCTTGTCGACGGCCGATGCGAGACGGATCGCCACGAACGTCGCGGCTTCGGTCTCGACCGCGAGATCGGCGAGGACGTTCGTCATGGCGGGCTGATCGGCCAGTGTCGCGCCGAAGGCCGAACGGTGCGAGGTGTGCCACGCGGCTTCGGCGAGTGCCTTTCGCATCAGACCTGCTGAGCCGAGCACGCAGTCCATACGGGTCGCCGAGACCATCTCGATGATCGTGCGGATGCCGCGGCCCTCGTCGCCGAGGCGAGTCGCGTACGTGTCGTTGAACTCGAGCTCGCTCGACGCGTTCGAGCGGTTGCCGAGCTTGTCCTTGAGCCGCACGATCGACAGCGTGTTGCGGGTGCCGTCAGGTCGTACGCGGGGGACCACGAAGCAGGTGACGCCCTCGGGCGCCTGGGCCAGCACGAGGAACATGTCGTTCATCGGTGCCGAGGTGAACCACTTGTGGCCGGTCAGCAGGTATTCGCCGTGCGTCTCGGTCGGTCGGGCCACCGTCGTGTTGGTGCGGAGATCCGAGCCGCCCTGCTTCTCCGTCATGCCCATGCCGGCGAGGAGGCCTGCCTTCTCCTCTGGAGGGCGGATGCCGAAGTCGTACGTACGCGACGCGAGCCCGGTGATCCACTGCTTGGCGAGAGCGTCGTCGGCGCGAAGGGCAGGCACGACGGCATACGTCATTGTGATGGGACACATGTGGCCGCCTTCGGCCTGACCCCACGTGAAGAATCCGGCGGCGCGCTTGAGGTGTGCGACGGGACTGTGTGAGGTCCACGGCTCTGCGGTGAGACCGAAGCCCACGCCCTGCGTCATCAGCCAGTGCCACGACGGATGGAACTCCACCTCGTCGATGCGGTTGCCGTAGCGATCATTCGTACGAAGCTTGGGCTCGTTCTCGTTGGAAAGGTGCCAGTGCTCACGTGCCTCCGCGGAACCTGACAGCGAGCCCATCGGGGTGATCGCGTCGACGATCTCGTCGGTGTGTTGACCGCCGTAGGCGCGTACGGCATCCATCAAGGCGTTGTCGCTGGTCGCGACGTTGTAACCGACCAGTGGGGTCGCCTGGTTCTCTGGTGCACGTTGCAGGGGATCCATGTCGCTACGGTAGAGCCATGGCGGTGGAACCGGTAGACCGACCGGGCAGCGCTAGATCGTTCTTGCTGCTCGTCAGAGAGTTGTTCGCCCGTACCTTCAGCAGCTGTTTCCAGTACCGCGTCACGGGCCTCGCGGCCGAGGCTGCGTTCTTCGCGATCCTGTCGCTGCCGCCGCTCGTCTTCGGATTGGCTGGCACGATCGGCTTCATCGCCGAACGCTTTGAAGTCGCCCAGGTCGATGTCCTCAAGGAGCGCGTGCTCGAGCTGGCATCGCAGGCATTGACACCCGACACGGTCGACCAGGTCATCGCACCGACGCTCGATGACGTTCTCGGGAGCGGCCGTATCGACGTCATCTCGATCGGCTTCGTCCTTGCCCTCTGGTCGGGTTCGCGGGCGCTGAACGTCTTCATCGACACCATCACGATCCTCTACGGGCACGGCGGCAAACGCGGCATCGTCAAGACCCGTGCGCTCTCGTTCGGCCTCTACATCGTTGCGCTGATGGTCGGCATCGTCCTCGTGCCGATGGTGCTTGCCGGTCCGCAGGTCGCTGCGGACGTCATGTCGGACGGGTTCAGCTTTCTCAAGTACTTCTACTGGCCCGCCGTGTTAGTGCTGTCAATCGGCTTCATGACCACGCTCTATCACCTGGCTGTGCCCGTACGACGCAAATGGATGGTCGGGATGCCCGGCGCCGTGTTCACCCTGACGCTGTGGATCTTCGGGAGCTACTTCGTACGGTGGGCGCTCGGGTTCTCATCCGGCGGTACATCGATCTACGGTCCGCTCGCCGCGCCGATCGCCGTACTGCTGTGGTTGTACGTGTTGTCGATCGCCGTTCTGATCGGTGCCGCGATCAACGCGGCAGTCGAGCAAATGCGCCTCGAACGCGCATCGTAGGGTTCTCCGCATGAGGAAGACGGCGACCAATGTCGCGTTCGTGGTTGCCACGCTACTGATGGTCGCTGGTGCGATCATGTGGTTCAAGGACTCGATGGACGAGAAGAAGAAGCCCGAGTCCGAGGAGACCGTCCAGCCGGTCATCCTGATGTCCACCGACGGTGTCGAGGACAACATCGAGCGTCGTCTGACCGCACGTGAGGGTCGTCAAATCGTCGCCAAGTGCCCCAAGAAGGTCGATCAGGCGATCGGTACAAAGTTCGAGTGCGACGTCTTCTTCCCGTATCGCGATGATCCGATCGCCACCGCGAACGTGGAGATCGACGGTCCAAACGGGGAGTTCAGCTGGAAGTCCGAGGCGAAGGTCAAGAGCGAAGACGCGGTCTAGAGCGCTGTCTTGATGGCTTGGAAGCCGAGCACGCCGGGTACGACGATCCAGATCGCGAGCAACAGCAGCGACGCGATCACGGCGAACATCTTGGCCTGGTCCTTGGGCGGATCACCGGCGTCGCCGATCACTTCGTAGAGAGCTTTGAACGACCCGTCGAGGGCAATACGGGCTCGGCTGCGGGCGATGCCGGCGGCTTTGAGCACGCACCAGAAGAGCCCGAGACCGACGATCAGGAATCCGGCGGCGAAGCCGAAGCGTCCGAGGTCAGTCGTCAGGCTTCGGCCGATGAATGACGCTGTTCCGGAGATCGCGGCACCACCGACGAGGAACGCGGGCAGTGGCAGGCTCGACTTGTTGAGGTCTGGCGTGATCGCGTCTACCTGGATCCGCGCCGTCGCGAGAAGTTGGTAGTCGTCTGATCCGACTGGACTGTTGGCTTCCCGGAGTGCGTACAGCTGACGCAACTGCTTGACGAGTCGCTTCTGGTGGCTGCGCACGATGAACGTGATGAACAGCTGCACGATCCGTTCCGCGATCGGCTTGATGAGTCGCGGAACTTTGTTGAGAGCTGATGGTGGGCGTGATCCGTTGCGGTCGAAGACCTCGAGTGCCCGCATCGCCTGGCGGTGAGCCTCGTCGAACCGCTCGGTGTGGTGGAGCGGCTCCTTGCTGCTCAGCTCCTTGAGCATCGTGTCCTCAATGATGCCGCTACTGCCGAACGCCTCGAGCATCTGGTTCGTCTGTGACTCGTCGCCACCACCGCGAAGCAGTTGCAGGGACTCAAGCCGTTCACCGAGCTGATCGATGAGCAGGCTGTCTGGCTCGATCTCCGGAACCGCGGTGGGCTTGCCGCGCTTGAGCGGGCCCTTGGCTGGCTTCGTGGAGTCATCGATGGTCATAACCGAAGGCTAGAACTCGTGATCACACTGTGTCAGGCGAACTCGCGAGCCGGAACAAATGAACTCGTGCATCGCGTACTTTGCAGGGATGGACATCGCTGCCCTTCTCGCCGGGAGCATCCGCTTCGCCTCCGGTATCCAGTTCCTCGTCGACCCGCTGCGCGCCAACCGGATGTGGGGGGAGACGGAGCCGCCCGAGCACCCGAGCCACTTCCTGCTCCTGCACTCAATGGGCTACCGCGACGCCCTCATCGGCGGCCTGCTCGCGTCGGCAGCCTTGCGCGGCCGCGACACCCGCGGATGGTTCCTCGCTTCCGGCGGCGCTGATGCCGCCGACTTCATCGGTGGTCTCAAGCGGCATTCCGAGTTGTCGACGTCTCAGAAGGCGATCGGCATGGGCGGCGCGATCGTCGGGATCGGCGTCGGAATCTGGGGTGCGACCCGTCGCCGGCCAGCCTAGTTCAGTCCATTCTCTGGCGAGATGGACGACACAGGACGACACTTGCGAGAAGCCAAAGGAGCCCACATGACTGACAGAGATTCCATCCTTGGAGCAGGCCGGTATGTCACAGACGGCGGCCTTGAGACGGACCTGCTGTTCAATCGTGGGTTCGAGCTTCCGGAGTTTGCGGCGTTCCCACTGCTCGAGACCGACGATGGGGCCGTCGCTCTGGAGTCCTACTACGACGAGTTTGCGGAGATCGCACTCAGCGCCGATGCCGGGCTCATACTCGAGACCCCTACCTGGCGCGCTAACCCTGACTGGGCATTTCAGGTCGGCTATGACCGCGAAGCAATGGACCGAGCGAACCGCGCCGCGGTGCAACTGATGCAACGGGTCAAGGCGCGCAACGGCGTCGGATCAACCCTGATCGCCGGCGTGGTCGGACCCCGAGGGGACGGGTATGTCTCCGATGGGCGGTCGGACCACGACGAGGCAGCGGAGTACCACTCTCAGCAGATCCAGTCGTTTGCTGACGAGGGAGTGGACTTCGTTCATGCGATGACCATCACCGGCGCGGCGGAGGCGGTTGGTGTCGTGAAGGCCTGCCGCGCAGCGGGCGCACCCGTGGCCATCTCGTTCACCGTCGAGACTGACGGGCGGCTCCCGGACGGTTCGACCCTGCGCGAAGCGATCGAGCTGGTCGACATGGAAGCAGCTCCGGATTGGTACGGCGTCAATTGTGCGCACCCGACCCACATAGTCGAAGCATTCGACGGCGGAGAGTGGCAGTCGCGAATCACCGCACTGCGCCCGAATGCGTCAACCCTCACGCACGAGGAGCTGGACGCGATGGAGGTGCTGGACACGGGCGACGTGGGACTGCTGACGTCTTCGCTGGATGCCCTTCGCCCGCACCTGCCGCAGCTCGCCATAGTCGGCGGCTGCTGTGGGACGGACTCAAGTCACGTCGCCGCACTCTGGGGAATCTGAGCCGCCGCGCATCTGGAACGACAGAGCCGCACATTGAAATGTGCGGCTCGTGTAGTGGGCGATACTGGGTTTGAACCAGTGACCTCTTCCGTGTCAGGGAAGCGCGCTACCGCTGCGCCAATCGCCCGTGCTTGTTCAGTTTTGGTGAAACTTTCGAGGTGGGTACGGGATTTGAAC
>NZ_JAKFEL010000062.1:0-7767 GCF_036675695.1 Aeromicrobium sp.
CCACTCGACAACGAGAGCCTGTCTCTCCTCGTCAAGATGTCCGACCAGGCCCTCGTTGCAGACCGCGACGGCGACATCGCCGGCTTCGTGATCACCCTGCCTCCGGGCGCAGAGTACGACTCGAGCCGCTACCGGTGGTTCGAGGACAAGCTCGTCGACGACTACGTCTACCTCGACCGCATCGTCGTCTCTGACGAGCACCGCCGCGCAGGCGTTGCCTCCAGCCTGTACGAAGAGGTCGAAGGCGATCTGCCCATTGCCCTCGAGGTCTACGAGACCAATGACGTCTCACTCGCCTTCCACGAGAGCCGCGGCTTCGAAGAAGTCGGCGCCCTGACGGACAACGGCAAGACCAACCTCATGCTCGTCCGCGAACCCGAAGCCGACGAGTCCGCCGCCTAACGATTGCTTGACGGCCCCTCAGCCACGCGCGTAGGTGACCAAGCCCGCTTGTGTTTCCCTATTGGCGTAGATGGCCTGGTTGGTTGCGGGGCAGTAATGGTGGCGGGTCGCTGCGGTAGGTGTGACCGGTTGGCGTCTGCCAGATCGTGGTCCTGCCCTCGGTCGTGACCTTCCAACCGGGCAGGGACTTGATGGTGTGGGATCGCTTGCAGAGTCCTTGACCGTTTTGGTGGGTGGTGACACCGCCGCGCGAGTGGTCGTGGATGTGGTCGTCGTCGCGGATACGTGCGTCGCAACCAGGCATACGGCACATGCGGTCGCGGGCGCGGATGTGGCTGCGGGTGAGTGAGTCGAAACGGCGGCGACGCGGTTCACGGACAAGAAGGGTGCCGTCGACCGGATCGGTCAGCAGCCGGCGGATCGACGGGTTGGGTGCGTGAGCAATGAGGTCATCCGCGATGTCAGGGCTGATCGGCCCGTAGCCGACGAGATCGACCGGTTCACCGTCCTGACCGAGCATCGTAGGTGCGTCCATGACGAGCTGGATCTCAACATCGATCGCATCAGCATGAGCCACTCCCGTGACCCGCTCGACAAGAGTCTGAGCCATGATCTGGCCGACCGTGCGTTCGTCACCGGCAGAGCGGAGTCCACGGGCCCACGAGTCGAGGGCGTTGTGAGCGGCAAGCATCTGTTCGGCGGGTCCACGCACCTGCAGGATCGCGACACCATCCGTATCGGGAAACATCGTCACCCGCTGGTCAGCACGGTTGCGCTCGGCACGCTCACGAGCGGCTTCGACATCGATCCGCACCACCTCTCGCCGGGCAGCCTTCGCTGCCTTCTTGGCGGTCAAACCTGGCAGCTGTGGAGAGATCTCACCGTCGAACACAACCGAGTCATCGACGGCGAGGCACACCGACTCGTTGACGACAGCCTGAGCAACCGGCTGCGGGATGCTGCCGTCAGCGAACAGCTCCGCAACCCTCGGCAGACGCCTGAGACCGAGTGCCAACCCAACCTGCGTGCCAGCGGCCGACGGGCCGATGTTGCGCGCCAACGCCACCTCACCGATCACCGACAGAGTCGGGTCACCGCGGCCTATGCCCATGTCCTCAGCCCTGTCATCGTGGAGGGCTGCGATCTGAGCAACCATCTCAGCCTGGGTCGCTCGGTTCAACCGCTCCAACGCCACGATCGCGTCAATGCGCGCAGCACCGAAATGGTGCTGCGGCTCGTCCCCGAAATCGTGCGCACGGACAACCCCAAGGACGTCCTCGGTGGCGATTTCGGTGAACATACTTCCAACCTAGAACGCACCACCGACAGGACCTTTCGGCGTTGAACAGACCCGTGGAAAGACTCTTCGACCCTATGCTCGGGCCATGCTGCGTACCCCTGATGAGCGTTTCGTCGACCTCCCTGACTTCCCGTTCGAACCGCACTATCGGGGGTGGGAAGGGATGCGCCTGGCGCACCTCGACGAGGGCGAGGGGAGCACGATCGTGCTGCTGCACGGAGAACCCACCTGGTCCTACCTGTGGCGCACCACGATCCCGCCACTGGTCGAGGCGGGGCACCGTTGCATCGCCCCGGACCTGCCGGGCTTCGGTCGCTCCGACAAGCCCGCTGACGACTGGTACACGTACGACCGGCTCACCGCGTCAGTCGTGGCCCTCTTCGAGGAGCTCGATCTCACCGATGTCACCCTCGTGGTGCATGACTGGGGCGGTCCGATCGGCCTGCGGGTTGCCACGACCGAGGTCCCCGAGCGAGTCTCGCGCATCGTGATCATGGATTCCGGCCTGTTCACCGGCCACCAGAAGATGGGCAAGGACTGGCAGGCATTCCGTGACTTCATCCAAGCCGAGCCCGATATGCCAATCGGCTTCCTGGTCAACGGCGGTTGTGCGACCGACCTGTCCCCCGAGGTGGTTGCGGCGTACGAAGCACCGTTCCCGACTGTCGACCACAAGGGAGGCGCACGAAGCCTTCCGGGACTGATCCCTCAGGCGCCAGACGACCCCGGCGCCGCCGAGGGTCGAGCCGCCGTGGAGGCACTCACCCGCGACACCCGCCCGATCTTGCTGCTCTGGGCCGACTCGGACCCGATCCTCCCGCTCGACACGACCGGTCGAGCGATGGAGTCAACGTTCCCGGTCTCGGAACCCCTCCGGGTCATCGCGAACTCCGGACACTTCGTGCCGGAGGACCAGGGACGGATTGTCGGCGATCACATCGTCGAGTGGCTGGGTCGCACGCCTTAGGTGCGCTTCCTCATGAGCCGTGACTGGACTTCGACGCTCCCAGGCGATGACGACAGCAAAGGCAATCAGGACGACGATCCAGCCGATCACTGCATCAAGGAGCCAGTGGTTGCCGGTGCCAATGATGACGATCGTCATCATTGCCGCATAGGCGAGTCCGAGACCCTGCACAATCTTGGGAACGCCGGCGCGGATGAGCACGAGGGCGACCCAGAGAGCCCAGCCAGCGTGCAGCGATGGGAATGCGGCGAGCTCGTTGGTTATGCCTCCCAGGCCCTTGGGTGCCGAAGCGTCAGCCCCCCACCAGCCGGCATAGGAGTAGAAACTCATCACGTCGACATACATGCCCTCGATCAAACGCGGCGGCGCCGTAGGCATCACGAGGTAGAACATCAGTCCGATGATGGTGGCGAGAGCAAGTGAGCGACGCGCGGTGACGTATTCGCTCGCACTGCGTCGATAGATCCAGATCAGCACGATCATGGTGACGATGTAGTGGGTCGTCGCGTACCAGAAGCTGCCGAACACGCCCAGCCAGTCGTACTGGACGAACTTGTCGTTGAGCCACGACTCGACGTCGATCCGCCAGGACTTCTCGAACGTGAGGATGTCGAGGGCATGGCCGCGCGCCGGAGCGAAGTCGTCGGAGGCCAGCAGGCGCGATGCGCTGTAGGCGACATAGAGCACCGCCAGGAAGGCGAACTCAATCGCGCCGCGCTTGATCCGGTGGGCCGAAAACACCCACGAGACGGGTGACTGGCGCGCAGAGGGCCGCGGTGACTCGCTCATTGCACCTCCAGCGTCATGCGCAGAGGCGCCGGGAGTGTCGCCTCTTGGGATATCTTTTCGCCCCCGGATAACAGGGGCAACCAGAGATGCCCCTGAATTCTTCCCTCAGACGCTACCGGTAATCTGCGACGTTTTTCGAGGATCTGCTGCCTTCACTGCGTCCTCGGCAACATCGCGAGCGAAGCACCTGGTCGTCCTACGGCGGACGACAGCGTCGGTTTGCCGCACATCTGTCTAGACTGCGGGGGTGATCTTCCGACGGGTGGCTGAGGGGCGCCCCTATCCGGAACACGGGTTGAGTGCGGGCCAATGGGCCCAGATCCCGCCGTCCCAGGTGCGCCTCGACGACTTGACCACAACCAAGACACAGCTCGACCTGGAGCACCTGCTCGAGGACGACTCGACGTTCTTCGGCGACCTGTTCGCCCACGTGGTCAGCTTCGAGGGCGAGCTGTTCCTTGAGGACGGACTGCACCGCGCGTTGCGCGCAGCACTCCAGCAGCGCAACATGCTCCATGCCCGGGTCCACTCGATCAGCAAGACGACGTGATGGCGCGCACCCTCACGCTCATCGCGTCAGCCGTTGTCTTTGTCATCGGGTCGATCGCCGGGATCCAGATGCTGCTGGCCAAGCCGCCAGAGCCCCCCGAGGCAGCGACCTGCGAGACGCGCACGGTCGCAGCGGGCGACAAGCTCACCAGCAACTTGGTCACGGTGAACGTCTTCAACGCGAGCAAGAAGTCGGGCCTCGCCAACCGCGTCAACATCAATCTTCAGCGCAACGGCTTCCTCGGCGGTGAGATCGGCAACAGCAACAGTGGTGCCAAGCCCGCACCTGTCACGATCCTCACGAACGACGCGAAGGATCCGCGGGTCAAGCTCGTCGCTGCTCAGTTCAGTAACAAGGTGCGCTACTCCGTACCCGACATCGCCGTCAAAGAAGGTGTCGTGATCGTGATTGGCGACGGTTTCACCAAGCTCAAGGGCAAGTCCATACGCAGCGTCGTCGCTTCGACCGACGTGACGACCTGCGTGCCGGTCGTCGAGCTGCCCTAGACACGCCTTAGTTCTCGTCCAGGCCCCACCCGGCGAGACGGCCATGACGGCCTACGTCACGAAGACGCTGCTCCGTCTGCTCACGTACGGAGCGCGCAGCGACGATCAACAGGTCGTCATGGATTGACAGTCGATCCGTACGGTGTGGCACGAACGTCTTGCCATCGCGTACGACCAGCGTCACCAACGCGCCCGCCGGCAGCCGCAGCTCGCCGATCTCGACACCGGCCAGCTTCGAACCTCGGGGCACGCGGATCTGGAGCAGATCCGCCGACACCCGCTCCAACGGTGCCGCCTCGACCTCGACATCACGAGCCTTGTCGGTGAGTACCCGACAAAAGGCTGCGAGCCTGGCCAGCGGAGTCGCCTGCAGCACCGTGTAGACGACCACGGCGACGAACACGATGTTGAACAGGTCGTCCGACCCGGGCACATCCGCTGCCAGTGGGATCGTGGCCAAGACGATCGGTACCGCTCCGCGCAGACCCGCCCAGCCCACAAACAACTGTTCTCTGACGTCCCGCTTGAACCAGACCGCACAAGCCATCACGGACAGTGGGCGCGCAACGAATGTGAGAATCGCTCCCGCCGCGAGGCCGTGACCCACGTGCCACCAGTGCAGCTCGTCTGGGCTTGCCAACAAGCCGAGCATGACGAACAAGCCGATCTGGGCCAGCCAGCCGACACCCTCGACGAATGAGCGAGTCGCGACGCGGTGCGGGAGCTCGGTGTTGCCGAGCACGAGAGCTGCGATGTAGACCGCGGCAAAACCACTCGCATGAATGTAGGCCGCCGAACCGTACGCCAGGACTGCGAACGCGAAGACCACCAGCGGATAGAGCCCCGACGCGGGTAGCGCGACGCGACGCAGGAGATACGCGCCAGCCCGGCCGACTCCGAATCCGAGCGCGCCTCCGACGACCAACTCGAAGACGATCAGCGCGGCGAGCCCCAACACGCCGCCGTGGCCGAGCGGATCACCAGCGCTGATGGCAACGACCAGGACCACGATCGGAGCGTCATTGAGTCCGGACTCGACCTCGAGTGTGCCGGTGACACGATCCTTCAGGGGTACCGTGCGAAGGACCGAGAACACCGCAGCGGCGTCGGTGGGTGTCAGAACCGCTGCAAGCAAGATGGCAAGCTCCCAGTTCAGGTCGAGCAGCAGGTGCGCACCGACTGCAACCACCGTGACGCTGATGATCGAGCCAAGGGTCGCCAGCAAGAGCCCGTATCCGAGGTTGGGGCGCACGTGCTCCCACTTGGTCGTCAATCCACCCTCGGCAAGGATCAAGACCAAGCCGCCGAAGCCGAGGGCGTGCGCGAGGTCGGCGTCGGCGAACTCGATGCCGAGACCCGAGCTGCCCAGGAGCAGGCCGAGAAACAAGTAGACGAGCAGCGAGGGAAGCCCCGCACTGACTGATGCGCGGACGGCCAGCACCGCCAGGATCAGCACACCAGAGCCGACGAGGAGGACGGTGTCGAGCTCAGCGGCGTTCACTGGGTCCCCTTCCGATGACCTCGACGGATCACGATTCTATCGGGCAACGACGCACTCCAATTACAGTGCTGCGGGGTGGCACTTCACGCGATCGTGCGTACGGTTGGCCCGATGGACCGGCGCCAAGTGCTCAGCCTGATGGCTCTTGCTGGCCTCGCCGCCTGCGTGTCATCGAACGAGAAGGAGCGATCGGTGGAGACCATCACGTACGGCGATGACGCGTCACAGTTCGCCGAGCTCACGCGCGCACACGGTGCGTCCAAGGGTGTCGTCGTGGTGATCCATGGCGGTTTCTGGAAATCCCTGTACGACCTCTCGCTCGGTCGACCCCTCGCCGCATCGCTGGCCACACATGGCTGGGATGCCTACAACATCGAATACCGGCGCGTCGGCAACGGCGGCGGCTGGCCCAACACGTTCGACGACGTCAGCGCTGGCATCGACGCCCTCGCCGACGTCGATGGCCTCGACACCTCCACAGTTGTCACGCTGGGACACTCCGCCGGCGGCCATCTCGCCGTACTGGCTGCTGGCCGTACGGCCCCGACGGTCCCCGTGACCGCGGCCATTTCCCAGGCTGGGGTGCTCGACCTCGCGACCGCCAGCGAGGAGAACCTCGGATCCAGTGCCGTGAAGGCATTCATGGGCGGCGACGCCTTCGCCCAGGCCGACCCGATGACGCAGATCCCGCTCTCAGTGCCGGTGCGATGCATCCACGGCGTTGACGACGACATCGTCCCGATCAGCCAGTCAATCGGCTACGTTGATCGGGCGAAGCAAGCAGGCGGAGATGCTGAATTGATTCGCGTCGAGGGCGACCATTTCGTCGTCATCGATCCGTCGTCGCAGGCTTGGGTGCGCACGTTGAAGGTCCTGGAGGCGCTGTGATCTACGGCTTTGTGGTCAGCTTCTTCCGCGCGTTCAACGCGATCACCGGTCACAAGACGATCCGACTCGGTGAACGCAGGCTGCCCACCGACTCCGGTGCCGTGCTGGCCATCAACCACACGAGTTACGTCGACTTCACCTACATCGGGATCGACGCGAGACGCCGCGACAAGCGATTCGTACGCTTCATGGCCAAGATCGAGCTCAAGAAGAACCCCGTCATCCGGTTCCTGATGTGGGGCTGCCGGGTGATTGCCGTCGATCGATCGGCGGGCGGCGACGCCTACCGCGCCGCCGTCGACGAGCTCCGCAAGGGCGAGATCGTTGGCGTCTATCCCGAAGCGACGATCAGCCGCAGCTTCGAGATCAAGTCCCTGAAGTCCGGGGCTGCCCGTATGGCGATCGAGGCGGACGTGCCGATCATCCCGTGCATCGTATGGGGCTCGCAGCGCATCGTGACCAAGGGCCTCCCCCGCAATCTCGGTCGAACCAAGACACCGGTCATGGTGACGATCGGTGATCCGATCCCACCGTCAGGCACAGCCGACGAGCTCAGCGCCGCGCTGTACGCGTCCATGTCGGCTCTGCTGCTCGAGGTACAGGAGGCATACGGGCCACACCCCCCGGGCGAGAACTGGGTGCCGGCACGGCTCGGCGGCTCCGCCCCGACGCTCGACGAAGCCAACGCGTTGGACTAGTCCAGGCAAGCAGAAGGGGCGCCCCTCGCGGGGCGCCCCTCATCCTCTGCGAGCATCAGCTCTTGAAGGCGTCCTTGACCTTCTCGCCAGCCTGCTTGAGGTCGGACACGGCTTGATCGCCTCTGCCCTCCGCCTCCAGCGACTCGTCATCGGTTGCCTTGCCGGT
>NZ_JAKFEL010000172.1:0-7733 GCF_036675695.1 Aeromicrobium sp.
GGGATGCCACGCTCTGGTGAACCGGCCGAAGGCCTGTTGCGAAGTATCGTCACGGTGCTCCTGCGCTGCGCGGCCGGGGATTATCCCGAATGGGACTGGCTCGCTGCGCCGACCCAGTTTAAGAGTTTGTGAACGTGTTCTCAAAATCGAGCAATCAAAATGAGACGTGATAGACACATCCAGCGGCTCTTGGCGTCAGCCTGGCGCCTTCTTCAGAGCTGCGCGGAGGCGGCGTTCGTCCACGCGCCAGAAGTCGTGCTGCTTGCCGTCGACGAAGGTCACCGGCACCTGCTCGGTGAATCGCGCGACCAGATCGGGCTCACCATCGATCTCGACTCGCACCCAGCTGTCACCCGTGTCCGCGCAGATCTCGGCGACCAGCTGCTCGGCCACTTCGCACAGGTGGCAGTCGAGGCGGGAGTAGACGACGACGCGGGCGTCATCGGCGCGTGCGGGCGAGGTCACTGTTTTTGAGTACCGAGTGTTTCGAGGCCGAGAGACTCGCTGCGGGCGAGAGCGCGCAGGCGGCCCTTGGCAACCTTGCCGGTGGCTGACTGAGGCAGTCCCTTGACCACGACGATCCGGCGCGGCTGCTTGAAGCGGGCCAGCCGCGTACGGCAGTGCGCCTCGACCGACTCCCGCAGCAATGACTCATCACTCGCACCGGCCTCGGCGACGACGAAGGCAACGACTGCTTCACCGGTCTCTTCGTCGGGCAGTCCGACTACTGCCACCTGGGCTATTCCATTGACTTCGGAGATGACGTCTTCGACCTCGAACGGGTAGACGTTGAATCCGGAAACGATGACGAGCTCCCGCAGACGATCAACCAGAGTGAGATCGCCAGCCTCGTCGAGGTAGCCGATGTCTCCCGTCGGGTACCAACCATCCTCGCGCGGACCGTCGACGCCATCTGGCCAGTAGCCGTTGAACAAGTTGTCACCACTGACCCAGATCTCCGCAGGATCGCCTGGCGAAGCATCTTCGCCGTTTGCCTCGACGACGCGCACGTCGATGCCCGGCAGTGGACGACCGACCGAGCCACCGCGCGGACCGCCGTCCTCAGCGCGGCGCGCCCCCATCGTGACCGCGATGACCGGAGCAGTCTCAGTGAGGCCGTAGCCCTGCTCGATGTGCTTGCCCGAGGAGGAGAAGAAGGAGTCGGCGAGCTCGGGATCGAGCGTCGATGCGCCCGAGAGGATCAGGTTGACGCCCGCCAGCTTGTCGCGAAGGTCATCACGACCGGCCCACGCGGCGACGACGGGCGGGGCGAGCGGAAGATTTGTCACGCCCTCAGCCTTGATCTGGTCGAGCAACCCGCCCGGGTCGAACCCGTCGACCAGGACGACCGCAGCGCCCTGCTTGACGGCCTGACCGAGAACACAGTTGAGCCCGTAGATGTGGAACATCGGCAGCAGACCAAGGCATACGTCGTCAGACGTCACTGCCGGCGGATCGAGAGCAGCAACCTGCTCGATGTTGGCAATCAGCGCACGGTGGCTCAGCATTGCGCCACGCGGCTTGCCACTCGTACCGGAGGTGTAGAGAACGACCGCGAGTGCTTCAGGGTCCGGCGGCGCTGCGGGATCGGTGCCGGTGGCGTCTGCCAAGAAGTTCGAGAACGATGTCTCCTCGCCCTGCGCGTCCGTGCCGTCGACGATGACCGAAATCTCTTGGGTGACCGCCTCGCGTACTTGCTCCACGCCAGCTTCGTCGCAGAGCACGACCTTGCTGAGCGAGTCGGCGAGCATACGACCGATCTCGCCTGTGGTGGAGCGTGGATTGATCGGGACGGCCACCATGCCGCCGCGCAGGATCCCGTAGTAGGCGATTGGCAGGTCGATTCGGTTGGCCATCACCAATGCGACGCGCTGACCGGCCCGCAGCCCACGCCCGGAAAGTCCTCGCGCCACCGCATCGGCGGCCTCGTCGAACTGCTTCCAGGTGAGTTGTCGCCGATCCGTACCGCCCGCTAGCGAGGTGCCTTCGACCAGCGCAACGCCGTCAGGGTCGCGCACCGCGGCCTCACGCAGGTATTCGCTGACATTGACAGTCACACATCGAGTCAACCACAGCCCCAACAGACCCATACCCATTACTGTCGGTTGCATGCCCAAGGACCACGATCAGCCGCGCAACCTGAAGTCGCGCTCGCTGCTTGCCGGGCAGGCAGGCGCGTCCGATTCGGAGATGGAAGACGCACTGAGCACGGCCCCCGATACGACGGCTGCGGCGTTCTTCGACGTGGACAACACGATCATGCAGGGCGCTTCGATCTTCCACCTCGCCAAGGGACTGCATCGGCGCAAGTTCTTCACGACCAAAGACATCGCCAAAGCCGCATGGCAGCAGTTCTATTTCCGGTTCGCCGGCGTCGAGGACCCTGAGCACATTGCCAACGCCCGCGCATCCGCGTTGGCCTTCATCAAGGGTCACACTGTCGAAGAGCTCGAAGAGGTCGGTGAAGAGATCTTCGACGAAAACATGGCTCACAGAATCTGGCCCGGTACGCGCGCCCTGGCTCAGTGGCACCTCGACCGCGGCCAGAACGTGTGGCTGGTGACCGCCGCACCCGTCGAGATCGCCAACACCATCGCGCGCCGCCTCGGCCTGACCGGCGCCCTCGGAACCGTCGCCGAACACATTGACGGCGTCTACACCGGTGAGCTCGTCGGCGAGATGCTTCATGGTGAGGGCAAAGCTGTGGCTGTGCGCGAGATCGTCGAACGCGACGGGTTGGTGCTCGACGATTGCTACGCGTACTCCGACTCCAGCAACGACCTGCCGATGCTGTCGATGGTCGGACACCCGTGCGCAGTCAACCCCGACAAGACTCTGAGGGCACACGCCAAGGCCAACGGCTGGCGCATTCGCGACTACCGAACGGGCCGCAAGGTGGCGGTCGCAGGTGCCAAGACCGCACTCGCCGCCGGGGCGGCCGGTGGGACCCTCAAATTGCTGCGCCGCCAGAAAAAACAGTAATCCTGACATGGCCCCCAATACGGGTTAGACTCCCTCTGATCAGGGAGGGCCTGTGAGTTTCTCAACGACTGCGCTGCGCGATGCGTTGTCGTATGCCCTCATGGGTCTCGACAACAGGCAGCTCGCGATCGCTCTGACGGTCGCTGACTCCCCTGCCTACGCGCCCTCCACGGGCTCCGGACCTGGTCCCGACGATGAAGGTTTCGATCCCGAGGCGTCGCGTCTGCGCGCACTCGTCGACCTCGCCAAAGAGGGCGACGCCGAGGCCTACGGCCAGCTCTACGACCACTACGTTTCGGGAGTTTTCCGTTTCATCTACTACCGCGTCAGCTCTCAGCAGCTCGCCGAGGACCTGACCAGCGAGACCTTCGTACGCGGTCTTCGGGCCATCCAGCGCTTCAATTGGCAGGGCAAGGACTTCGGTGCCTGGCTGACGACAATCGCCCGCAACCTGGTGGCCGACCACTTCAAGTCGAGTCGCGCCCGCCTTGAGATCGTTTCGGAGACCATCCCCGAGGGCAAGACGGTCGTTGCGAGCCCCGAACAAGAAGTCCTCTCGCTGATCTCCAACGAGATGCTGTTCGAGGCGGTCAACTCGCTGCCCAACGAACAGCGCGACTGCGTCCTGATGCGCTTCATCCAGGGCCTTTCGATCGCTCAGACTGCTGCCGCACTCGGCCGCAGCGAAGGCGCCGTGAAGCAACTTCAGCTGCGCGCCGTACGCAGTCTCGCCAAGACAGTTTCGGAGGATGTCCGATGAGCCAATTCACGGTGAACTTCCGTAACTTCAGGGCCTCCGAGGTCGTTGATATGAGTGTTGAACTAATCATCGGGAGGAACCCTTCATGATCGGCCGTCGAGCCAACGACGCCCAGGCCTTTGACCAGGCCTGGAGCGGACGTGCGCCCCGTGACGAGCAGATCGCTCAGTTGGTCCAGTTCGCCGAGACCCTGTGCGAGGCTGCCGTTGCCGAGCCGACCCCGGAGTTCCGGCTTTCCCTTCGTTCGGCCCTGATGACGGAGGCCCAGACGGCCCTCATCCCGGTCAGGTCGAAGGCTCGCACCATGCCGACCGTCACCACTCAACGCCCCGTACGCCGTCGCATCGCCGGCCTCACTGCCGCTGCGCTCGCCTCCGCAGGCGTCGTCGGTCTTGTCTCCACCAGCGCCTCCGCCGTTCCCGGCGACATGCTCTACCCCGTCAAGCGCAGCGTCGAGTCCGTACAGCTCGCCCTGCACCAGGACGACGGCTCACGCGGTGCTTTCCTGCTCTCGCAGGCCTCCGAGCGCCTCGCCGAGGCTCGTCAGCTGAGCGACAACCCGTCGGCACGAACCGACTCGTTGATTGCATCGACTCTCGACGACTTCAGCAGCCAGGCCGAGACCGGCTCCAATTCGCTGTTCGACGAGTTCGACAGCAACGGCAAGACCAAGTCGATTCAAAAGGTCAACGACTTCGCCGCGGCTGCCGCTGCAGAGCTCGCCACCATGTCGACGCTCGTACCTGAGAGCGCTGAAGACTCCTTCACCTCGGCGGCCAAGACGATCAGCCAGCTCGCCATCGAGGCTTCGTCGCTGTGCTCGACCTGCTCATCGGCTGACGCCCAGTCACTGGTCAATGCCGTCACGGCACTGACTCAAGCGTCTTCGGCGGACGACCTGCGGGAAGCCTCATCGACCAAGAAGTCGGACACCTCAGAGTCCACCAAGACGCCGACCACGTCGGGCTCGACTGGCTCGACTCCGACTCCTGCACCGGCACCCCTGCCCACGGTCACCGTTCCGCCCATCAGCCTCGCGCCGATCACGGACCCGCTGATCGACGGACTACTCGGTGAAGAGGGACTCGTACCCGGTCTCCTCAACGGGTTGCTCGGCGGCGGCAACTAACCGTTAGAAGAAGGCGTTGCCTCGGTCTACGAGCAGGTTGTAGAGCGTCTGCTGGATCGTCTCGCGCACCTGGTCGGTGACGTTGAACAGCAGCATCGGGTCGTCGGCCGCTTCCGGCTCGTACGCGTCTGTACGGATGGGCTCACCGAACTCGATGATCCACTTGCTGGGCAGCGGGATCAGACCCAGCGGGCCGAGCAATGGGAAGAACGGCGTAATCGGGAGGTACGGCAGCCCGAGCAGACGCGCGAGCGACGGCACGTTGCCGACCAGCGGGTAGATTTCCTCAGCGCCAACGATCGAGACCGGGACGATCGGCACCTGCGCACGCATGGCCGACGAGACGAAGCCGCCGCGGCCGAAGCGCTGCAGCTTGTAGCGATCGGCGTACGGCTTCCCGATGCCCTTGAAGCCTTCGGGCCACACTCCGGCGAGCTCGCCGGTGGTCAGCAGCCGTTCGGCGTCCTCCGAGCACGCGAGGGTCGCGCCGACTTTGCGAGCCACTTGGCCGACGAACGGCAGCGAGAAGACGAGGTCTGCGCCCAGCGGTCGCAGGTTGCGTCCGGAGTACTTCTTGACGGCGTAGCCGGTGATCAGTCCATCGAGCGGAACCGTTCCCGAATGGTTGGCGACCAGGAGTGCGCCACCCTCTTCCGGGATGTTCTCGATGCCGCGGACCTCGAGCCTGAACCACTTCTCGGCGAGCGGCTCGATCGCGGCTGCGAAGACCTCAGTGATCTGCGGGTCGAAGCCGAACTCGTCGATTTCGTAGTCACCGTCGAGCCGGGTGCGGATCGTGGCCAGCAGGGTCGCGATGCGCGACTCCCAGTCAGAGCCGAGTACACGTTGTGCGGCCTGGATGATCGCGACGAAGATCTCGTCGAGCGGGATGCCCGCAGACAGCGGTGCAGCGCCGGCTGTGCGCGTCCTGCGCGCTGCCTCTTCCGCGGCGTCCGCTGCTGCCTTGGCGGCGTCTTCGTCCGTCACGGCGCGGAGGCGAGGCTTCTCGCTCGCCGGCGCCTTCTTGGCGGGTGCCTTCTTTGCTGGAGTGGGGTCCTCCACCGCAGAGGTTTTGCGCGGGGGATTCTTGGCCGGCGCCTTCTTGGCAGCGGGCTCTGCAGGCTTTGCCTTCTGGACGGGCTTCTTTGCAGCCGGCTTGTTCCCGGCCAGAGCGCGTGCTGCACTCGAAGGCGACTTTGCGCTGCTGCCTCGTCCGGCCTCGCCTGTCGTGCCGATGCCTTTGAGCTTGTCCTCGCTCATGCCGCAACCTCCGTAGAGGAGCAAAGATACGGACGCCGCGGCATGATTGCTGGCTGATGATGAGCTCGCTGGCGCTCGATCATGAGCGGCCCCCAATCGAGGAGAGAATGCCGGGTCGGGAAGTGCTGCGGTATTCCTCGAACGCCTGCTCCGACGTCCATTTGAGGTCGTAGCCAAAGATGTCACGCAACGCGGAGGTGTCGACGACGCGTCCATACATGAGCAGGCGGTGCAGGTCGGGCGACAGATCAGAACCCATCGCCTTGAGTACCCGGCGTGCGCCAGCGGCGAAGCCGAAGGACGGCAACGGTATGACGGGCTTGCCGAGTCGACGAGCGGCCTGGCTGAGCATCACGACGCCATCGCCGGCAACGTTGAACGTACCGGGTCGGTCGTGCAGCACCGACTCGGTGAGCACATTCATCGCGTCGTCGACATGAAGGAACTGCAGACGCGGGTCATAGCCGAGCGCCGTCGGCAGCACCGGGTTGTCGAAGTAGTTGCGGATCGGGGTCTCGATGTCCGGGTGCAGCAGCTGGGCGCCGCGCAGGGTCGTGATGATGACCTCAGGGCGACGACGGGCGAACCCACGCACGTAGGACTCGACCTCGACGATGTCCTTGGGGAAGCCCGTACGTACGCCGTCACGGGCGAGCAGCGACTCGGTGAACATCGCGGGATCGCGCGGCGACGTGCCATAAACCGCGGTCGACGATCCGAGCACGAGCTTCTTGACACCGGCGGCGCGTTGGCAGGCAGCCAGAAGTTGCATCGTGCCGATGACGTTCAGTTCTTTGGCTGCACCCGATCGGCGGCCGCTTGGTGGGCCGACGTCGAGGTGCACAACAGTGTCGACCTCTTCGACCGCGATGACTTTGCCGACCACAGGGGTACGGATGTCAGCGCGGACGAACTTCACTCCCTCGAGATGTCCGGCAGGCAGGATCGTGTCGATGCCGACAACTTTGTCGACGCCTTTGAGGCTGGCGACACGCAGGGCGAACTGGGACGCGAAATTGCTCGCGACTCCCGTGACGAGGACGACCCTGCCCATGAGTTACTTGCCCAGACGGCGGCGCTGCACTCGGGTGCGCTTGAGCATCTTGCGGTGCTTCTTCTTCGACATCCGCTTGCGACGCTTCTTGATGACTGAACCCACGGGTCACTACTCAATTCCTGTTGGCCACGCGGTGGTGGCTTTGTGCACAAAGATGGTTAGCCGAGCTTGGCAGCAACCTCTCAGTCGCCCGCCAAAGAAGGCATTTTGGCTGAATCACAGCCTACACGGCACTGGACGTCCCGATTTCGGCCGACCAGTGTGAGAGCGGACTCAATGGAAGGAGTCAGCCAGCCTGGAAGTAGGACTTGGAAAGGAACTCCTCGACTGCCGTCTCTGGGACGCGGAAGGAACGACCGACGCGTACGGCCTCGAGCTCACCGGAGTGAACGAGGCGGTAGACGGTCATCTTGGACACGCGCATCTGCGTGGCGACCTCCGCCACTGTCATGTACGTCTGGCCGGATGCCATCTCTCCACCTACTTCCTGAGGGCACGCGCGCTCTCCGGCTTCCCCACCGGAGAAACAGCGCGCGTGCTTGCGT
>NZ_JAKFEL010000008.1:0-7630 GCF_036675695.1 Aeromicrobium sp.
ATCTGTCGGGTTTCGATGTCTTCGATGACTGCAGCACCGTGGTTTGGGTAAACAACGGTTTCGCCGACAGTAAAAGTCATAGAGAACGTACCTTTCCTAGGTGACAAGGATAACATGCGCAGCTGACAACGCCCGGGGCCGATTCTTGGTATGGGGCTCGTAGCAGACGCTGTTGCCGGAGGTCAAAGTCACCTTTTCGAAGTCGCTCCGATACGATCGGCGCGACGACTTTGGATCGATGTCCGACCAACCGAAAGCAGGCAACCGGTGAGCTCCGTACGACGTCGCCTTGCGGCCACATTCGCCGCTACGACACTCTTGGCCCTCAGCGCCTGCGGCTTTGAAGCCCAGACCAACCAGCAGTACCAAGCCGCCGTCGGCGCCAACGTCTTTGGCGACGTCGACGTGCTCAACGCGCTTCTCGTCGCCAACGAGGATGGCTCGGCCACAGTCTCCGCCGGCTTCGTCAACAAAACCGGCGAAGAGCAGCGACTGGCGTCCGTCACCATCACGACGCTTGCAGGCGAGGAGCTGGTCGTCCGCAGCCCGAAGCTTCCGGCTCTCCCCATCCCGGTCGACATCCTCACCACTCTTGGGTCTGCCGGTGACACAGCCAGCTTCACCGTCACCCAAGGGGCCGAAGCCGGCTACTACGTCAGGGCCACGTTCACCTTTTCAGACTCGGCTCCCGTCACGATCGAAATTCCCGTAGTCGCTCGTACGGCCGACTACGACAAGGTCACCGGCGGCACTCCCGGCGGCGAGACCGAAGCCGAGTCCGAAGAGACCGAAGAAGCAGCTCACTAGGGGTAGCCTCCCGGCATGCGCGTCATCCGGGGAGTGCTTGTTGTTGTCGCTGTCCTGATCGCTGCATCATGCGGCCGCGAGGCCCCGCCGCCACCAGACGCGCCTGGCACGGTCGAGGTCACGAACGCCGAGTTCGTCCTCAACCCCGACGGGTCAGCGACGCTGTCGGCGAATGTCGTCAACGGAACTGAGTTCTCATACGAGCTGTCGTATGTGCCGACGGCCACCCCGTTCGGCGACACGTTCGGCTCCATTCCGGTGCGCTACTTCAATCCACGCAGCATCTTTCCGCCGAGAAAGTCGACGACCCTCGGCGATGTGGCGGACCAGATCCAGATTCGATTGGCACCGGCACCTCCACTTGGCGACCGCGTCACTCTCGATATGGGCTTCTGGCCGACCGAGGGCGAAGATCCAGTGGCGGAAGAGCAGAGCGTGACAGTGGAGGTTCCGGTGGTCGCTCGCACGATCGACCACAACGCAGTCCTTGGTGTCGAACCCAACACGAAGATCACCATCGAGGACGGCAAGATCTTCGTCATTCCTGGCCAGAGTCGAGCACTGATCGACGGCAGCGTCATCAGCAGCATCACGGACAACGCCTACGACCTTCCCACCGCCAACGACGAGCAGGGCAACCTGGTCGAGTACCGCCACAACACAGCAACCGGCGGCCCTTACGGAATCCACGCCGAGAAGGGGAAGACCGTCCGGATCTCCTCTCCGCCGTACACCGTCCCCAACGGCGAAGTCGTCGGAGACTTCGACTACTTCGATGCCAAGGACCTCACGATCGCGGAGAAGATCACGGTGAACTTCCCGTTCCAGTCCGGCGATGTGATCGGGAGCTTCACCGTCGTCCGGGGCTGACCACAACGGGCCCCGACCACGGCGTACGTGGTGAAGCCCGAGGGTGCTGCAGAGGTTGGACTAGGTGAGCTGGCCCTGGCCGGTCACGAGGTAGACGACGCGACGCGCCATCGACACAGCGTGATCGCCGATGCGCTCGTAGTAGCGGCCCAGCAGTGCCAGGTCGATCGCCGGCTCGACACCGTGCTGCCACTCGACGTTGAGAACCGCGCGAAGCAGCTCGCGACGCAAGCGATCCATCTCGTCGTCCTCGGCCTCGAGCTCGGCGGCGGCGCCGACGTCGCGGCTGGCGACGATCCGCGAGGCTGAGTCGATCATCGAGTCGGCGACGGCGGCCATGGCCGAGATCGTCGGATGCAGCTTGGCGGGCACCGCAGAGTCGGGCATACGGCGTCGAGCCACCTTGGCTACGTGGACGGACAGATCGCCCATTCGCTGCAGATCGGTGAGCATTCGCAGAGTCGCGACGAGCTGACGCAGATCCGTGGCGACCGGCTGCTGGGTTGCCAGCAGCAGGAGCGCACGCTCCTCGATCATCTCGGTTGCCTCATCGATGTCCTTGTCGCCGGCGATGACTGCTTCAGCAACGTTTCCGTCCGCCTCCAGCAGTGCACGGGTCGATTCGGCGACGGCCTTGCGTACGGCGCCTGTAAGGCTCACCAGGTCGTCGACAATGGCATCCAGCTGTTCGTAATACTGATCTCGCATGCCCTCCACTTTAGGCAAACGGGATGAACGGACGGCGACCTACGGTGAACGCGCCATGAACAGGGTCTGAAGGTCGTTTCGGTATTGGCCTGCGGAGACGAGAAGTTTGCGTCCGGCACCCTACGATCGAGATGTGGATACGAGCGCAGGAATTCTGATCGCGGGAGCGATCGGTGCTGTCATCGGCTCCGCAATCACGTACGTGTGGCGATTCAGCGAACGACGTCAGAACACGGTGGTCGAGACAGTGCCCGTCATCCCCGCAGGCGTAGAAGCGGTCCTCGCGATCCTGCCGTCCTCGACAGTGCTGATCGACTCGTCCGACACCGTCGTACAGGCGTCTGCGCCGGCTCACGCGATGGGCATCGTGCACGAGGATCGCCTCCAGCCCGATGAGTTGATGACCCTCGTACGCCAGGTGCGTCGAGACGGCCAGGTACGCCAGGCCGACATCTCGTTGCAGCCCAAGCGCGGCACCACCTCATACATTCACGCGCGGGTGGCTCCGCTCGGTTCGCGACTGATCCTTGTTCTCGCTGACGACCGCACCCGCGAGCAACGCATCGAGACCGTCCGCCGCGACTTCGTCGCCAATGTCAGCCACGAGCTCAAGACGCCGATCGGCGCTCTCAACTTGCTCGCCGAGGCGGTTGCCGAAGCCAAGGACGACCCCGAGGCAGTCGTCCGGTTCTCGAGCCGCATGCACACCGAGAGCGAGCGACTCACCCGTCTGGTGCAGCAGATCATCGACCTGTCGCGGCTCCAGAACGATCTCCTGAGCGAAGACGCAGCCACGATCAAGGTCGGCGAGCTCGTCTCGGAAGCCTGTGAGCACTCGGCCACGGACTCGGAGAAGAAGGACATCGAGATCGTCACGAATGTTGAGCCTGAGCTCTACATCCACGGTGATCGTGCGCAGCTGCACGCTGCGGTCAGCAACCTCGTTGAGAACGCGGTGACCTACAGCCCTGAGGGCTCCCGGGTCACGGTGTCCGCCGCTCACGAGGGCGAGAACGTACGTATTACCGTCGCCGACAACGGCATCGGCATACCCAATGACGAGCTGGACCGCATCTTCGAGCGCTTCTACCGCGTCGACCCGGCTCGGGCGCGCGCCACCGGCGGCACCGGACTCGGTCTGTCGATCGTGAAGCACGTCGCCGCCAGCAACGGCGGAACCGTCGAGGTGTGGAGCGAGCCCGGCCTGGGCTCGTCCTTCACGCTCGTGATGCCGGCATACCCGCAGGAATTTGATGAGGAGCAGCAGTGACGAAGGTATTGGTCGTTGAGGACGAGACGAGCTACAGCGAAGCGTTGTCGTACGTGCTCCGCAAGGAGGGCTTCGAGGTGGCGATCGCCGAGACCGGCCCCGATGCGCTGACGGAGTTCGACCGCAACGGCGCAGACATCGTGCTGCTCGACCTCATGCTGCCGGGTCTCTCCGGTACGGAGGTCTGCCGCGCGATCCGCTTGACGTCTTCGGTGCCGATCATCATGGTCAGCGCCAAGGACACAGAGGTCGACAAGGTGGTGGGCCTCGAGCTGGGCGCGGATGACTACGTCACCAAGCCCTACTCGCCTCGCGAGCTCGTCGCCCGCATCCGTGCGGTCCTTCGTCGCGGCATCAACGACGAGGTCGATGAGAACGCCTCGCTCGAGCTCGGCCGCGTCCGCATGGATGTCGACCGCCACCTCGTGACGATCGACGGCGAGGTGACCCGGTTCCCCCTCAAGGAGTTCGAGCTCCTCGAGTACTTCCTGCGCAATCCCGGTCGCGTGCTCACCCGCGGTCAGCTGATCGACCGGGTCTGGGGCGCCGACTACGTGGGCGACACCAAGACGCTCGACGTCCACGTCAAGCGTCTGCGCGCCAAGATCGAAGCCGACCCGACGAACCCCGCAACCCTGACCACGGTCCGCGGTCTCGGCTACAAGTACGACGCCTGATCCTGAGCCCTGCGAAGGATGTCAGGGATCGGTTTGAGCACCTAGCGAGGTCACCTCACCAGGTTTCGACCTTCCTGACGCCTTCGGCGTGGCACGCTCAACCTCGATAGACGCTCGGGCCGCAGGCGGCCCTCGGCCTATCGACCCTGGTTCGCTACCGCGGCGATTGCGGCTTCGGCGGCCTTGGGGTCGAGGTATGTGCCGCCCTTGACCGTCGGCTTGAGGTTGTCGTCGAGCTCGTAGACGAGCGGGATGCCGGTCGGGATGTTGAGGCCGACGACCGCTTCTTCGCTGAGTCCATCGAGGTGCTTGACGAGTGCGCGAAGCGAGTTGCCGTGTGCGGTGACGAGAACAACCTTGCCGCTGAGCAGGTCCGGGACGATCGAGTCGTACCAGTACGGCAGCATCCGATCGAGCACCTGAGCCAGCGCCTCGGTACGAGGCAGCAACTCATCGGGCAGGTCGGCGTAACGCGCATCTGATGCCTGGCTGAACTCGTTGTCGTCGGGCATCGGCGGCGGCGGGGTGTCGTACGAGCGACGCCACTCCATGAACTGGTCCTCGCCATACTCCTCGAGGGTGGCCTTCTTGTCCTTGCCCTGCAGCGCACCGTAGTGACGCTCGTTGAGCCGCCACGAACGACGTACGGGGATCCAGTGCCGGTCTATGCCGTTGAGCACGATCTCCGACGTACGGATCGCGCGACGCAGCAGCGAAGTGTGCGAGACATCGGGGTTGAGCCCGGCCTCGGCGAGGAGCTCTGCACCACGAAAGGCCTCGGTCAGGCCCTGCTCGTTGAGGTCGACATCGACCCATCCGGTGAAGAGGTTCTTGGCGTTCCACTCGCTGTGACCGTGACGCAGCAGGATCAAGGTACTCATGTACACGAGCCTATTGGGTCAGCCGACGTCCGATTCAGCGGCCTTCCACTCTTCGTAGATCCGACTCAGTGCTTGTACGAAGTCGGTCTGCGAGTGCACACCCTCGAGCTTCCACGTGCCCTCGACCACGACGTAAGGGAGCTGCTTGATGCCAAGCCCCTTGCCAGTCTCGGTCTGCATACGCACCTCGTCGGCGTATTCGGTGCTCGCCAAGAGCGCCTCGGCCGTCTCAAGGTCGAGGCCAACCAGAGCCGCTCGGGTCGCGAGGACGAACGGGTCGCCGATGTCGGCACCCTCCAGGAAATGAGCCCGCCACAGCTGGTGCGCGAGATCGCGCTGCACCCCGGGGCCGTCCTCGTCAGCCCAGGTCAGCAACCGCCAGGCGTCGAACGAGTTGGCCTGGATTGCCTCATCGAAGTTGAGGTCGATTCCGGTGATGCGGGCGCCAGCGGTGACCTGCACGTTGACGAACTCGGCCTTGTCGAGACCGCCGAGCCGCTCGGCCATCGCCTCCATGAGTGGCCGACCGGCGCTGGGCTCGTCAGGCTCGAGCTGGAAAGCGCGAAGCGTCAGCTCCATGGGCTCGCCGGTGAGGATCGACACCATCGCGGCAGCGCGTTCGAAACGTGTCGCTCCAACGTAGGACCACGGATCCGTGATGTCCGCGAAGATCTGCACTCTCATGACGGGCGAAGGTGCTTGAAGGCGTTGAGGTTGCGAGTGGACTCGCCTCGCGACTCGCGCCACTCCCACTCCTTGCGGATCGAGGAGGCGAAGCCGAGCTCGAGGATCGTGTTGAACGATTCGTCGGCGTATGTCAGCACAGCTCCAAGCACACGGTCGAGCTCTTCGACCGTGATGGCCGAGAGCGGAAGGCGGCCATCGAGGTAGATGTCGCCGGCAGAGTCGACGGCAAATGCGACGGCGTACATCTTGAGGTTGCGTTCGAGAAGCCAGCGATAGACGGCCTCGTGGTTCTCGTCCGGCTTGCGGCAGACGAACGCGTGGATTCCGAGCGCGTGGCCACCGATCTCCAGTCGACACGTGGTCTGCAGCTTGCGCTCGCCCGGCAAGGTGATCTCAAAGACGCCAGGGTTGTGCTCGGTGAAGACAAGGTCAGACGCCTTGAGCGTCTCGATGATCGTTGTCCGGGCGTCGGTCATACGGGCGACTTCGCGTGAGCGGCGATCGCGTCTGCGTAAACCTCGAGCGTGCGTTCGGCCGTGACGTCCCAGCCGAACGACTCCGCATGGCTTACGGCCTTGTGGCTCATGGCCTCACGGAGCTCAGCATCTGCGAGCAAGGGATGCAGTGCCGAGGCGTAGTCAGCGGGATCATGGCCGTCGACGAGAACGCCCGACACACCATCCGAGACCGCCGTGGGCAGTCCGCCGACGCGAGCGGCGACAACTGGCGTGCCGCAAGCCTGGGCCTCGATCGCGACGAGTCCGAACGACTCGTTGTAGGACGGTACGCAGACGACGCTGGCGGCGGCGTACCAGTCAGCAAGCTCGGCCTGGCTGACCGTAGGGATGAACCGTACGACATCGTCGAGGCCGAGCGACGTGCTCAGGTCGGAGAGCGCGGTGGGGTGCTCGAGGCCGGTGCCGGAGGCTCCGCCCACGACAGCGACCACCAGACGATCACGCAGGCCAGGGTCGCGTTCCAACATCACCGCGGCGGCATTCAGTACGACATCGGGTGCCTTGAGCGGCTGGATCCTGCCAGCGAACAGGAGCAGAGCGGCGTCAGAAGGGATGTCGAGAATCTTCCGTGCGACGTCCTGGCGGCCAGCCTTGAACACCTCAAGATCAACGCCGGGGTGCACCACCGCAACACGGTCGGGATCGGCGTCATACAGCTCGATCAGCTCGCGACGTTCCTCCGACGTGTTGGCGATCAGCTGGTCGGCGAGGCGGACGATCTCTTCCTCGCCATAGACGCGGCCGATCGGCTCGGGTGAATCACCTTCGGCGAGCTGGGCGTTCTTGACCTTCGCCATCGTGTGCATCGTGTGCACGAGGGGCACGCCCCATCGCTCACGGGCAACGGTCCCGACCTGCCCGGACAACCAATAGTGCGAGTGGACGAGATCGAAATGCCCCGGCTCACGCTCAACCTCCGCACGCAGGACGTCGCGTACGAACGAGCAGAGCTGTGACGGAAGGTCGTTCTTCTCGAGCCCTTCGAAAGGACCGGCCGCAACATGGTGGACGCGGATGCCCGGCTCGGGATCTGCGACGGGCTCCTGGTGGCGGGAGGTGGCACGCGTGAAGATCTCGACCTCAACGCCCCGGGATGCCAGCTGCCGCGAGAGCTCGAGCACGTACACGTTCATTCCGCCCGCATCACCGTCACCCGGCTGATCGAGCGGGGATGTGTGTGCCGACAGCATCGCAATGCGCTTGAGCATGAAC
>NZ_JAKFEL010000125.1:0-7481 GCF_036675695.1 Aeromicrobium sp.
TTGCCGCTGATGTGGGCGAGTACTTTGTGCCCATTGGCGAGCTCGACGCGGAACATCGCGTTGGGCAGCGCTTCAACGACAGCGCCTTCCATCTCGATGACGCCTTCTTTTTTCGCCATAACCTCTTCTTCGGTCTGCTTGTCTACTGTGTGTCAGCCCCGTCTGGCGCACTCCAACCACGCCGCCGAAGCGGAAGCCATGGCATGGGAATGCGGACCTGAAAAGGCCGACTCCCAATTCTACGCTCACACACCCGGCAGACTCAAATCGCCGAAGTTGAGCGAGCGCAGCGAGCGAACGCTGAGGCGGGTTTGGGGGTCCCCACGCACACGTGCATGTGGGCTCTCCACCACTTGACTTGTAGGGGGCGCGTGTCGCGGCGAAGCCGCCAGGAAGGTCGAAACCCGGTGAGATCACTCCACGACTGAGGAAACCGCCGCCTGAGCCACCTCGTCAACCAACGCAACACCCGCTTCGTACGAGGAGTTGTCCTCCGACAGCACTGCCACCAGGAATGTCTCCCCGCCGGCTTCGATCTCGCCGATGCTCGTGACATCCCACAGGCCGGTCGCAGAGCGCTGCAGATAGCCGACCTTCAGTGCCGCGTCACCATCATCGTCCGCCGCCGAGACACCGAAGTCTTGACTGTCGATCACATTCGACATCAGCGACTTCATGTACGCCTGCGATTCGCTCGTCAGAACCGAGTCGGAGCCGAACACGACTTTGAGTAGACGGATCTGGTCCGCCGAAGTGGTCTGTGTCAGACCCCAATTGCCATTGGATCCGACGACCGTGTCTTCGAGACCGATCATGTCGTTGAACTCCTCGAGTCCCGACTTGCCGCCAACAGCATTGAAGAGCGTCGTCGCGGCGGTGTTGTCGCTTCGTTCAATCATCGCCGCGGCTTGGCTTTGTTCACTAGCCGTCAGACCGCGTCCCTCGTGCTGAGCCTGAAAGAGCAACGCAGCCAGGATGTCGACTTTGACGATGCTTGCCGTGTCGAACGATCCACCGCCGTACGACGCCGTCTCGCCCGTGTCGAGGTTGAGCACCTCCACGGCGAAATCCGCATCAGTGGAGATCTCGGCAAGACCGCTCAGATCAGGGGCGGATGAGTTGGACGTCGACGTGGTGGCGGACGCCGTCGACGTGGAAGGGCTCAGCGCCGCAGTCCGGGAGCTCTGGGCGTCTGCGGAGATGGCAGACGATGCGACGGCGCTGCTCATCACGAGACCGACGACCCAGAACATCCATGACTTCACCATGCACGCGACGCTAAGAAGTCAGCTTGAGTGTGACCTCCGCGTGCGCTGTGCGCAGGTTGTGAAGCT
Source organism: Aeromicrobium sp. (assembly GCF_036675695.1). GTDB lineage: Bacteria > Actinomycetota > Actinomycetes > Propionibacteriales > Nocardioidaceae > Aeromicrobium. Next base: position 1,335 of record NZ_JAKFEL010000125.1, read on the forward strand.
CAGTTGACTCTGTGAGCCGACTCAGGATTGAGGGTCGAGCTCACCGCGCGCCGAGAGGCCGTGGCGTTCAATCAATCGTGAAAGCACGATCGAGGTCTCGGTGTGGTCGACTTGGGATGTCTCGGTACGCACGCGTTCCAACGCACGCTCGAGATCACGCACGTCTTTGGCGACGATGCGCAGCATCGCATCGGCTTGACCAGAGATCGTCGCTGCAGAATGCACTTCGGGGACTCGAGCGAACGCGGCACGCAGCTCGTCCGGCGAGATCGCGCCCTTGCAGTGCACCGCGACGTACGCCTCGGTGCTCCAACCGACCAAGTCTGGGTCGAGCACTGCGGTGAACCCGCTGATCACTCCGTCCGCGAGCAATCGGTCCGTCCGACGCTTCACAGCTGGGGCTGAAAGGCCGATCTTGTCTCCGATGGAGGCATAGCTGGCCCGACCGTCCTCGAGGAGGCAACTGATGAGCTGCCGGTCGATGTTGTCCATGTTGTCCATCTTCGCAAGAAAACGTCACGGATGGCGAAATCAGACAACAAATCTACGGGTCAATGCACAGTTTCGACTTCGCCAGTGCGCCACCTACGCAACTAGCATTGATTCATTGCAAGGGAGCTCACACTTCTCTACACGCACATTGCCGGAGGCCACATTGACCGTCATCGACACCCGCACACAGCCCGCAACTCAACGGACGGCCCGTACCCGGCAATACCTCATGTGCCCGCCCCAGTACTTCGAGGTCACGTACGCGATCAATCCGTGGATGAATACGCAGGTTCCCGTCGATGTCGAGCGCGCTCATGTCCAGTGGGAGGTTCTCCGCAACACCTATTTGAGTCTCGGCCACACAGTCGAGCTGATCGAGCCCATGGCCGGGCAGCCGGACATGGTGTTCGCTGCCAACGGTGGACTCGTGGTCGGCAAGCGTGCCTACGGAGCCAGGTTCCGCTTCCCTGAGCGCACCGCCGAGGGCGTGGCATACGGCGAGTGGCTGAACGAGTTCGGCATCCAGGTCATCCAGCCTGCGCAGATCAACGAGGGTGAAGGCGACTTCCTCGCGCTCAAGCGGATGATCCTTGCCGGCACTGGCTTCCGCACGTCCCTCGAAGCGCATATCGAGGCTGCAAACGCCCTCGACCGCCCCGTGGTCTCGCTTGAGCTCGTCGACCCGCGGTTCTATCACCTCGACACGGCGATCGCGATCCTCGATGACGGCCACGGTGACACCCCCGCGGAGATCGCCTACTTCCCCGGCGCGTTCAGCAAGCACAGCCAGCGCACGCTGCGTGATCTGTTCCCCAGCGCGGTCATCTGTACCGAGGCTGACGCTCTTGTCCTGGGCCTCAACGCCGTGAGCGACGGCCACAACGTGATCGTGCCGTCAGCTGCGAAGCACCTCAGTGATCAGCTGCGAGAGCGGGGCTACAACCCGGTGCCAGTCGACCTGAGTGAGTTCCTCAAGTCAGGCGGCAGCGTCAAGTGCTGCACTATGGAGATGCACCGCTAGATCACGTCGAAGGTTCAGTGGCCGCCGTACGGCACGCCAAGAGCTTCGAGCCGGGCCTTGCCACCGTCGATTGCGGTGAGTACCCACGCACCAGAGTCCGTGAGGGTGAACGTGTGCTCGTAGTGGGCAGCCCATGAGCCGTCTGTCGTCACGACTGTCCAGTCGTCGGCGAGTGTACGAGTATTGGGCGTGGCGAGAGTGATCATCGGCTCGACAGCGAGGGCAAGGCCCTTGACGAGCTTGGCCCCTCGACCCGGTCGACCCACATTGGGAACGTTGGGCGGCTGGTGCATCGCCGATCCGATCCCGTGGCCGGTGAAGCCCTCAACGATCCCGTAGTCGCCCTGCGCGCGTACCGAGCTCTCGACGGCATGGCTGATGTCGGAGACCCTCCCGCCGAGGCGTGCCGCGGCAATGCCGTCCCACAGCGACTGCTCGGTGACGCGCATCAGCTCGGTGACTTCGTCTGGGACGTCGCCGATCGCGACGGTGATCGCGGCGTCTCCGTGCCAGCCGTCGATGATCGCGCCGCAGTCGATCGAGATGATGTCGCCGTCATGCAGCGTCCGGGTGCCGGGGATCCCGTGAACCACCTCGTCGTTGACCGACGTGCAGATGACACCCGCGAAGCCACCCACGCCGGAGGCCGAATGTGCACCGTAGCCGAGGAAGTTGGAGGTCGCGCCCTGTGCACGGATGTGATCGTGCGCCAACGCATTCAGCTCAGCAGTCGTCATACCAGCCTGCACCGTGGTGCGCAGAAGCTCCAGCGTCGAGGCAACCACCAGGCCGGCTTCGCGCATCGACTCGATCTGAGCCGGGGTCTTGATCTCGATCCCGCGGTCAAACATCAGCGGGGCAGCGCGTCGACGATCCGTCGGCCGACTTCGTCGGCGTCGCCCATGCCGTCAACCTCGATCAGCAGCCCACGGCCGCCGTAGATCTCGATCAGCGGGGATGTCTCGTTCGTGTAGACCTCTTGACGGTGGCGGATGACCTCTTCGGTGTCATCAGCACGGCCGCTGGTCTCAGCACGCTTGAGCAGGCGCTGGATGAGCTCTTCGGGATCCACGACGAGCTCGATCACGCCGTCGAGCTTCGTGCCGAGCGACTCAAGAATTCCGTCGAGGGTCGACACCTGGTCAACCGTGCGGGGGTAGCCGTCGAGGATGAACGCGTCGCGTGCGTCTTCCTGCGCGAGCCGGTCCTTGACCATCGCGTTGGTGATCTCGTCCGGAACGTACTCGCCGGCGTCCATGTAGCGCTGCGCCGCCTGGCCCAGCTCGGTCTGCTGCGAGACATTGGCGCGGAAGATGTCACCCGTCGAGATGTGGGCACCACCCAGCAGCTTCGCGAGACCAACAGCCTGGGTGCCCTTGCCCGCGCCGGGGGGTCCCATGATCAGCAGCCGCATTACTTGAGGAAGCCTTCGTAGTTGCGCTGCTGCAGCTGGCTCTCGATCTGCTTGACCGTGTCTAGACCGACACCCACGATGATGAGGATCGTGGTGCCACCGAACGGGAAGTTCTGGTTGGCCTGGAGCAACGCGATGGCGATCGACGGGATGAGTGCGATCAACCCCAGGTAGAGAGCACCCGGAAGCGTGATGCGGCTCAGGACGTACGCGAGGTACTCCTGCGTCGGGCGGCCCGCGCGGATGCCCGGGATGAACCCGCCGTACTTCTTCATGTTGTCGGCGACTTCTTCGGGGTTGAACGTGATCGACACATAGAAGTACGTGAAGAACACGATCAGCAGGAAGAACGACGCCATGTAGTAGGGGTGATCGCCCTTGACGAAGTGCGCTACGACCCAGTCTGCCCAGCCAGCCTCGGGATTGAACTGTGCCATCAGCGCGGGGAGGTACATCAGGCTCGAGGCGAAGATGACCGGGATGATGCCGGCCTGGTTGACCTTGAGCGGGATGTACGTCGACGAACCGCCGAACATACGGCGTCCGACCATGCGCTTGGCGTACTGCACCGGGATACGGCGCTGAGCCTGCTCGATGAAGATGACTGCTGCGACGATCACGAGGCCGACGAGCACAACGAGGACGAAGGTCGTCCAGCCCTTCTGCTGCTGGATACCCCACATCGCGCCGGGGAACGTGGCCGTGACCTGGCAGAAGATCAGGATCGACATGCCGTTGCCGATGCCGCGGTCGGTGATGAGCTCGCCGAGCCACATGATGACGGCGGTGCCGGCGACCATGGTCAGCACGATCAGCAAGAACGACCAGATGCTGTCGTTGTTGTAGAGGAGAGGTTGGCCGGTGTCAGCTCCGCCAAAGAGGTTGCCGCTGCGGGCCAGCGCCACGATGCCGGTCGCCTGCAGAATCGCGAGGCCAAGCGTCAGATAGCGGGTGTACTGGGTGATCTTGGTCTGTCCGGCCTGACCCTCCTTCTTGAGGGCCTCCAGACGAGGGATAACGACGACGAGCAGCTGAAGAATGATGCTCGCCGTGATGTAGGGCATGATGCCCAGCGCAAACACCGTCAGCTGCAGCAGTGCGCCGCCGGAGAAGACGTTGATGAGCGAGAACAAGCCGCTGTTCTCACCGGTCGATGCCGCCGTGACAGCGTCCTGGACGTTGGCGACGTTGATGCCGGGGGCCGGAGTAGTCGAGCCCAGTCGGAACAGGACGATGATGAAGAGGACGAAGAGAAGCTTCTTCCTCAGGTCAGGCGTCCTGAACGCGTTGACGAAGGCGCTGAGCACCGCGAGCCTCCTCGTGCACCGGAGTGCGTATGTAACGGACAAAAGCGGGCTTTCGCCCGCGCTAGAACTCTAACAGTGAAGAAAATCACCGGAGCAGGACAGGTGTCCCGCTCCGGTGATCATCAGCCGAGGACGGTGACGCTGCCGCCGGCTGCTTCGATCTTGGTCTTCGCAGATCCGGAGAACTTGTTCGCCGTGACCTCGACCTTGACAGTGATTTCGCCCTGACCCAGCACCTTGACGGGGCGGCCCTTGCGGACAGCGCCGTTGGCGACGAGAGCCGCGACGTCGATGGAGCCACCCTTGGGGAAGAGCTCCTCGATGCGATCGAGGTTGACGACCTGGTACTCCTCGCGGAACGGGTTCTTGAACCCCTTCAGCTTGGGCAGGCGCATGTGGATCGGGACCTGGCCGCCTTCGAAGCCAACCGGTACCTGGTAACGAGCCTTGGTGCCCTTGGTACCGCGACCAGCGGTCTTGCCCTTGGAGCCCTCACCACGACCAACGCGGGTCTTGGCAGTCTTGGCTCCGGGAGCCGGGCGCAAGTGATGCAGCTTGAGCGCCATGTCAGTCAACCTCCTTGAGGTCCACGAGGTGCGGGATGGATTCAGCCATGCCGCGGATCTCGGGACGATCTTCCTTGACGACGACATCGCCGATGCGCTTGAGACCGAGCGAGCGCAGAGTTTCGCGCTGCTTGGGCTTACGGCCGATGGCCGAACGGAGCTGGGTTACTTGAAGCTTCTTGGCCATCAGACACCTGCTCCGGCTTCAGCCTTGGCCTTCGCCTCGGCAATGCCTTCCTTACCGGCACGAAGCAGGGCCGCCGGGGCGACCTGCTCGACCGTGAGGCCACGACGCGCGGCAACCATCTCCGGCGATTCGAGCAGCTTGAGCGCTGCCACGGTCGCGTGGACGATGTTGATCGCGTTGGACGAACCCAGCGACTTCGACAGAACGTCGTGGATGCCAGCAGCTTCGAGCACTGCACGCACCGGACCGCCGGCGATGACGCCGGTACCGGGCGATGCGGGACGCAGGAAGACGACGCCAGCCGCCTTCTCGCCCTGTACCGGGTGCGGGATGGTGCCCTGGATGCGCGGAACGCGGAAGAAGGACTTCTTGGCTTCTTCGACGCCCTTGGCGATCGCGGTGGGAACTTCCTTGGCCTTGCCGTAGCCGACGCCGACCTGTCCGTCGCCGTCGCCGACGATCACCAGAGCGGTGAAGCTGAAGCGACGACCACCCTTGACGACCTTGGCGACACGGTTGATCGTGACGACCTTTTCGATGTACTGGGACTTCTCGGCGCCGCGCTCATTGCCGCGACCCCGTCCGCCCGCTCCGCCTCCGCGGCGCTGTTGGGTGCTCATCAGAACTCCAGTCCTGCTTCACGGGCGCCGTCGGCGAGTGCCGCGACGCGTCCTGCGTACTTGTTGCCGGCGCGGTCGAAGACGACGGTCGAGATGCCGGCCTTCTTGGCGCGGTCCGCTACGAGCTCGCCGACGCGCTTGGCCTTGGCCGACTTGTCGCCGTCCAGTCCACGCAGGTCAGCTTCCATCGTCGACGCGGAGACCAGCGTGCGGCCTTCGAGGTCATTGACGACCTGAGCGACGATGTGCTTGCTCGAGCGCGTGACGACGAGACGCGGCCGGTCAGCCGAGCCTTCGATCTTCTTGCGTCCGCGCACCTGACGACGCAGACGCGACGCTGTGCGAGGCGCTGTGTGCTTGGCGTGCTTGATCGAGATTGCCATTTACTTACCGGCCTTTCCGACCTTGCGACGAACATGCTCGCCGGCGTAGCGCACGCCCTTGCCCTTGTAGGGCTCAGGCTTGCGGATCTTGCGGATGTTGGCTGCGACTTCACCGACGGCCTGCTTGTCGATGCCGTGCACGGCAAACTTGGTGGGT
>NZ_JAKFEL010000124.1:0-39226 GCF_036675695.1 Aeromicrobium sp.
GTCTGTTGCGGCATGAAGGAGCTCTTCGGTGAGCGGCTTGCCCTCGTACGCGCTCAGGTCCATCGGCTTGCCGACCCGCACCTGGAAGGTCTTGCGCGGGAACAGCTTGAGGCGCTTGGAGTAGGGCCACAGGATCGCCTGAGGTCCCCACTGCATCACTGGGATCAGCGGCTTGCCGCTCGCGAGTGCCACGCGTACGGCGCCCGTACGGCCGCTCATCGGCCAGGCTGCCGGATCGCGGGTGATGGTGCCTTCGGGATAGATCGTCACGACCTTGCCGTCGTTGACCGCGGCGACAGCCGCGCGGAGCGACTCAGCCGCGCCCTCGGTGCTTCGGTAGACCGGGATCTGCTCGGCGTTGCGCAGGATGCGACCACCGACCGGCAGCGTCATCAACGTGTCCTTGGCGAGGAACCGGGGCGGCACGTTGTTGTCGAGCATGAACCACGCGATCAGGAACGGGTCGAGGTGCGACACGTGGTTGGGTGCGAGGACGAATCCGCCGTCCGGAAGGTTATCCATACCGCGCCAGTCACGCTTCGTCAAGACCCGAAACAGCGGACGCAGGAAGAATGCGATGACCCGCGTGATGCGCGGGACGACACGTTTCTGCATGAGGGCGAGCCTAACCCCGAGAGCACGCGACTAGGGTGAGGGCATGCAAGGCACCGTGTCGGCGTACGACCCCGAGGCTCGCTCAGGACAGCTCCTGACCGACGAAGGCATGCCGATGGACTTCGGCGCAGCGACACTAGCCGAGCACATACGACACCTACGCGTCGGCCAGCGCGTATTCGTCGAAACCGAGGGCGCCACCATCACCGCCATCAAGATCTGGAACTAGGCGACAAATCGCGAACATGATCAGCCAACGGCGCAGGAAGGCGTGAAGGTTCGCATTGACCATGTCATTGGTTCGTCTAGGTGTTCTCGGCCGTGAGTGCCTGCGAGATCAGGAATGTGTGGTCGCAGTTCGGGCACGTTGCGCGACCAAAAAGGTAGAGCATCCTTGCGGCGACTTCATCCTGGCCGCGATCCTGCGCAAGACCGAATAGTCGTGCCTCGCTCCCTTTCAAGAGTTCCGGTTGGATAGGAGCTAGCGGCGTTGCCTCGGATGGACTTGGACCAAATGCAAGTCGTGCTTTGAAATCCGGATCCCCAAGCGCGGCGTAGAGGTACTCGCTGCAGTTTGGGCACGTCACCTGCACTTCTTCGTCGGCCAGCGACTCGAGGTGGTTCTGCCAGATTTGCACTCCCTCGAACGCCATCAAGAACTGAAGCGCGTAGACAAAATCCCCGAAGTTCTTCGTCAGCCCTAGGCTGCGTTCAGCAAACCCAGTCAGCGTCGCTAGTTCGTCCGCATACGATTCTCGAACGTTGTCAAAGCCTGGCGGCCGGTCGCTGGCACTAATGATTGACGCCGCGAGACCGAGTGCTTCGTCATATCCGACGGCAGAATTCCGACCTGCCATAGCGGCGAGTCGCGGAAGCGCTGCGTAGCTTGCGCTCGAGACGGTTCCCTGATGACAGAGTCGTCCCCACAGTTCTTCCCAGGCAGACTTGTCGCCGTGTTCTGCATCGGCCAGTAGCGACGGCACGGCCTCAGCAGATCCATAGGCGTCCTGAAGATTCGGCCAATCAGCCATGACATGGATTCAAGCAGAACGAACAGGATCAAGTTCGTGCAAACGCTCATTCAAGTCGGGCAAGCCCACAAACTCTCAGTACACCCACTGACGAGCAAGGCCTAGGCCTTCAAGCCGAGCATGTCGCCAAGCGCAGCCACGAAAGTTGAGTACGGCGAATCACCGGATTCATTTGCGATGTCTTCAAACTCGGCCCGTATGGCAGCCTGATCTTCATCGGTCAGCCCGTGTAGAGAGTGAGCAATGGACTCCATCGCGCGCACGGCTGTATCTGGATCAATCTCAGAGTCAGAGGAATGCTCCAGGACCAGCAGCGCGTCAACAATCGCAAGGACGAGTGGGCGCTGATCGGCAATCATTCGAGCAATCTATCGGCGGGGTGGTGGCAGATGCCAAGCCCACAAATCGGCAGTGCACTCTGAAGGGCCTTCGGGGCCATGTCAACAAGAGCCTTGGCTATGCGCCTTCCCGCCTCATTCATCGAGCCCGCCGAATCTGTCGTCGTCCCGTGTTCTACTGACAAGGGCAGGGTGTTACGAGAAAGGAGCCGGAAATGACTGTGTACCTCTTCAGCTCCAGCGGCGAGTGGATCGCATTCAAGACGGACGAATCAGACTCCAACCTGTTCAGTCCATCTTGCGCATGGCTGGGCCATTTCCCCTGGCAGAACGACGATGCAGCTGATGTGAGTGGGCGCTATCTCGGAACGATCGTTGGGGACCGATTCCTGGCGAAGGTATCTTCCCCCAGCTACTTCACTCCGTTCACGCCCTTCACTCCGTTCACGCCGTTCACCCCCTTCACCCCGTTCACACCCTTTGCCACAGCCCTGCCGCAAGGGTTCCAGGATGTACCGCGAGATCGACTCAGGCCGTGAACGCTTCCTGTGTGTCCCTGCCGGAGGTAGCTCCCACAGCGATGGACGTTGAGGCTCGCGAGACTATCTCCAGAACTCGCTGAGCCTCTCGACGATGACCGTGGCTTGTTCGTAGCCGGCTTGGGCTGCGGCTGGACGTAGCGAGAAGTCCATCGCGTTGGCGCCGAACAGGTGCTCGTCGCTGCTGTTCGGGATGACGGTCACGACTCTGCTGCCGCCTGCTCGCAGCCCATCGACCTGTGCCGAGAGTCCTGTTCCCCACTCTGGTGGATGCAGGGTCTGGCCGCCGAGCGGAGACAGCACGAGCACCCGCTCGTACCCGGCCGCCAAGTCAGCGTTCTCGGCGTTGGTTCGGTAGCCGCCGTCGATGTAGAGGTCGTCCCCGATCCGGTACGGCGGACCACCGGCGCAGCTCGCGGCGACGGCGTCGACCAGCTCGACCCCGCTGTCCCGGTCGAACTCGATCGGTTCGGCCGTATGAGCGTCGACCGCGGTGATCCGGATCGTGCGCTCGGGCCACTGCGCATTCGGCAGACGGGCGGCGACGGTCTCGCGCCACTGGGCTGACCACGAGCCATCCGACGCCGCGTCGATCTCGAGAGCTACCTTGCACATCTTGCGACGCCAGTCATCGACGTTCTCGGACGAGGCGATGACTCCCTTGAGTCGCTCGAGGTGGTCAGTCATCGGTCGACCGGGACCAGATCGTTGAGGAACAGGAGCGATGGTCATTTCGTACAGATCAGGTGGGGCTGCGCCTGCGAATTGAGCTGCTGCAGTCGAGCCTGCTGACGTGCCGATCGTGAGGTCAGGCGACGTTACGTCGAGGCCGCCGTCGTACAGGCCGGCGACAATGCCGATCAACCAGGCGTTGCCAGTCGAGCCGCCGCCACCGAGGACGAGGGCGCGTTTGGTTGAAGTGTTCATAGGAAGTGCCTTTCACGTATGTGTGTCAGGCGCTCCCGGCGACGGCTACTTCAGTCGCGCGTCGTGGACTGGAGGGAGCGCCCACTGAGTAGTGCGTTCATGGGTCTCACCTCCTGTCGGACGAATGCTGCAATCAGAGCGTAGCGGGCTTGAACGACGGCCGCGAAGCTTCGTACGCGACGATGTCGTCCTCGTGGCTCAGCGTGATGCCGACGTCATCGAGACCCTCGAGCAGACGCCAACGCGTGTAGTCGTCGATCGTGAACGAGTCCTCGATACGGTCGGGGCCTTCGCCGGCCTTGACCGTACGAGTCTCGAGATCGATGGTGATCGACGCGCCGGGGTTCTCGTCGAGGTAGTCCCACAGACGCTGGACAACCTTGTCGTCGACCTGAGCGGCGAGCAGTCCGGCTTTGCCGGAGTTGCCGCGGAAGATGTCACCGAAGCGCGGCGAGATGACGACCTTGAAGCCGTAGTTCTGCAGCGCCCATACGGCGTGCTCGCGTGACGAGCCCGTGCCGAAGTCCGGGCCGGCAACGAGAACGGTCGCGTTCTTGTAGGCGTCCTGATTGAGCACGAACGACGGATCGTTGCGCCAGGCCGAGAACAATCCCTCTTCGAAGCCGTCGCGCGTGACCTTCTTGAGCCACACCGCGGGGATGATCTGGTCGGTGTCGACGTTGCTGCGACGCAGCGGTGCGCCAACGCCAGTGTGAGACGAGAACTTCTCCATCAGTTGCCTGCCTTTGCGAGCTCAGCCAGGTCGGCGGGACCGGCGAGGTGTCCGAGGATGCCTGTTGCGACGGCGACATCGGGCGAGACGAGGTGCGTACGGCCACCCTTGCCCTGACGTCCCTCGAAGTTGCGGTTGGACGTCGACGCGGCACGTTCGCCGACCGTGAGCTGGTCGGGGTTCATGCCGAGGCACATCGAGCAGCCCGCGCCGCGCCATTCGGCTCCGGCGTCCTTGAAGATGACGTCGAGGCCTTCCTGCTCGGCCTGCAGACGTACGCGTACGGAGCCGGGTACGACGAGGATGCGGGTGTCAGGTGCGACCTTGTGGCCTTCGATCAGCGAGGCAGCGACGCGCAGGTCCTCGATGCGACCGTTGGTGCACGAACCGATGAACACCGTGTCGACCTTGATGTCCTTCATCGGCGTGCCGGCGGTGAGGCCCATGTAGACGAGGGCGTTCTCGGCGGCGATCCGCTCGTTGTCGTCCTCGAACGATGCCGGGTCGGGAACGTTGCCCGACAGCGGTACGCCCTGGCCGGGGTTGGTGCCCCAGGTGACGAACGGCGTGATGGTCGAGGCGTCGATCGTGATCGTCTTGTCGAACTCGGCGTCGTCGTCGGTGACCAGGCTGTCCCAGTGCGCGACAGCGGCATCCCAGTCGGCGCCGGTCGGCGCGCTCGGGCGGCCCTTGAGGTAGTCGTACGTCGTCTGGTCCGGTGCGATGAGCCCGGCCTTGGCGCCCCACTCGATCGACATGTTGCAGATCGTCATGCGGGCTTCCATGGACAGCGCGCGGATCGCGTCGCCGCGGTACTCGACGATGTAGCCTTGGCCGCCGCCGGTGGTCTCCTGCGTGATGAGCGCGAGGATCAGGTCCTTGGCGGTCGAGCCAACAGGCAGGTCGCCGACAACTTCGACGGCCATCATCTTGGGCTTGGCCTGCGAGAGCGACTGGGTGGCGAGCACGTGCTCAACCTCGGACGTACCGATGCCGAACGCAATCGAGCCGAAGGCGCCGTGCGTGGACGTGTGCGAGTCGCCGCACACGATCGTCATACCGGGCTGCGTCAGGCCGAGCTGCGGGCCGACGACGTGCACGATGCCCTGGTCGATGTCACCCATCGGGTGCAGGCGGACACCGAATTCCTTGCAGTTGCGGCGGAGCGTCTCGACCTGGGTGCGCGACACGAGGTCGGCGATCGGCTTGTCGAGGTCGGTCGTCGGGATGTTGTGGTCCTCGGTGGCGAGGGTCAGGTCGGGCCGGCGAACGGTGCGACCGGAAATGCGGAGACCGTCGAATGCCTGAGGGCTGGTCACCTCGTGAATGAGGTGCAGATCGACGTAAAGGAGGTCGGGCTCGCCTTCGTGGCTGCGTACGACGTGCTCATCCCAGATCTTCTCGGCAAGTGTCTTGCCCATGATTCTCCTCGCGATTCAGGCTTGCGTCTCACTATGCGATACGGCAGTATCAAGACATGGACAACTCTAGCGGAGTCGGCGTTCTCGACAAAGCGGCACTTGTCCTGGCTGCATTGGAGCCAGGACCCGCCACACTGGCCGGACTGGTGACCAGCACTGGTCTCGCCCGCCCGACGGCACACCGTCTCGCCGTTGCACTCGAACACCATCGCCTTGTCGCCCGCGACATGCAAGGGCGCTTCATCCTGGGCCCGCGCCTCGGTGAGCTCGCTGCCGCCGCCGGCGAGGACCGTCTCCTCGCTGCCGCCGGCCCCGTGCTCGCACGTCTGCGCGACATCACCGGTGAGTCGGCCCAGCTGTTCCGCCGCCAGGGCGACTTCCGCGTATGTGTTGCCGCCGCCGATCGTCCTACCGGCCTGCGTGACTCGATCCCCGTTGGCGGCCAGCTGACCATGAATGCCGGCTCTGCCGCGCAGATCCTGCTGTCGTGGGAAGACCCTGAGCGCATGAACAAGGGCCTGCTCAAGGCAACGTTCTCGGCCGCCGAGCTGTCGGCCGTACGCCGTCGTGGCTGGGCCCAGAGCGTCGGCGAACGCGAGAATGGCGTCGGCTCGGTGTCAGCACCGGTTCGCTCCCCCTCCGGCAAGGTTGTTGCCGCAGTGTCGGTGTCGGGTCCGCTCGAACGCCTCACGCGTCAGCCCGGCCGTATGCACGCCCCGGCTGTCGTTGCCGCCGCAGAGCGCCTCTCGCAAACCCTCCGCCGCGCCAGCTAGTCGCGCAGTGGTGAGCCGACGACGGCGAAGCTCGATCCACTGTTCTGACCGGACAGCAGCGGCATTGCTTCGGCGATCGTCGCGCGCACAGAGTCGAGCTGCAGCGACGCTCGGTGCGCCTCGGCTGACTCCCAGAGCTCGGAGACGAACACCGAGTCAGGCTCGTCGTCGTTCACGCCGACTTCGTACAGCAGGCAGCCAGCGTCAGCCAGCTCGGAGCTGCGACGCGTCAGTAGGGCGACGACGTCGTCTCTCTTGCCCGGCTTGGTGCCCAAGGTCCCAACGTACGCAAATGTCATCTAGCCAAGGCTAATGACGAGACCGACAGTTTCGACTCACTCGTTGGTTGAGTAGGGCGAGGAACGAGCCCGTATCGAAACCTAGTGACCCGAAAGGCTCGCGCTGGAACTCAGCCCTTCAGGGCAGCGACCAGCTGGTCCTTGCGCATCGAGGAGTAGCCCGACACGCCCTTGGCCTTGGCCAAGGCACGCAACTGCGCGACCGTACGCGGGTCAGCGGTCGAGGCCGGCTTCGCTGCAGGCTTCGCTGCAGGCTTTGTTGCAGGCTTTGTTGCAGGCGTTGCTGCGGGCTTCGGGTCGACGTCCTTGGGGACGAGCTTGACGCCCTTGACGGTCGGAGACTTGACCTTCGGTGCCTTGTCCTTGGCTTTCTTGGCAGCGTCCTTGGCCTTCTTGGCCGCTTTTTCGGCCGACTTCTCGAGCTTGGCGACCTGCGCCTGAAGCTTCTTGATCGTTGCCTTGGCAGCCTTCAGCTCATCTGCGCCGGGCTTGCCAGACTTCTTCGGCTTGCTGGACTTCTTCGCCTGTGATTTCGCCATGGCGGGATCATGCCAGTCGAAGATGAACAGAAGGTGACTCAGAACAAGCCCGGTGTCTCGAGGTCGAGCAGGATCTTCTTGCGGTCCAGTCCCCCGGCATAACCGGTCAGCGATCCATCGGCGCCGATGACGCGGTGGCACGGCACGATGATCGGGATCGGGTTGGCGCCATTGGCTGCGCCCACGGCCCGGGAGATCACCGGCTCGTAGCCGAGCCGCCTGGCGATGTCGCCATAGCTGGCGGTCTCGCCGTACGGGATGCGCTGCAGTTCGCCCCATACCTTCTTCTGGAACTCCGAGCCTTCGCTGGCGAGCGGGAGGTTGAAGTCCTTGAGCTCGCCGTTGAAGTACGCGGCCAGCTGCGCTTCTGCCTCGTCGAGCAGCGGATCGGGCGTGCGCTCCTTGCGGGGCTTGGTCGCGCCGAAGTCGATTGCGGTGATCAGTCCGGCCGACGCGTGAATGCGCAGGCCACCGATTGGTGAGTCCATCCATCGTGTGCTTCCGGGGCCCCCGGAAAAGCGCGAGCGACTCTGGTGATCGCTCGGGTTGGAACTGCTGAGCGAGTGGTTTTCTGGGGTGGAGTTCATGTCTCTGTCCTCTCAGGGTCGGCGCTGTTGCGCCACAGGTGCATTGCGGCGTAGGAACGCCAGGGCATCCATCGTTCGGTTCGGTCTGCGTCGACGCCGTGGCGCTCGAGCATGCGCTTGATGATCAGGTCGGTCTCGAGCATGACGTCGGGATTGGCGAGCGCTCGCATGCTGATGTAGTCGGCGGTCCACGGGCCGATGCCGGGCAGGTTGATGAGCGTCTCGCGTACGAGTTCGCGGTCTGAGCCGGGATCGAGCTCCACCTTGCCGTCGGCGACCGCCTGGGCGACGCCGATCAGCGCCCGGGCTCGTGACCGCGGCATGCTCAGCGACGTGTCGTCGGCTTCGGCCAGCGCCTCCGGTGTGGCGAAGGCGTGGGTGAGTCCATGCGCCGCAGCGAGATCAAAGGAGACCGCGGTGCCGTACGTCTCCGCGAACCGCCCAAGGATCGTACGAGCGCCTGCGACGGAGACCTGCTGGCCGACGATCGCGCGCACGGCAACCTCGAACCCGTCGACCTGGCTCGGCAGCCGGAGACCCGGTGCCGCTGCCACCATCGGCGCGAGCAGCGGATCGGCCGACAGAACCTCGTCGATCGCATGCGGATCAGCGTCGAGGTCGAGCAACCGCCGGCAACGCTGAACCGCAACGGCGGTGTCGCGAAGATCGGCCAGCTCGAGCTCACAGGCGACGTGATCGTCGTGGAGGGTCAGCTGTACGACGCCGAGTCCGTGTGGCAGGCGCAGCACGCGGGCGTACGTACGCCCGTCGATGTGCTCGACGCCAGAGATCGCGCGACCGCCGAGGAACTCGATCAGCCCGTCCGCGTGGAACGGCTGACGTACAGCGAGACGCAGCGTGACCCGACCCGTCGGCGTACCGCGACGCCTCCCCCGCATCTCCGTGGGTGACAGCGCGTATGCGTGGCGTACCGAGTCGTTGAACTGTCGGATCGACGAGAAGCCAGATGCGAACGCGATGTCGGACATCGGCATGTCGGTGGTCTCGATGAGTACGCGTGCGGCGTGCGAGCGGTTGCTGCGAGCGAGGGCGAGCGGCCCGGCGCCCAGCTCCTGGGTCAGCATGCGGGTGACGTGGCGCTGGCTGTAGCCAAGACGACTCGCGAGCCCTTCGACACCTTCGCGCTCGACGACGCCGTCGCCGATCAGCCGCATGGCACGACCGACGGCGTCAGCGCGTACGTTCCACTCCGGCGAACCTGGCGTGGTGTCCGGACGGCAGCGTCGGCAGGCGCGGAAGCCCGCATCCTGGGCTGCAGCCGCGGAGGCGTAGAACAGCACGTTCTGTCGCTTGGGAGTCACCGCCGGGCAGGACGGTCGGCAGTAGATGCCGGTCGTCTTGACGCCTACGAAAAAGACGCCGTCGAACCGCGCATCGCGTGATTCAGCCGCTCGGTAGCAGCGTTCGTGGTCGGTGTGCATACGTCCATCATGACCGCCGCATCAGACACTTACTGGCGGCTTTCAGACATGCACGCGGGCGGCGCCAACTCAGGTGGGATCAGCAATGAAGGCCAAAAAACGCGACCCCAGCTGCGTAGTCGCAGAGTTCCAAAGGCCAGCGCCTGTCATCGTCGTGTGCATGTTTGTCTGAGCCAATCGCGCCGAATCGATATCTCCTGCCAGAAGGTCATACCAATCACGACGACCTGCGAATTCGGGCACTCCCTGCTCAAGAAGAGTCGACCTTCCGCCCATCATCAGGTTCGGTCTAGGGATGCCAGCCGAGTCGAACGCCTTCCCAGGATCATTGAGGAATACCAGGAGCCTTATGTGGGATGGCGTGAACTGTTCAATGAGCCGGATGAATCTCGCTTGCTCGTCGACGTCAGGAGCATCGTCGTCGAGTGAGTGCAAGACGGCGTTGCGCAGCGCTTGCAACTTCTCAGTCTGATGAGTGGCCTGCGCGGCTCGTGTCGCGTTGATTACCGCGTCGACGAACGCTTCGTTCTCTGCCAAGTCTTCGAACGAGATACCTTGCCCCGCTTGAAGCTCGTCCACGGCTGAAGCGAGGTCCTCCATCCACTCGGCAGTCCGCCTGTTGAAGCGCCAGTCGACCGCAGTGACGAATGAGGCTGCCAGCGGGCTTCCAGCAATTGGGATCGCCCCGAGCGCGCCTTCAACTACTGCCTGAACTACTTCGCGTCCGGCGGACTTCTTAGGGGGTTGGCGCATGGCTCAAAGTGTGACCGCCAGCACTGACAGTTCGCCGGGCGGCGCGCCCATCTCCAGATCAGGCCGCCTGGAAGGCTCCGATGATGGTGCCCATGATGCCGAGGCCGATGATCACGTAGCCCGCGTTGATGAGCCAGAACCTAACCGACTTCATCTCGTAGACGTAGTTCTGCGCGAGGATCGCCGCGCCGACACCGGCACCCACACCGAGGCCGACCTTGAGGCCGTACTCGACGCTCGACTCGCTGATCAGCTTCGCCAGCGTTGTTGCGATGACGAGCGACACGAGGATCGAGTAGACGAACATCATGGGGTTGGGGCTCGCGCCCGCAGCCTCTTCTTCGGAGATTCCGACTTCGGCTCGCCACTGCTTGCCGAACAGGAATGTGTACCAAGCACCGCCGAGGAAGAAGAAGGCGAGCGCAGCAACGATGATGCCAACAATCGAAATGTTGTCCATGCCCTGAAAGTACGCCCGCGGGACCCTTCGAACGGGGATTTCAGAAGCGAAGGAGGGCAGCGCGCCGCGCTGCCCTCCTTCGTTCGTGTCTGTTCGCTACGAGGCGTTGACGTCCTCGAGTGCGTCCTCAAGCGAGTCGAGCGCTCCACCCGACGGCGCATTCTCCACACCGCTCCAGTCGGGCGACGGCAGAACCTGTTCGGTCGATTCACCCTGCTGAACGGCGCGGATCGCGGCAACGATCTCGTCCAGGTTGTTCGGAACGGGACGATCACATGCCTCGAGCTCCGAGCCGAGCTTCAACGTCAGGCGCGCCTTGCCCGCGGCGACAGCGTCGGCGGTCGTACCACTCTCGACCGTGCTGTCTGCGAGGTCGGAGACATCGCCACATACGTGGTAGACCTCGCCGCCGCCGGCGTAGTAGACCTTGTCCTCGCCGAGTAGCTGGATCACGGCCTGCTTGTCAGCGGTGTACTTCTCGACCGAGGCCGGGTTGAAGTCGATGCCCAGGGCCACGGCGGCCAGAGCCACCACGATGCCGACAGCGCCGGCGATGCCCTTCTGCGTCTTGCCCATGTCCTTGTTCAGGAAGATCAGGATGATGATCGGCAGGAACGCGATGATCGGGATGAACGCGCCGAGCTGGTTCTGGATGAAGAACTTGACCTTCTGCTGCTCGGAGGCCGGGTCGAGCTCGTTGGCCTTCTTCCAAAGCATCGAGCCAATGATCACCAGGATCGCGTCGAGGACGAGGAGTCCGATCAGCAGCGCGAAAGCCCACGTCGGGAAGGCGTTGTCAGTGGTCAAAACACCCTTGGCGTCTACGGTCGCCTTCTCTTCGAGGATCGACTTGTTGAGCAGCAATCCGAAGATCGCACCGATCTCAACCGCAATACCGAGTCCCCACAACAGGAATGCAAGCAGGCGGTTCTTCTTGGCCTTAGCCTCCGACTCTGCGGAAGCCTTCCAAGCGCCTGTGTCGGCACCCTTGTCCGAGCTGGTCATGAATTCTCCTAGAGATCGAGGGATCGACGAGAACGAAATGCTATCCCCACCAGCAATCGGCCGTTCCACCGCCATTTTGCGTTCCCGCACGAGTCCGAGGCGAGATGTGCGCGGTTTGCGATATCGAACATCGGGCCCTCACGTGCTGGCGTGCACGTCCGCTGGTGCACGAGGTGCCTCAGCAGAACACCTGCCGCCACTCGGGACGTGAGCGATAATTGTTCCTGTGGCCCGAAATCTTCACCCCGCCCGAGGCCAGCACACTGTCACCAGACGAGTGCTCAAAGGTTTCGCTGCCAGCGATGGACGCCTAGCAGTCTTTGACAGCGCTCACCGCCAGCGAAAGCTTCGTAGTCCCGGCGCGGGGATCTTCACGACGAATTTCGACTCGTGGGACTCTCAAGGAGCCGAAGAACGATGGAACCTATTCGAAGTGAAGTTTCCGGCCACCCTCGCCCGCGTCGAAGATCGCACAGCAAGTAGCGACGCAGCGACCATCGGTGTTCTAAAGGACATGCTTGCCCTGCATTGGCTTCGAAGCAGGGCGATGGTCGAAGCCCGCAACCAAGCCGTCGAACGCTCCTTCGAGAGATACCGAAAGTTAGCTCCCGATGCGCGTCCTGACCATCTGGCAGCGGCGCTACAGCAGGAGACCGGCCTCATAGCTACCTCGCGGTCAGCACTCGAATGGACAGTCGACCGGATTATCAAAGACGTTCGAACAAACGAGCTTGCGAAATGGCACAGCCAGCAAAACTCCGAATACTTCCAGACAGCCCGTAGCCGTTTCGAACAGCTTGAACTGCATCTCCACTACACGTCTGCACGCGACTTGGCGATCGGAGACTCCCCAGTCATAACCATCATCGAAGGAAGATTTGGCGCCGGCCCTCACCAGAACGTCGGAATCATGAAGGCCGACCACGTCGCGATGCCAATTTCTCCTGGAGCCCTAGTCACGCTGGGGGCTAGACCACCCAACGCTCACCTCAGCGATGCCGAAGTCGACCTTTATAACGACCTTCAGTGGTCGACCTTTGATACTTGGATCGCCGCACGTCCTGGCGGCACGGCTGACCACCGCCTCAAACTTGAGGCCAGCCAAACTAGCTGATTGGGCAGGGTCTCGTCGGGAACGGGGTTTCGCTCATATACACCGTCCTATCCATGGGTGAAGATGCCCGTGTGACGCCACAATCGAGCAAAGTCCAGGAAGCGCTGCGGCGCGGCCGGTTCGCGGTACAAGAACACACTGACCTTGCGCACGCTGCCGGCACCACTTGGCGCGAGGAGACTGTGACGGAGCAACTGCTTCTTGCTTGCCAACCAGAGGTAAGTTTCGCTGACTTTCACCGCGAGCAGGAGGCTGAACTTGGCGCGGATTGGCTCTGGTGGTGGATATCTCCAGACGGCACGAGCTACGGAGCACTCGTCCAAGCCAAGAAGCTCACGTTCACGGCTATCGGCACACCCAAGGTGGTTTACCGCCACGGCACTCAGTACGCCGACCTACTCCGCACCTCGGAGGAGTTGGAGGTGCCTGCGATTTATGCCGTCTACTTCGGCGGACTCGAGTATCGCCGTGGTTGGCCGTGCGAGGTCTTTCCACCCGGCTGCGACCCCTGCATGAGCAAGACTGTCACGATTCTCCCGGCGCTCATTTACTCTCAGTCTCCGGGCCCGGTTCATGCTGCCGAGTTGGCACTCGAACTTGGCACGCCGCTCGAAGAATTGGCGGGAATTGGCGAGTTTTGGCGCTCTCCGCTCCCCGCCTTAGACCTCGACGGAGAGCTTCGTGAATTCCTCGACGAGCCTCAGCTCGGGGCCCGAGAGATCGCTCAACTCGTCATGTCGGCAGTCGCCAAACTCCGCGGAGCGCAGTTCGAGCAGGCTATTTCCACGACCGACCGCCGATCCGGCAGTTCCATCACCGCCGACCGCGTATTTGTGGACCTTCCGCAGGACCGACTCCACAGTGGGGACACCTACTTTGAGCACGTCCTACGCGGTTTGAGGCGTACACCGCCCGGCTATGTCCTCGACCTTGAGAATGGCAACGATCCGCCAGACTGGCTGGTCCAACGGGTCGGCGGCGTAGGGATCATCCGACTGTGAGTTCACAAAGGTCCGAGCGCTACATCGACAAACGCGACTCTGAGCCTTCTCCCTCGATACTGTGATTCGATGCGGATTGCGAGGCTACGAATGCAGCGTTTCCGCGGGTTCGAGAGCGAGACATTCGTCTTCGACGGGCCCGTGGTGCTCGCTGGAGAGCCGCGGGCCGGTCGGTCCGACATAGTTGAGGGACTTCGTCGAGTACTGGACCCACGCAGCACTTCGGCGCGGATAAATCCACTCGACATCCACAGGCCAGGGCCCGCCGCAGGTACGACTGAACTGACAGAAGTGGAAGTCAGCCTCCTTGACCTTGGGCCTCAGCTTTCAGTGCTGCTCGATGCGTATCTCGAGCCGCTCGATGCCGCGACGGGAAGTCCCAGCACGGGTGGCAATCCTTCGACAGCTGAGCTCGGCGTTCGATTGTGCTACCGCGCACAGTACGACGCGGACAGCGACAGCGGCGATCACTGGGTCGACGCTCCAGCGCAGAGCGATCCTTCGGTGGAACATTGGGTGCGCTGGCGTCGCGTAGAGCGTGAAGCCTTGCCCGTTCGATTTCTTGACAACGCACCGCCACTCCAAGTCCGCGCCGAGGGCGCCCTTCGGCGTCTACTCACTGACACTGACCCAGACGCGCTTGACCTAGCCCTAGAAAATATGGGGGGCGACATCACAGCGGCAACGGAGGCCTTCGGTACGACGGCCATTGTCACCGGAGGAATTGACTCGATCCTCGACTCAGGCATGGCCCGTCTCATCGGGCTCTCTGATCCCTCCGAGGTCGGGTTTGCGCCAGAAGACGGGACCCTGGCGTCCCTCCTTCGAACTCTTCAACCCACGTTGACGCTCGACGCCGCGGGGCGCCTGCCACTCACCTCGCAAGGTTCCACAGCGGGCCGGGTACTACAGATCGCCGAGGCGATTGCTGAAGCGAATCGGAACAGCGACGGTCTCGTAGTGATTGCCGACGATTTTGGAGAAGGTCTCGATGCGGCCGCCGCGGAGCACGCTGCCCTGATGGTTCGTAAGTCCGCTTCACAGGCGATACTCACTACTCGCCGATCAGAAGTGATCGCCGGATTTGCGGTAGATCATCTCGTCCGCCTCACTCGGAGTCATGGCACCCGACAGCATCATCGACTACCGGCGCCCAACAAGGCTGCGCGGTTCACTCGAACTCTGGCACTGGATGCGTTCACCGCAGCGATCACGGCCCGGACGCTCGTACTTACCGAAGGCCCGTTCGATGTTGAGGGCTACTTAACCCTTGCCCGACGACTCGCGCAGCAGAAAGGCTCCGACTACAGCCTTTCGGCGAACTCCATGCGGCTCGTTAGCCCGCCTGGATCTGATGGAGGAATCAGCCGTCTCCCGGCAATGGCTGAGCTCGCAAAAGAACTTGGGTTCCATGTCCGGGCAATTGTCGACGATGACGGCCCAACCAGTAGCACGAACGCTGAACTGGCAAAGCTGTTGACGGTCGCCGACGCAGTAGTTGTGCTCCCGCATAAAACTGCGATTGAGGGAGCTCTTGTGAGCGGACTGTCTAGGAAAAAGCTACGTGAGGCCGTGGACACTCTCGTCACAGCTGGTGAATGGGTCAATAGCCCTCCGCCCGCGAACGACGATGAGCTTGAGAAGTTTCTCGTCGCCAACGGCGCTATCAAGGATCAACGACTTCATGCAAGCTGGGCGAGAGCTGTGACGAAGGCTCCGCCAATCGCCACCGAGGCGATCCGGCTCGCATGCACTGAAGATTCTGGCCGGCTGGACGTTGTCATTTGACCTTTGAGCCCCGATGCGACGAGCAACGCGCTGTGGTGGAAAGCGTCGCCCCGTTGACCGTTGTTCTCGGTGGTGCGGGCACAGGGAAGACTGCCTGTGCCCTGGGCGCTGCCGAAGCTCATCTTGAGCGGGAATCGGCAACAAGGTTCGAGCGAGTTCTCGTTCTATCGTTTTCACGCGCAGCAGTGGTCAACATCGACAATCGCTCGCGTGGAGATTTCAGCTCACGGGTAGACATCATGACCTTCCACGGGCTTGCCTATTCCCTCATCCGTCGCTTCGGCTGGGCTGTCGGGCTCGGCCGCCCGAATCTCATCAGCGCCCCGCGCCAGCTTCTCGGCAGCCCGCCCGGGAGCATCACTTACGACCAACTCCTTCCCGCGGCGCTGCGGATCATCCGCGAAGTCCCGGCCGTCAGGGAGTACCTGAGTGTCCGCTGGAAACTCGTCATAGTCGATGAGTTCCAGGACACCGACGACAGTCAAGCCGCTCTTGTCGAGGAAATCTCAGTCGGGGCGCGGCGAATCCTGCTCGGCGACCGTGATCAATGCATCTACACGTTTCGCGCGGGCGACGGAGTCCGCCTCTCGAGGATTACCGATGCTTGCCGAGAAGCGGGCCCAGTCAATACCGTCGCACTTCCCGACATTTCTCATCGAGACCGGACTCAGGTGATCCCCGCAGTTGCTCGCGACATTCTGCACCGCGACTTCAACTCGGACGCAATCAAGATCGCCTTGAACTCTGGTCGCCTGTCACTCGCCGCTCCCGTAACGCTCGACAACGAGGTCGTAGCAGTCTCCGAAATCATTCGTGACCTGCGTGGGCAAGACCTCGGAGTAGCAGTGTTCACGCACCACAACGACATGCTGGCCAATTTGTCGGACGGATTAGTGAAGGAGGGAATCGATCACGAAATTGCAGGCTTGAGCGAGGCATTCGCTTGTGCGATCGACGCTCAACTCTCCTTGCTGCAGTTCTCACAAGGAGTTCGCGCATGGGATGAGGCTCTCGAAGCATTAGCCGTGTTCATCACTAGTGCTCAGCGAGGGAGGCAAGTTCCACCCTTGGCACACCAAGTACGTCAGGGGGGAAACGGTGCGGTAGGCGAGCGCCTGGCGACACTACGCGGGCGGCTTAGCGGGTCGTGCCTGATTGACTCCATCGATGTCATAGCCGACGTCCACCTCGACCTGCTTCTTCCCAACAAGACCTCAGCGTGGTCCGACGCCGCTTCGGCTGTCGCTACGGCCCATGCGCGCCTGACGCGAGGTGGCAGTCGTGCACCGAGTGACGCAGTGGTCGCAGTTTCGCTCGAGCGCGCTGCCCAAGAGTTGGCGTCCTCTGCGCTAACGGAGTCAAGAGTTGCCCCGCACACAGTTCAGCTCATGAACCTCTATCAAACGAAAGGTCGCGAGGCGGACGCCACTGTGGTCGTGCTTCGTGAGGGGGACTGGCTCGGCGATGAGGGTGAACCTTGGTCAGACACAAGCAGACTGCTCTACGTCGTCTTCTCAAGGGCGCGCGAGAAAATAGTGATCGTCCCGGTAGGCGACAACTTGCACCCGGCCGTCGCGCCATTGGGCGATCTCGTCGCTTGAGTCAGTGCGCTCGACCGCGTGCACTACATATCCCGGCAAAGTCCTTGACGAAAGATTCGGATGCTCAACGCAGCGAGCGGGACGTTCGTGTCCTCAACTCGTTAAGACGTAGGTGCGCCTAAGAACCCTTGTCACCGGTGCCCTTGTGGCGGGCATGTTTGCCGCTCCCAGTACCGCGGCTGCTGCTCCCAACCCGTGTGCGCCGTGGACCGTCAAGGTGCTCGCAAGCGGGCTCGGAAGCCTCGAGAACGTCGAGCCTGACGGCGCGAAAGGTCTCTTCATCAGCACGACGTCCGGTGTTGCCCGCTACACGCGATCGGGGGGCGCAAAGCTCTTCGCGGCGGCGAAGAGCCCCGGCGGTCTGCGGGTTCGCGGCAACTACTTGTACTTCAACACCGGCAACTCGCTTCAGTCAGGATTGCTCGGTACCGCAGACGGCACGATCCAGAAGCTGGACCTGAGGGACGGCAAGCGGACGACCTTCGCGACAGGCTTGGTCATGCCGAATGGCCTGGCGTTCTTGCCGGACGGCAGTGCCGTCACGAGCCGGGATCTTGGCATCTTGAACCCCACGGGGATCACGCGCGTTTCACCCAAGGGTGTCGTGCAGCCGAAATGGTCGAACCAGTCCGACAGCAACGGCATGGCCGTCGACCCAACTGGGAGGTGGCTCTACACCGACGAGACATTCACCCTCGGCGCCAAGGTCTACCGCACGGAGATCGCCCACCCGTCGAACCGACAGGTCGTGGCGTCGCTCCAGGGCCTCGGAATCTTCAAGGGCTTGGACGACCTTACGATCGCAACCTCAGGCAAGCTCTATATCGCAGCCAACCTCGCCGGCGAGGTGATTCGCCTCGACCCTCTTACCAAGCAGTCGTGCGTCATTGCGAGCGGTATCTCGAACGCGAGCGCCGTGAAGCAGGGCCGAGGCACGACATTCCCGTCGGGTCGCCTCTACACCACGGGCTTCGACGGCCGACTGCTCGAGCTCACCCCACCCGCTGGCGTCTCACCGTAACTGACCGACGGGCGCTCCTCAGTTCGGATTTGAATCAGAGTCCTCTGGGTTATGAGCCCAACGAGCTAGCGGGCAGCTGCGCCATGAGTGCGGAGAAAGCGCTATCGGGCAAGCCAGATGAGCCGAGAGGCAGCGACGATGCGCGGGCTGGTCATCGTTCTACTGCGATTTTCGACGCACTGCAGCCGCGTTTCGGCATAGCCTCCAGCCATGACCGAGAACGATTTTCCTCGACCTGACGACGAGACATTCGAGCCCGACGACCGCGTCGAATCAGCCGGCGTCTCCGAAGATTCAGAAGCAACGAACGTATGTCGAGTCGCGGCGCTGTCGATGTTGCTGAACGACCCTGGCGGCAATGGCATACAACTCTCAGGACCGCTTGGCCAGCTTGGATTCTCTGATCTGGCCGTTGAGGCATTGGGCCTGTACTCAGAGAGCCAATTCGACCTCTACGACTGGTCCGCAGGGTCAAGATCACAAGCCACTGCGAGCGAGTACCGAATGGATCAGTGGGCCTCGCTGAACGAAAGCGCCGATCCAGGCAGCGCTGGTCGGTTCTTGACGACCGTGCTGGGAAGCCCTCTGGAACGCGAATCTGCCGCTGCGGCAGCAGTGCTCGTTCGCTTCCTCCCCGACGAGCCTCAATATCTCGGGGACATATGGCCCGACCCTCGGGCCTACTGGGACATTTGGCCCGGCATGTCGCAACTCCTCGAAGAGTATCCCTGGCTGCTGGCGCCGCCCTTCTTCACCGGCGCGCTCGAACCCGACGCGGTGGACGACTCGCCGAGCGCTGAGTGGAACGGCGAGCGTTGGAGCGCGGCATACGAGGAGATCCCAGCGCGGCTTCGAGGGCGCCGTGGCCGGACGTATTTCCTGTGGCTGCTGGTCGTGGCGCGTCTTCGTTTGGCGCTCCGATCACCAGACCCGGTCACGCGATCATTCGCGTTCGCTGCTCACTTGGGCCAAACACCTGACGATATCGAACTCACCCCCGAAGTCGCGAGCACCTCTACTCCCCCAGGTTCGCTGGTCGTTTCCACCATGGTTCATGGGACGTTCGGGTGGAAGGGCGATTGGTGGCGCCCGATAGGCGGCTTTCACAAGCACATACTTAACTGCCATCGGGCGAACCTCTACAACCGGGGCGCGAGATTCAGCTGGAGCGGCGCGTACTCCGCCAACCAGAGGCGCATCGCGGCGATCGATCTTAACGATTGGGCAACCGAAGTCGCCCCCAATGGCCTACAAACAGTGTTTGCCCACAGTTACGGCGGAGAGGTCGCAGCACTCGCCGCCCTTAGCGGTAACCATCCACGAGCTCGTGCTGCTCAGCTGTCCCGGCACAGGATTTGTCAATCAAGCGGTTGCCCTTGGCATGCCAGTCATCGACGTCCGGTTACCGTTCGACCCGGTCTTAGCAATCGCGGGGACACCCCAGTGGCTATGGCCAGCGAAGAATGTCGTCCCGATCGAACTCAATTGGAGTCTCGACCACAGCGCCACACACAACGAATGGGTCTGGATCGACCAAGATGTTGCAGGTCGAGCCGGCTGGTGACCATTCGCGCAAGATCTGACCGGGAACTCCCAGGATGATCAATGGCTGGAACGGGCGAGGTCAGGTGCAGGATCCGGTCGCTTCACCGCTCTCTGGACGGGGCTATTGTCGGCGTGCGCCCGTAATCTGCATTGCATGATTCAAACGACTCGATACGCCTACGACGGCCAAGAACTAAAGCCCGGGATCGCGGTCCGACACCAGACGAACAACGGGTCTCTTACGTTCGACTTCTTCGTTGTTCTTGACTCTGATAGTCCCGACGCATGGCATGGCGAGGTCCGTCTGCGCGGGCGAACGCTCATTCGGACCAACTCGTTCGCGAATGAAGCGATGGCAGGAAAAGCTGCTGAGGACGCGATTCTAGAACGACTCGTCGGCATCCTTGCCGACCAGATCGAGGACTGAATGAATCGATCGACCTGACGACGTCGCCCCTTCGAATCTCTGGGCTATGAGCCCAGAGAGGGCCAGCGCGCACTCACACCAGAATCTTCCGTTTCAGTCCGTCCACGCAAGTATTGCCAGACCCACTCTTCTTCGTCACTAGACTTTCCGCATGGCCCCAGACCCAGCGCTCATTCGGTTGAGTCTCACGATCGAAGAAGGGACGGCGTGGCCTCGACCGCTCTGCCCACACTGTCTGGCCGGTCACCTCCGCTTCGCAATCCCGATCGAGGTAGAGCACGGACAGTCGAAGCGAGCACACGCTCATCCAGCCTGGGACCCTGATTGGATCCATGGCGTCTTCACTGCATCAGCCCTGTGCGAGAACCCGGATTGTGAGCAACCGGCAGTGGCCACCGGCGAATACAGCGTCGATTGGAGCAAGAAGCGAGAGCACGACGAGTCCCTCGGTCCGCCCTACTCGACGTATTACCAAGTCAGGCAGATTCATCCGCCCCTCGTTCTGATGCGGCTTCCAGAGTCAACGCCGTCGCCGGTCCAGGAGGGCGTGATCCGCGCATCTGCCGTCCTGCTGACCGACCCCGGACTTGCGGCTACCGCCCTTCGACTCGTGGTTGAACAATTCCTTAGCAGCGAGGGTGTCCCCTCGACCCGCACCGGCGGCAGCTTCATCGGTGCCGACGAACGAATCAAGACGTGGAAGAAATCTGGCACCGGGCGAGATCGTGTTGCCGGTCTGCTTCTCGCAGTGAAATGGATAGGAAACGCCGGCACCCATAGCCTGTCAAAGCTGACAATCAAGGAAGTCCTCGAAGGAGTCGAGATACTCGACGAGGCTTTCCATGCCTTGTTCGTTGGCCCTGACATAGATGCTCGCGCCAAGGCTGTCAACGATGCCCGCGGGCCCGCGGCGGCGCCTTAAGAGACGGCCGCCGGTCAGAAGACGCGACTAAGGTCAGGGCATGCTTCGCCGAATCGATCTCAAGCAGCCCTGGCGGTCCTTAAGTAAGGGCTTCTGGCCGGATGATTTGCCTCTGGGGTGCCGCACCGTGGTCTATGGCCACAACGGGAGCGGTAAATCCACCCTCGCTGAGCTCTTGATGTCGCTAGCGGACGGCGAGAGTGCCGCTGAGATCGTGTGGGAAGGAGACGACAGAATTCGCACGACCGTGCGCCCTGGCGGCTCCAGCCCGTCGCCATTCATGGCGGTTTTCACCCGGAAGTGGGTTGAAGCCAACCTCTCCGACTTCCTCGACGGCGACAACGCGTCGGCGATCGTGACTCTTGGCAAAGCGGCGATCGATGCCAAGGAAGAAGAAACGAGACTGGAACAAGAGATTGAACGCCTCCGGACGGAGGTGAATGAGGCCGAGAAGCAGCGCAAGGCGGCGGATCAGAAGGTAGAGAAGTTGGCACGCGAGATCCAAGACCGGATCATCTCAGAGCTCAAGGAATTCGATTACAACCACTACACAAAGAACCGGTACTCGGTCGTGAAGGTCGGGGAAGATCTACGCAAGTACAAGGGTGATTTCCCCGACGCCAACGCACATGCAGAAGCATTAAAGCGTCTGGGCGAGGTAACGCTCGCACCGATCTCTGAGATTGCTCCGCCGCCTGCTGGTGTGGGGGTACAGCTGGCCGGGCTCACTTCGCTCCTTGGGGATACCCCAACCCGTGTCGCCCTTGAAGCACTCGATGACAATCCACCAGCGCAAACTTGGGTGGAGGAAGGGCTCGGGTTGCATGAAGAACTCACTCACTGTCTGTTCTGCGCCGGACCTGTCACGGACGAGCGCCGTCGCCAACTCACTCTTCATTTCGATGAGAGTTGGCTGCAGATCCGAAGTCGAGCGAAGCAACTTCTCACCGCGGTCACGCATGAGAAGGCGACCATTGCCGCTTGGCACAAGTCACTGCCGGCGGCAAGCCTTCTGGCCAGCGATCTCCAGCCGGTGTATGAAGAGTCCGTCGCAAAGGCCAAGGCAGAGACGGAGAATCGTGTCTTAGCCCTCGAAGCAGTCGAGCACGCCTTGGACGCCAAGGCTCACGATCCGAGCGCAACACCGGAGGTGCCGAACTGGTCGGCACTGGCGAATGCACCATCGGTCACCGTGCTCGCGACGGCCATACGTGAGCACAATGACCAGGCTCGCCGTCATGACGAGGTCACCACCGAACGGAAGCAGACCGTTTTCGATCACCTGGTGGGCTCCAGGAGTCAAGTATTCCGTGAACTAGAGGCACAGGCGAAGGACGCCTCAACAAGGAGCGAGACGAGTCGCAGAGCCGCAGGACTGGCTGAACGCCGACTCGAGGAGGTTCGGCAGGAGCAATTCACCACCAACGAGATGGCCGAGAAGTTGACCCTCGATCTCGCACGGGTCTACGGCAAGAATCACCTCAGTGTCGCGGTTACATCAGACGGGAAGTCCTATGCCTGCCGTCGAGGGGATGAGGCGGGCACCGATCTCAGCGACGGCGAGCGGACCACTTTGTCCCTCCTCTACTTCCTTCGCAAACTGGAGGATGAACAGGTACCCGGTGGCGACCCTTCCCAACGGATCGTCGTAATCGATGACCCCTCAAGTTCTCTAGACCGGGAGGCGCTGTTCGCTACCCACCAGTGGCTCATCGACACGTTGAAGGGATTCGGACAATTCGTGATCCTTACCCACGACTTCGGCCTGCTCCGGCTATTCATCAAGTCCCAGAAGAGCGCGTGGGGTAGTTCGTTAAAACGAATCCGTGAAGGAGCTGCCGACGAGATCCGGTTCCCGAAGGTCACGTTCCTGGAGATGTTCGCGGCTTCGGTCGACGGCGAGCGAGGATCAAGAATCGGGAAACTCCCGCTGCTGCTTCTCAACAGCACCTCGGAGTATGCCTATCTATTTTCCATGGTCATGGCTGGAGTTGCTGACTCTGAGGATCACGAGCGACTCTTCCTGCTGCCGAACGCGGCCCGACGGGTATTGGAAGTCTTCGCCAGTTACAAGGCACCCCATCGGACCGACTTCTTGCAGCAATTGGAAGTCCTCGTCGCAACTAAGGAAGGCGAGCCCTTCCGCGATGTGTACGACTTCTGTAACAGGTACTCCCACGGTGAGGGGAGCGAAAGCATCGATGTACTCGATGCTCGCGCCGTTCACGGGCAAATTCGGAGGTGCATGGAACTTCTGCGCGCGGTGGACGGGGAACACTTCGATCGGATGTGTACAGCAACCAAAATCGACAAGACCCATCCGCTATTGGCTTAGTTGCGGACGTCGAGGACATTCGCGCCACAACTTTTGTGCATCTACTGATCGGCAACCTGGCCGGTCCCCATGTGCAAAACGCCAATTGTGAGCGTTGGCAGACCGATCCTGCTTGTCAGGTTGGCGATTTGTTCGCGGGCGTAGGGATGCAGAGCGAATAGACCTGTCGACCGGCTGTAGGCCTCAACTTCTTCTGTCGCCGGCCGCCGATCATCCTCGACCAGGTCGAGCGTGAAAAGTCCGGCTACTGTGACTTCGACTGTTGCCAGGTCCGTAAAGTCCTCCGGTGCTGGTTCCTCGTCGTCTCCGAGTTCCCTTGTCAATTGCTTGATCTGCAGGGCGTACTCTGCCTCGATCACGAACGACAGATCCTCGGAGTCGGACTCGTCGTAGGCTGTCGAGACGGACGGCTGCAGCTCATAGGACAGGCCAAAATTCTCGACCGGATCCTTGAGTGTCGCTGCAAGCTTGTGCGCTCGAACATCTCTGATCTGCGCTCGCCCTGCTACGTACCCACCCTTGAGTCGAAGTTGATCGATCTCGGGTTCGGTCATGCTGTCGCCGAATGGAGCGAAGACTGGCGCCGACTCTCCAGTGAAACGACATCGGCCGTCTTCCCCGAGTACGACGGGGAAGACGACCAACTTCCGGAGCGGTCAAGGCCATCGACCGAATGCCAGATCTTCACTCGGCAGTCGACCGCGCGGGCGTACCGCTGAATAGTCGACAAACGAGGGTCGCTGCCCTCATTCTCGAAACCGGAAACGGTCGGCTGCTTGACGCCCATTCGCTCGGCAACTTCTCTCTGCGAGAGCCCGCGAGCATGCCTGCAATCAACAAGTGCGTCGACCAGCGCGAAACGGTCTCTCACATCCTGTCGGGCAGCCACGTGCTCAGCATCCAAATTAAGCATGCGATCCGACTCAGTAGCAATGGCATCGAAGTCGATCACGATCGGCGTCTCCAACGTGCTCATGGCTTCACTCTCTCTCTACTCCCCTGTTCTGGGGGATCTTTGCAACCTTCGCTAATCGCGATGGGTGCACATAGGGTATAACCGATACTACTCACGCGCTTACGTTATGAACAACTCAGGACTTGGTGTTTCGGACCACTCAGGATGACGGCTTGGCCCACTTCTTGCTGAGGTCAAGCCAGCGCTTCTTGCGCGTGAGAGCGAGCGTCTTGTCGGTCTTCTCGTCCTTCTTGTGAAAGACGGTCAGGGCGACAAGGAAGCCGCCCCATGTCATGTACAGAAGTCGATACGGGTTGTTGCTCTGCGCGTTCTTGAGCTCGTAAATTCCATCACCGATGTGCTTAACAGCGCCTGATCGTGCAGTCCCCTTGGCCGCGCGTTCCTTGAGCTCGAGATACGTCTCCTGAATCGCCACCGGAAGTTTCGCAAACTCCTTGTCAAACGACGACCGTCCGTCCGGAAAGTTGTGCTTGAAGGAAAGCCAGCCACGGTAGGACGGTTCATCGGCTGACTTCGGTTCGTCTGGGCGCGCGCGCGAAGGCGGCTTTCGCTTATCGTCGTTGCGACCCATATCGAAGGCTCATAACTACATAGATGTACTTACCGGAATTCCAAGGTAGCGCCTCTTCCTGACGCCGACCCGGGGTCAGGAGGAGAAGGCAGACAAAGGGAGCCGGAGCCCCAGGCGATTGGGACTCCGGCCTCTATCAGGTCAACCGCGACCCGACTTGTTCTTCGTGGGATCCACGTTCTCCCACTTCGTGCCAGGCTTGGGGCCCGGAGGGAGACGATGGCCCTTGGGCACGGTCACCTCATTGCCACCGCCCTTGGGTCGGTACTGACCCGAGGTCGGCGCAGGGGTGCCCGGAGTGAGGGGCTTCTTCGCCACGCTTATCAAGCCTCCTTCCCGGACTGGAACCCAGACCGGGAAGGCCCTGGCGAATCGCCCGCCAAGTGCATAACCTGTAAAGTCTCAATCGCTTACCACAGCAGAGAAGACCCTGGTCCGGACTTAGACACCGTCACCGGGGTCTTTTTCACGTCCACCGCCATCGTACATCACCCGGTATAGGTTTTAACCAATACCCGCTGTTCGCAAGGCCTTTCCGCACACAGAAATTGTACTGACCTGCGACGATGCGCTTACATATCGTTCGATCACACGTTCGGAACGTGCGCGTGTCGCAGCATCGTTGCCCTGCACCCGCAGCAGTCGTCACCAGTTCGGACCACTCTCAGTCCCGCGCGATATCTGTGGGGTCGTCGCCTCCGATCCCCGCCGCGCGGTAGCGCTACCCTGCTGCAATGACCGACGCAACGGCATTCGACCTCGTCGTCCGGGGCAGCATCGCATTGGCTGTTGGCGCCATCGCCCAGGCCCTCCAGTCGCGGCCGCAATCTCAAGACGGATCTTGGCACTAACATCCGAGCTTGACTCCGAGCGGCAGGTCGTAGCGCTTTCCTTCATCGAATGGTTGCTAACCGGTCAAGACCACCAGGGATAGAGTCCTCCTTCTGAGTGCGAGTACACCCTTAGGCCCCCGATCATGGCCGAGTAGCAGCCATATACCTGCGCATAGGCACCCCCGAAGGCATACTTTCCGATCCGCTGGACGACATCTAAGCAGCGAGAATTCTGCACGCTGGGCCCTCCAAGGGGGATACCGTCGGGAGGTGGACCACGAAAATAGGGGATGACGCCGGGTGGCTGAGGCAATAGGTTTCGTCATCGGCACCGTTGTCGCGTGGTTGATAATTCTTGCGATTCCCGGCGTTCCGATCTGGTTGTACGTGAAGCGGCGCAAGATGCGTAACAACACCCAACTGTCAGCGACGAACGCGCACATCGAGCCGAGCAACCAGTCGATCTCCGACATCACCCCGCAACAGCCGCCGGCCGACTGGTATCCGGACCCGAGCACCGGAAACGCATTGCGGTGGTGGGATGGTGCCGAATGGGGTGTTTTGCAGAGTGAGCACTTCGCTTCCAAACCGGCGATGCACTTAGACGCCCAAGATGCCGCCGAAGCTGAAGAGAGACGGGCAACTCAGAACCGCGAGCTCAAGGAGCGTTTCCAGGAGAGTGAACCTGAGCCGCTCTTGCGGGAACCGTTTGTCATTTCGCGGGCTGCAGCGCAAGAGTCGACAACCGCGCCTCTCATCGAAGCCGAGGCGAAGCCCTTGACGACACGGCCGCGAACTATTGCACGCAACTCGAAGCCAGAGTGGATTCCGGCCGGTGAATCGATCGAGGTCGATGGATACGTTATCCCCGGCGGACTCCTATATGTAGGGCGAAACCCATCCCTTCGGAACACCGA
This sequence comes from Aeromicrobium sp., assembly GCF_036675695.1. Lineage (GTDB taxonomy): Bacteria > Actinomycetota > Actinomycetes > Propionibacteriales > Nocardioidaceae > Aeromicrobium. Next base: position 26,514 of record NZ_JAKFEL010000124.1, read on the forward strand.
GCCTGAACCGTCTCTGATTGATCCGAGTCTCAAGGTCAACAGCGGGCGTCCCGACTACGCCGGCGAGTCATTCAGTTACTGGCCGAGCTATCACCGGCTAAACCCAAGCGCCCGAGCTGCGTATCTCGAATGGCTCAGCCACGGACGGCGCGACGTGAATACTCCGATCGGGTTCGTGTTCCTCTTCATGTACGGACTCGAGCGTCGAGTATTGACCGAGATCGCCAACAATCCGCAACTTGCGCATGAGGTGCCGGCAATCCAGCACGAAATGCACGAGCTACTCGACCTCCACGAAGACGACTACAGCTTTCAGTCCTACGGTTTAGGCTTCCTGAGCATCCTTGAACTGATCGCCCTTCAAGGCGACCCCGAGTACCAGTTCCAACCTCCGCCGCTCAGCGACTTTCGCTGGTCTTTTCCGTTCAGCCTGAAAGTCGAGCTGGGATCACTCGCCGCAGACGGTAAGCCGGTTCCAGCAGAGTGGGCACTTGCGTGGGCATGGTTCCACGAAGGCACGCGAATCCGCACCTCCGCAACCAGGTGCCCTGACGAGTTCGCAACCCTATTCAACACTCTCTACACCGAGGCTCACGCTGATGGACTCATCCCCAAGCCGACGAAACAGAAGCTGAGGCTCTCGTACCGTCCTGCGAGTTCCGCAATCCCGACTGCCGACATCGAGTTGAATGGCATCTCCGACGTCTCGCAATCAGCTCAAATCACACTAGTGCTGGAACGCTTTGCTGATCAGGCACAGGAGTTGCTCGATCCCTACAGCAGGTTCCTCGGCAAGAACCCGGGCTCGGCAGCCACACTCAGGGCACAAGCCTTGCTACCCGTTCAGCTTCTCGATGCGTCCAACGCCGCCGTATCCAGACTCTGCGCAATATTGCAGGACGCGGCGAGTAGTGCGACCAACGTCAGCGCCGACGAACTGCTCAAGCTCTGGGGCGGGACTACCCTCGAGCGTCTGACCAAGCAAGAGTCCATTCAGATGTGCCAGTTGGCAGAAAAGCTTGGCTTCGGGCTCGAGCCCGATCCCCGGTTCGGAGGACCCGTCCTGCAAGCTGGGTTCGGAGTCACCGTCTTCGCCATCCCCGAAGACGCCCCACAGGTCGCATCGCCCGAGCTCACCACCGCTCTGACACTGACGCTCCTTGCGGTCGCTGTCAGCAAAGCTGACGGAACAATCCTCGAAGCGGAAACATCAACTCTATTTGCGCACGTCGAATCATCGCTGGGCCTGACATCTCCCGAGCGTGTTCGTCTCGAGGCTCACGCTCGTTGGCTCGGGCACTCTGAGGTCAAGCTGACCGGTCTCACCAAACGTCTGTCGACGCTTACCGACGTCCAGCGCGACAGCTTGGGTCGGCTCCTCGTCGACATCGCCGCTGTCGATGGAGTAGTGAGACCAGAAGAAGTTCGCACCATCACCAAGATCTACAGGCTGCTTTCGCTAGACGACACCTTGGTCACCTCACGACTGCACCAGGCCATGACGGGTTCACCAATGCTCAGCGACGAGCCGGTCGTGGTTCGGCAGGCTGAACGAGGTGAACCCGGCTCGCCGATACCCCCGCGCCCCGCCACCCCACCGACGCCACGAGAGTTCACGCTCAACCAGGCGTCCATCGATGAAAAAATGCGAGACACTGCCGCAGTCTCGGCAATGCTGGCCAGCATCTTTGAAGATGAGACCGGCCCAACCCGCGCCACAGGCCGACGCGTCGCCGCGCCGTCAACATCACCCGTCCCGGTGCCCGAACAAGTTTCACAGCCCGACGTGTCTACCGTTGTCACCATCGCCGGACTCGACGCACCCCACTCCCAGTTGCTTGATCAAGTTGCCCAGCACTCTGAGATCAGTCGAGACGAGTTCGACGCGCTGTGCCAGCCATTGGGCCTGTTACCCAACGGAGCCCTAGACACCCTCAACGACGCCGCCCTCGAGGCAAGCGACGAACCACTGTTAGACGGCGAAGAACACCTCACTATCAATCCGTACGCCCTAGAGGAAATGCTCCGATGACCGACACCACCAACACCATCCGCCCCCGCGAACGCGACGCGCTACTGCAGGCGCTCCGCACAGGCGTCGTCCCACGAGTCGGCCAGCAACACATCCAAGTCGGACGAGTCAACGAAGTCCGTGCACTGACAACAGACATCGATCGCATCGCAGACGGAGGCTCAGGAACCCGCTTCGTCATCGGCGACTACGGATCCGGCAAAACCTTCTTCCTTCACCTCATTCGCTCCATCGCCCTGCAACAGAAGATGGTCACTGTCCACGCCGACCTGTCACCGGACCGGCGGCTCCACGCAACCGGCGGCCAAGCACGCTCGCTCTACTCCGAACTGATGCGCAACATGGCCACTCGTTCAAAGCCCGATGGTGGCGCAATGACCAACGTCGTCGAACGCTTCATCACAGAAGCGCTGACCGAAGCGACCGCAACCAAGCAGACACCGGAGTCAGTCGTTCGTGCTGGCCTGAACCAACTCACCGAGCTGACCGGTGGGTACGACTTTGCCGAGGTCATCGCCAAGTATTGGCAAGGGCATGACACCGGCAACGACCAACTCAAGACCGATGCCGTCCGCTGGTTGCGCGGAGAGTTCAGTACTCGAACTGATGCCCGCCAAGCGCTCGGCGTTCGAACGATCATCGACGACGGCAACTTCTACGACCAGCTCAAACTCCTTGCCGTCTTTGTACGCCTTGCCGGATTCTCCGGCCTACTCGTGTGCCTCGACGAGATGGTCAACCTCTACAAGCTCGCCAATACCCAGGCGCGCAACTCCAACTACGAACAGATCCTTCGCATCGTCAACGACTCCACCCAAGGATCCGCTGCGGGTCTCGGCTTCGTCATGGGCGGCACACCAGACTTCTTGCTCGATACACGTCGCGGCCTCTATTCATATGCCGCCTTGGAGTCGCGGCTCGCAGAAAACCCCTATGCGGTCGACGGCATCGTCGATTACTCAGGTCCAGTCCTCAGACTCGCCAACCTGACGCCTGAAGACTTCTACATCCTGCTCACCAACCTGCGGAACGTGCAGGCAGGTGGCGACCCAAGCAAGCACCTCCTCCCCGATACAGGGCTGACGTCGTACATGGAGCACTGCTCCAGTCGAATCGGCGACGCGTACTTCCGCACTCCGCGAAACTCCATCAAGGGATTCCTCGACCTACTCGCGGTACTCGAACAAAACCCGCAGACGGTCTGGACCGACATGATCGGAACTATCGAGATCCCGACGGAGTCGAACCCCGACCTCGAGCCCCTCGACACCACCACGGACGAGCCCAGCGCTGAACCAGCCCAGGCACCTTCGCCACCCACCCAAGACCCCGACGATGAACTCAGCTCTTTCAAACTCTGAGTCCGTTCGTGCCCAAGGCGCATTCGACGCTCTCCATCCGAAGGTCAAGGAATGGATTTGGAAACAGGGCTGGACTCAATTGCGCGCAGTGCAATCGAGCGCCGTCCAGCCAATCCTTGAGGGCCGAGTTGATGTCATCATCAGCGCGGCGACAGCCAGCGGCAAAACAGAAGCCGCCTGGCTTCCAATCTGCTCGACACTTGCGGCCCAGGCCGACGCCGGGCCGACGCAACCTGGTGTGAAGGTGCTGTACATCAGCCCCCTGAAGGCACTGATCAACGACCAGCACGGTCGCCTGCTCGATCTATGTGAAGCGATCGACATTCCAGTCAACCGAAGGCACGGCGACGTGACCGGCAAAGAACGAGACAGCCTTCGAACCGCACCCGACGGCGCACTACTGATCACTCCCGAGTCGCTGGAAGCGCTCTTCGTTCTCCAAGGCACACACCTCCCGACGATTTTCGCTCCACTTCAATACATCGTCATCGACGAGATGCACTCCTTCATCGGTACCGAACGGGGCGCGCAGCTTCAGTCCCTCCTTCACCGCATCGAACTGGCCATCCGCCGACCCGTGCGCCGCATTGGGCTGTCAGCCACCTTCGCCGACTTTTCCGTTGCACAGGACTTTCTCCGCCCACGCAACGGCGACCAGGTACTGGTGCTCGACTCCCCGACCGAGACCGCCGAGCTACGCATGCAACTGCGCGGTTACCTCTCCACGGACGACCCAGACCCCAACCAAGTTGGTCAGGTCAGCCACCCCACGGACAAACGCGAGATCGCCGACCACCTCTACCGCCACCTGCGAGGAAACGACAACCTCGTCTTCGCGAACTCACGAGCAAGCGTCGAGGCCTACTCCGATCTACTGAAGCGCCTGAGCGAGCACCACCGTGTCAGCAACGAATTCCTGCCCCATCATGGAAACCTCTCTAAATCGTTCCGAGAAGAGGTCGAGGCCCGTCTCAAGGCGCGCGACACCCCCACGACCGCCGTGTGCACCTCCACGCTCGAAATGGGTATCGACATCGGCTCCGCCGACTCAATCGCACAGATCGGTGCACCGTACAGCGTCTCGGCAATCCGCCAACGTGTCGGAAGGTCCGGGCGCAGAGACTCACCCGCTACCTTGCGGACTTACATCTCCGAGCGGCCGATCGACTCAAATACACACCTGATCGATCGCCTCCGCACCAGCATCATGCAGTCAGTTGCTGTGCTTGAGCTGATGCTTGAGAAATGGTTCGAACCTCCAAATACGAGCGGGCTACACCTGTCCACGCTGATCCAGCAGGTGCTCTCGGTGATAGCTCAGCATGGCGGCGCATCAGCAGCGCAGCTGTACTCGGCACTGTGCGGCGATGGCCCTTTTGTCGGGGTCGACAAAAGGATGTTCCTCGATCTTTTGCGGTCTCTCGCAGACAGGGACGTCATCATGCAAGCGGGCGACGGACTACTTCTTGCCGGCCCGGTCGGCGAACGGGCACTCAATCACTATACGTTCTACGCGGCCTTCCAAACTGCCGAGGAGTATCGCCTGATCTCCGCTGGCCAAGTTCTTGGCAGCCTCCCCGTCGACTACCCGGTGCTGGTCGGAAGCATGATGATCTTCACGGGCCGGCGCTGGAAGGTCATCGACATCGACGCACCCACCAAGACGATCGAACTCACACCATCGTCAGGTGGGCTCGCCCCCCGCTTCAACGGTGGCGCCGCCGAGATCTCCGATGGTGTTCGACGCAAGATGCGCGAGCTGTACGAAGGAGACCTCGTACCCACATACGTCAATCAGACCGCCGCAGACCTCATCGAGGAAGGCAGGACTGCCTACCGTCAGTACAACCTCGCTGACATCACGGCCGTCGAGTCAGGAACAGACTCGGTCATCGTTGCCTGGCGAGGTAGCCGGATCATCAACACCCTCTCGGTGATGCTCACGAGCCAAGGCATCACCGCCACAATCGAAGGCCCCGGTCTGACCTGTCGTCACACACCTCTCCCAGATTTGCTTGCTGCGATCGCCCAGCTCTACGAAGGCGGACAGCCAGATCCCGTCGAACTGGCTGAACACGTGCCAGCCAAAGAAGTCGACAAGCATGACCGTTTCCTCGACCCCGACCTTCTCGCGCAGTCCTACGCGAAACACAGCCTCGACGTCCCCGGTGCTTGGGAAGTCGTCGAAGAACTCGTACGACTCCACCCGCCGCTCCCCCTCGCATACGGTGGCCCAGACTCCGAACGAATCACCCCGACACACCGAGCGTCCATCGGGTCGACGCCGTTTGCCGTCGTGGACGTGGAGACCACGTCTCTGTCGCCGATCATGGGCGGCCGAATTGTCGAGATCGCCATCGTGCACCTCGACCAGGCAGGTAATCAGACCGAAAGCTGGTCGACGATGGTCAACCCCGAAGGCCCTGTCGGAGGAACCTCGACTCATGGTCTCGATGAGGACGCCGTTGCCGACGCTCCACTCTTCAGTGAACTATTGGACGAGATTGCCCATCGCTTGTCGGACCGAATCGTCGTAGCGCAGAACGCATCCTTCGATGTCGGGTACCTCCATTCAGAGTTCGCCTTTGCAGGAACTGATGCGCCGGCCTGGCCAACTCTGTGCACGTTGCGTCTGGCGCGAAAGCGAGATCCCGGCAAGCCAGCCAATCTTGCTGCGCTTCGAGATCGGTTCAGCATTGACTCGGCACACGAACACCGTGCGTTCGACGACGCCATCGCCGCAGCAGAAGTCCTGCGACAACTTCTTCAGCAGGACAGCACTCAGGCCCCGAACATCGTGACCGATGACGAGATCCAACCCGACTGGCTGCCCCCTACTTGGCCGCGTCCGATCGATCCTCCACGAACACTCTCTCGCTAGACGGCCGTACGCGAGCTGCAGTACTCGGCAAACATTCGCTCGAACGCTGGCTCATCGACCACCGGCACGTTAAAGCTGCGCGCCTTACCAGCTTTGCCGCTCATGGAGTCGGGGTCGGCGGACACCAGCAGCCTCGTTGCTTTGGTGACGCCGCCGCTCGCCAGACCAACCCCAACGATCAATTCGATCCACGATTCGCGATCCCGCTGCATCGCTCCCGTGAACACAACGCGATCACCTGGCGACAGGAACGTCCCGACACTCTCCGATGGTTGCGCCGTTTGGCGGAACTCTGCGGCAAGAGCGAGCGAGTCGTCGATGTCGCGTGGCGTGAGGCCCAGAGCCTCAGCCGCTCGCGTCAGATCCGCACGTTCCTCCTCCGTCACGACGTCATCGTCCAGCGCGACCTTGCACATCTCCACGAGGTAGGCAGAGTGCAGACTCAGGATGCGTTCGCGGCTCAAACCCGACTGGCGTGCGACCTCGATCAGGTACTCACCTTCAGAGGCAGACACGTACCGATCGAGCAGGGCGGTATCGAGAGCCAACATGTAGGCCGCCTCGTTCTCGGGCGACCCCGGGATCCACGTCGACTCAAGTACCGCCGACATCCAAGAATCAGGGGTGCTCGTGTCAGCCCCACGTTCCTTAAGTCGTGGCGCCCCGGCCACATTCGCTGACGGCCACTCGGAGGCACCTGCCGACCGTGCGTCCTCTTGCCACTCAGGGAGCGCATGGCCCTGCCGATGCAGGTGGTTCAACAGCTCGGCCGTTGCCCGCGCGGCGGGCAAGGCGTGGTACTTGTGTTCGAGGGCGATGTCCAGAGCGCTGCAACAGTGCTCAAGCTTCGCCGGTCCGAGGAAGCGACCAGCCCATTTCATCGTGCACAGCGCCCCAGGGCGCCCGGACACGTCATAGCCTGCACGGTTGAGCTCGTGGTGAATGAATCGCATTCCGAAGGACGCGTTGTGGGCCACAACGGTGCGCCCTTCGATTGACTCGAGCAAGAGTGCAGCGATGTCGCCAAAGCTCGGTGCATCCAGAAGTTCGCGTGACGCCACGCCGTGGAGATGTACGGCACCAGGATCTCGCTCCGGATTGACGAGAGTCGCCCACTCGCGTTCGACGTAGCCAGCCTCGGAGACCAAGACCACCCCAACCTCGAGAACTCGATCGTGCGTCTCTGGCATGAATCCGGTTGTGACGACGTTCACCACAGCGAAACCAGAACTCGCGTGCTCATTGAACGTGATTGAGACGGATCGGTTGGTCATTCGTAGATCCCCATTCGAAGTACGTAAGACAGGCTTACCGCACAAATCATCAAGCGTCTCAAGAAGCCGGACGCGCTGCCGCAAGAGCGTTCTGCAGCAGGTCGGAGACATCTGGCGTGTTCCGCATCTTCTTGATGTAGAAGGCGCGGGTGACGGTCTCGCTTGAGTGGCCGAGGACCGCGGCAGCCAAAGGAGCGCCAGCGCCCACGACGCCTCCGTTGTCGGGGTCCGAGTAGTGGTCGTCGATGAGGGTTGCGACGGCTTGCGGAATGTCTGTGGGGTAACCCAATCCCAATCCCGTCCATTGCGGCATTCCCGCCATTCGCGGCGGATGTTGGTGGGCGACAACCAGGTTCCGTTGCGGGTGGTGAAAACCGGTTGGCTCGGGTCGTCGGTCGCTGCGTGTGTCTGGAGTCGTCGAAGGGTGTCGACGGCGAAGGGTGGGATCGTGATCGTTCGCATGCCTGCGGCTGTCTTGGTGCCCTCCTTGCGCCGTAACGGGCGTCCATCTCGAGGTGGGTGAAGGGTGCCGCTGATGGTGACAGTGGCCGGTGTGGTCTCCAGTGAGACGTCACGCCATCGCAGGGCGAGGCATTCGGAGACTCGTACGCCGGTGGCGGCCAGGATTGTGAATACGTCCAGGAGTCGGTGGGATCTGCGTGGGCCTTGTTCGGCTCGTCGGTCGTAGGCGTCGACCGCTTCACGGACTTCGTGGAACAGCTCGAGGTCGAGCGCCCGAACCTCGGACCTCCCCCGGCGCGGCGGCTGAATGTCGTGGGCAGGGTTGTGGTCGATGGCGCCGACCTCGACGGCGTGGCAGAGCATCGTCGTCACTGCAGCCGTCTGCACTAGCGGCCAATGTCGAGAGCACGTTCCGCTTTGCCAGCTGGAGGGTCGAAAATTTCGGCATCTGTGAGGCTCTGAGGGCAAGTCACCATCGCCTTGGCCGAATCAACAATGAAGACCCTCTGACGAGCATTGCTGCTGGTCAGAGGGTCTTTGTCCATGGTAGCCCCGACGGGATTCGAACCCGCGCTACCGCCTTGAGAGGGCGGCGTGCTAGGCCGCTACACAACGGGGCCATGGGTGGTCTTGCGACCGGAGACACCATATCGTGCGTGTGAATCTCGCTCGAAATGGCCTCGCTGGGATACTAGGACTCGAACCTAGAATGGCGGTACCAGAAACCGCTGTGTTGCCAATTACACCATATCCCAATGGCTCTGCCGGGGGCCGAGCCAAGCACCGACTTTACCCGACTCCCCCGCCTGCGCCCAAACCGGGCTAGGCCTTGCGAGTCGGCTCACGTGGTTTCGATACGGCCTCGTTCCTCGGCCTACTCAACTACCACTTACTTGCGTTGGTGAGTTCGCTCACCACGCTTCGGGCCCTCGTTCCTCGGGCCCTCCCAGTCGGCCGCGGGCGGCCTCCTTAGCGAGCGGAAGGGTCGGCCGCGGGTAGGCTCCTTGGCGGGCGGTCATGCGAGTGCAGCGTCCAATCTGGCCAGTGACTTCGCTTGGCCGAGCAGCTCCAGCGACTCGAACAGGGGCGGGGAGATGCGGCTTCCTGTCACGGCGACGCGTACGGGGCCGAAGGCCAGGCGGGGCTTGAGCTCGAGGCCTTCGATGAGGCTCGTACGGAGCGCCTCTTCGATCGCCGGCGTCGACCAGTCGGACAGGTCGGCGAGGGCTTCACGAGCGGCTCGTACGACGTCGAGACCCTTCTCGTCGAGGTTCTTGGCGGCGTCCGCCTCGTCGATGGCGAAGTCGTCTTCGGCGATGAACAGGAAGCGCAGCATGTCGACGGCTTCGGTCAGCAGACCCATACGCTCGTGCACCAGCGGCGTCGCAGCAGCCAGCGTGGCGAGCTGATCCGCGGTCGGCGGATCGGAGATCAGACCGGCGTCCTGGAAGTACGGCACCAGGCGATCGCGTACGTCGTCCTCGGCCAGAAGGCGGATGTGCGATCCGTTGATCGCCTCGGCCTTCTTGATGTCGAAGCGAGCGGGGTTGGGGTTGACCCGACCGATCTCGAACGCCTCCACCATCTCCGGGATCGAGAAGACGTCGCGGTCGTCGGCAATCGACCAGCCGAGCAGCGCCATGTAGTTGAGCAGCGCCTCGGGCAGGAAGCCCTTGGGCTTGTAGTCGAGCAGGTTGGACTCGGGATCGCGCTTCGACAGCTTGCGGTTGCCCTCGCCCATCACGAACGGCAGGTGACCAAACTCGGGCGTGAATCCCCCGCCGATGCCGATCTCGGCGAACGCCTCGTACAGGGCGATCTGGCGCGGGGTCGAGCTCAGCAGGTCCTCACCGCGCAGGACGTGGGTGATGCCCATCATCGCGTCATCGGTGGGGTTGGTCAGCGTGTAGAGCGGCTGCCCGTTGGCACGCACGATCACGTAGTCCTGCACGTTGGCGGAGTCGAAGGTGATCTCTCCACGTACGAGGTCGTTGAACGTGTAGACCTTCTCCGGCATCTTGAAGCGGATGACGGGCTCGCGGCCCTCTGCTTCGTACGCAGCCTGCTGCTCGGGCGTCAGGTCACGGTGCAGACCGTCGTAGCCGCTGGGCTTGCCGGCAGCGCGAGCGGCGTTTCGGCGCTCCTCGAGCTCCTCGGCGGAGTCGTACGCCTTGTAGGCGTGACCGCTGTCGAGCAGCTTCTGTGCGACGTCGGCGTAGATGTCCATGCGCTCGGACTGGCGATAGGGGCCGTTCGGGCCGCCAACCTCGGGGCCTTCGTCCCAGTCGAGGCCGAGCCACTGCATGACGTCGATCAGGAGCTGGTAGGACTCCTCGTTGTCGCGCGAGGTGTCAGTGTCCTCGATGCGGAAGACGAACTTGCCCTGGTTGTGGCGCGCGAACGCCCACGAGAACAGCGCCGTACGCGCCATGCCGACGTGGGGGTTGCCGGTCGGCGACGGGCAGAAACGTGCAACGACGGGCCTAGTCATTGGCGCTCACCACCGGGTTGGTCAGGGTGCCGATGCCTTCGACGGTGACGCTGACCGAGTCGCCCGGGTGCATCGGACCGACGCCATCCGGTGTGCCGGTGAGGATCACGTCGCCGGGCAGCAGCGTCATGAAGGACGAGATGTACTCGATGATCTCGGGCACCTTGAAGAACATGTCTGAGGTGTTGCCGTTCTGCTTGAGCTCGTCTCCCCCGCCCAGGCTCTCGAGCCTCGTGGTCACGCCGACGCTGGTCGGGTCGAAGTCGGTCTCGATCCACGGTCCGAGCGGGCAGAACGTGTCGAAGCCCTTGGCGCGTGCCCACTGACCGTCCTTGGCCTGCAGGTCGCGCGCGGTGACGTCGTTGGCGACGGTGTAGCCGAAGATCACCTTGGCGGCGTCCTCGGCAGAGACGTCGCGGCAGATGCGGCCGATCACCACGGCGAGCTCGGCCTCGTAGTGCACGTCTTCGCTCTGCGTGGGGTAGAAGATCGGGTCGCCGGGACCGATGACGCTGGTGTTGGGCTTGAGGAGGATCAGCGGCTCGGCGGGTACTTCCCCACCCATCTCGGCAGCGTGCGCGGCGTAGTTCTTGCCGACGCACACCACTTTGCTGCGCGGGATGACCGGGGCGAGCAGACGTACGTCCGCCAGCGGGATCTTCTGACCGCTCAGATTGAGCCCGGCGTACAACGGATCGCCGTTGAGCACCGCGATCGTGGGGACCCCGTTGTCATCACCAATGACTCCAAAACGGGGATCGTCGTCACCCGCGAAACGTGCAATTCTCATATGAGTTCAGGGTATCGGTTGGGTCGACATCGCCACCCGTCCGGCCAGAGCTCCTCCCTCGCCCATCTGGCACACCGTGATGTGGATCACTTGTTGACCCATCCCTGCGCCCTGCGGCCTCGAACCCGAGGCAGTGGCCGACTTTCGGTCACCGAACAGGAGGATTGCGATGAAGTTCTCGATCAAGATGCTGTGTGCCGCCGGACTTTCCGTGGCAGCACTGACCGCCACGGGTGGCTCGGCTTCGGCCGCTCACTGCACGGACAACGGTGGACCCGGCAACTCCGACTTCGCTTCACACGTGCAGGCGAGCAACGGTCCAGGTGGCCACAACGAGGGCGACCACCAGGGCTGGAGCTCCTGCGTGCCGCAGGCCAAGAGTGGCGGCCGCTGACATCAGGCGCAGGTCGGGGCGGGGTGAGGTCAGCTCCCAGCGCTGGGTAGTCACCTCACCCCGCCTCGCTTCGCTCACGCCCCTCGTACCTCGGGGCTGGCGGGCGGACACCGCTCGCCAGGTTGGGCAGTCATCTCACGGGGTTTCGATACGCCCTCGTCCCTCGGGCTACTCAACCAGCGGTGTGGGCGGGCATCGCGAGCTCCATGTTGCAGACCGAGCCTGCGATGACTCCCGCGGCGATGGCGGTGGCCACTGATGGCATCGGACCGGGCAGCGCGGGTACGTGCCCGAGGTCGCCAGCCGCGAAGACACCGGGCACGCTGGTGCGGCCCATGGCGTCGATCTCGACGAAACCGGACTCATACAGGTCGACACCGAGCTGCTCCGCAAACGGAGCCTGCTGAGACACCTCTGTCGCGATGAACATTCCGCCGACCCCGATCGTCTCGTCGTCGAGCGTGATGCGAAGGCCGAAATTGGTGCGCTCGACCTCGCGTACGGAGTCCTGATCGAGCACGATCAGCTCGCTGGCGATGTTGCCGAGCAGGGCGGTGAGGTGTTCGGCGCGCTCGGTGCCGAGGATCGCAACGCGCTCGCCGGCGAACTCGTGGCCGTGGCAGTACGGGCAGTGCGCGATCTCGCGGCCCCAGGCTTCGGCGATGCCGGGCACGTCCGGGAGCGTGTCGCGGACGCCGGTGGCGAGCACGATCTTGCGAGTGGCGAGCACTTCGTCGCCGACGATCACCTCGAAGCCGTCACCCGCACGCCGTACCGAATCAACGGTCAACTCGCGGATCTCGGCGGTGTCGTACGCCGCGATGTCCTTGCGCGCGATCCGTCGCAGCTCGGCCGGGTCTCGGCCGTCGTGGGTGATGAAGTTCTGCATGTGCTCGACCGTGGCGTTGCGGTAGGTGCCGGAGTCGAGGAGCAGTACGTCGCGGTGCATGCGGCCGAGGGTGAGCGTGGCCTGTAGGCCCGCCGGTCCCCCGCCGATGACGATGGCGTCAAGCATGATTTCTCCTTCA
>NZ_JAKFEL010000120.1:0-7445 GCF_036675695.1 Aeromicrobium sp.
TGTAATTTCAAGTATGTCATTCGATTTGGGTCTGCCGCCGGAGCTCGATGAAGAACTCATGTGGCAAGAGCGAGCCCTCTGCGCTCAGACTGACCCCGAGGCGTTCTTCCCTGAAAAGGGCGGATCGACGCGCGAGGCCAAGCGGGTCTGTTTGACCTGCGACGTCCGCGGTGAATGCCTCGAGTACGCCCTCGGCCATGATGAGCGGTTCGGCATCTGGGGCGGTCTGTCCGAGCGCGAGAGGCGCAAGCTCAAGAAGCGAGCCTGACCTCCGCTTAGCCTCGTCCACTAGGGTCGATCCCTGTGCTGGAAAAACCGGTGGACGAGACTCAGACGACGCGTCATTGGCTGGACGCGCCGCCAACTGTGGCGGCGGTTCTGGTGTCCCACAACGGCGCCACCTGGCTGCCCAAGGTCATTGCCTCACTGGGCTCGATGTTCTTCGCACCGACGGCATGGCAGGTCGTCGATGTGTCGTCCACGGACGGCAGTGCCGACATGCTCCGCGACTCGTTCGGTGATGGACGCGTTTCGATCGCTCCGTCCGGTACGGGTTTCGGGGACGCCGTACGACTGGCGCTCGAGTCGCTACCGCGAACCGACTGGATCTGGTTGCTTCACGACGACTCGGCAGTTCTGCCCGGGACGCTGTCTGGTCTGCTCGACACCGCCACGTCTGCACCGGACATTGCCGTTGTCGGCCCGAAGATCCGGGAGTGGCCATCGCTGCGCCGCCTCCTCGAGGTGGGCCTGACGATCACGTCGACTGGCGGACGCGAGACAGGTCTGGAGACCGGCGAACCAGACGCGGGCCAGCATGATCGCGAGCGCGACGTGCTCGCCGTCAACACAGCTGGCATGCTTATCCGCCGCGATGTCTGGGACGAGCTCGACGGATTTGATCGCCGGTTGCCCCTGCACGGCGACGACATCGACTTCGGCTGGCGGGTCGCGCGGGCTGGCTACCGAACGCGAACGGCTCCCACGGCGGTTCTCTTCCACGCCGAAGCGTCCAGACGCGGCACCCGTCGGCGCTCGCGTAGCGACGTGCCGCACTGGGAGCCGCGCCGTGCCGCGCTCTACACACTCCTGGTCAACACTCCGACACCGTTCTTCCTGTTCCAGAGTGTCCGTCTGTTCATCGGATCACTGCTCCGAGTAGCCGCATTCCTGGTCGGCAAGGATCCCGAGGCAGCGAGCGATGAGCTGCTGGCGCTGCGATCGGCGTACACACATCCGATCCGGCTGCTCAAGGGTCGACGCAACCGAGCCAGGACGGCGAAGCGACCACATCGGGAGATCCGCGGGCTGTTGGCTCCGTACTGGCTGCCGTATCAGCACGGCTATGACATCGCCCGCGAGACGATCACAGCCTTGGTGCGACCTGAAGCCGTCGCGACAGTTGGTCGGAGGTCCACGCGACCTGACGAGTCGCCGGACGAGGCGGACGATCTCGACGATGTGCCATCGATCCTGGCGCGCCGTCCCTGGTTCGCGGTCGTGCTCGTGTTGGTCATCCTGTCGCTGTTTGCCGCCCGGGGGCTGTTCGGTGCGGGCCTGCACGGCGGCGCGCTTCCTGCTTCCCCGGAGTCGGCCTATGGCTGGTGGTCGTTGCTGTTCGACCGCGGCCGCGAGCTGCCGACGGCGAGTGTGCTCGCACCCGCATTCGCCATTCCGTTGGCTCTTGTCGCATCGCCTGTGTGGTTCCAGCCGGGACTGGTCGTGTGGGTCCTGATGCTGTTTGCAGTCCCACTCGCTGCGCTCTCGGCTCACCGGTTGGGTCGCGTGCTGTCTCCGCATCGCGGCGTGCGCATCGCCTGCGCCGTCGCCTACGCGCTGAGCATCGTCGCAACTGGTGCCGTGAGCCAGGGACGCGTCGGGACGGTCGTGGCTCTGATTGTGCTGCCGATTGTCGTCAACACCGCGATCCAGCTCGCTGAGACTCCGGGTTGGCAGCTCGGTCTGCGAGTCGGTATCTGGATTGCTGTCGCTGCCGCGTTTGCGCCGATCGCTCTGGTGCTGGGGCTCGGCGGTCTGTTGATCCTGCTGTACGCCGAGGGTCGCTGGGTGAGTCGCTATCTCCTGGCAGCGGCCGGAGTCCCCCTGGTTCTGCTCGGGCCCTGGCTGTTCCAGCGAGCGCTTCGGCCCTGGCGGATGTGGTGGGAAGCGGGACTCCCTCTACCCGGCTCTGCGACTGCCATCGATGTTGTGCTTGGTCGCGCTGGTGGTGTGTCGGCGCCTGCTTGGCTCACCGTCGGCCTGCTGGTGCTCGCGGTACTCGCGCTCTGGTCACGCCGTACGCGACTGGGTGTCGAGCTGTCGTGGCTGGTCGCGTTGTTGGGACTGGCGGTTGCGCTGGTCGGCACCCTGGTGACCTACTCGACGCATGCCGGACCCGCACCGATCGAGCCGTGGGTGGGAGTGCCAGTTGTCGTATGGATCGGTGGCCTCCTGTCGGCGGTCTTGCTCGCCGCGCCGGAAGCGTGGCGGCGGCTGTCCAGGCCAGCGTTGGTCGCCGTGGTGGTCGCCGCGCTGGTGATGCCGATCGGCACAGCGACGTGGTGGCTGGGACGCGGCAACGCCGACCCACTCGACATCGGACGAACCGCAGTGGTCCCTGTCTTCCTCGCCGATCGTCCAGGCAACACCCTCGTCCTGACGGGCACCGTCGCCAACGGCATTGACTATCGCGTCGTCGATGGCGACGGCCCGTACCTCGGCCAAGAGGCGATAGCCGGATCCTCCCCGGCCACCAAGGAGCTCACGGCGGCCGTACGTCGGGTGCTCGCGAACGCCACCGCCGCAGACATCCGCGTGCTCAGCGCTCACGGCATCGATGCGATCTATGCCCCGACCGTAGATCCAGAGGTCGCCCGCCGAGTGGACGGCGCACCCCTCCTGGCGCCCGCAGGCAGTGATTCGCCGGGATCACGCGTGTGGACCTTGACGATCGAGCCGAAGTCCGACGGGGCGACGGCACCCCTGTGGCATCCGATCGTCTCTGGCCTGCAGGTCCTGGCCTGGTTGCTCGCCATCGTTCTCACGGCGCCGGTTCGCCGGCGCGCGCTTGAGCCGCTTCTCGAGGATGACCTGCCTCAGGAAGAGAAGGCCACGACATGATCCGCTACCGGACAATTGGCATCCCGCTCGTCGCAGCCGGGCTCGTCCTTGGTGCCTACCTCGCCCCAGAGTCGTCGGAGGATCCCCGCCCACCCGGAGGTGCGAAGGTCACCCAGACGACGTACGCATGCCCAGCTGGCGGCGGCATCACAGTGGCCGCTGGGCAGGTCTCGCCGGGCACCGACGGTACGGCAACGGTCCTGCCTGGCAAGACCGCCGAAAAGGATCTCGGCGGCACGAAGAGCTGGCGCACCGCACGGGTTGACGGCCGGGGAGTCATCGTCGAGCAGCAAGGTCGTGGGTCAGGCCCCGCCGGCTTCTTCGGTCTCGTCTCCCCCAAGTCGGGAGGTGGGGGATTGAGCGTTGGGTCGTGTTCGGCCAGCGTGGACTCCGCGTGGTTCCTCGGCCTCGGTTCCGGGGTCAAGCACTTCTCCTCGGTGACGTTGACCAACGGGACGACAGCTCCTGCCGCGGTCGATCTCGACCTGTGGGGTCCGGACGGAAAGATCGACGCCGTCGGCGCCAAGAGCATCGTGATCAAGCCACATACGACCCGCCGAGTTCAGCTCGAGGACCGTGCGGCCGGCGAGCCGGAGCTGGCACTTCGCGTACTGCGACGTCGCGGTGCTGTGTCCGCCGTCGTCAACGACTTCTCCACCGCCGTGTTCGGAGGTACCGAGCCGGTGACCGCGACCGCCCCACCCCGACGCAGCCAGGTGGTTGGCGGACTGGTGTCTGGAGCCAACGGCCGCACGCTCGTACTCCTGAACCCGGGTACGACGACAGCGCGTGTCGAGGTCGACGTCATCGGGCCCAAAAGCACGTTCAAGCCGGAAGGCCTCGACGCCATCAAGGTCAAGGGTGGGTCTCTTCGCCTCGTCGAGGTGCCGAGCACAGCTGGTGGAGCCCGCCAGGCACTGAGAGTCACCTCGGATGCTCCGGTGGCGGCGACGGTGCGGATGGCGCCCAATGAGCTCGACTACGCGTACGCCGAGTCAGTGCTGGCACTCGACGGCCCGGCGGTCGTACCGGTCAAGCTGGGCGAGGGCGTCAGCGCTCCGGACCTGATCCTGACTGCGCCTCGCAAGACGGCCGCCGTCCAGGTGTTTGCGTACAACCGGGACATGAAAGAGCTCGGCGAGGTCACGATGTCGATCGAGGGCGGTACGACCAAGCACCTCGACATCGCGAAGAAGTTCAAGCAAAAGGGCATTGCCTACCTGGTGGTGCAGAGCAAGACCGAGGTGTACGGCGCCGCGACCTATCGCGATGGCGGTCGGGTCAGCTCGCTCGCACTCTTGTCCGCGCCGATCAGAGTGCTGGCTCCGCAGGTGCGTCCGATCGACTAGCGGGGATCGAGGTCGTCGGGCGACATGCGCCAGACCTCGGCAAGGCGCTCGAGGATGACTGACCAGACGAGATCCTCGAGGTCGGCCTTGTTGCGACAACGATGGGTCATCGGGAGCCGGAACAGCACGACGCGCATTGCGCCGGGCCGAGCCGCCACGATGCTCAGCGGGACCTCATCGGTCCATTCGGGCGGTAGCAGCGGTGCTTCCTCGACCACGATGTCGACGTGGTCAGGCTCGGCCGAAAAGTGGTGGTCGAGTGCTCCGAGGACATCGCCAACGAGAAGGTCGAACGACTCACGAGGGGTGCGGTGGGCCGGCACGCTGCGCGGAGAAAGCGGACCTGGCATGGCCATGGGCCCACGCAGACCGGTGCCTCGACGATCACGCATCCGGCCAGGCCGGGGACCACTCACGATGCCGCCGAGGTGATCCATACGGTGAGCCTAACGCGGTGCTGACTTCGAGGCGGCTAGCCTCACCACATGGTCAGACGATGCACCCGTTCGGCTTGCTCGATGCAAGCCGTGGCGACGCTGACGTATGTCTACGCCGACCAGACCGCAGTCCTCGGACCGCTGTCCACCTCTGCCGAGCCGCACACGTACGACCTGTGTGTCGAGCACTCGCAGCGCATGTCGGCGCCACAGGGCTGGAGCGTGCTTCGACTGGCACCCGATCCAGAAGCTGGAGCACCGAGCCGTGACGACCTCCTGGCTCTCGCAGACGCCGTACGTGAAGCTGGCCGCCCCGCTCAACCCGTGCCGGACGGTCCACCCGCGCTGAGGCTTGTGAGACCTGATTCGTGATCGATCCCCGACTGGAGGCCGTGGTCAAGGCCTATGACGTTCGGGGCCTGTCGCCCGAGCAACTCGATCCCGAGATGACCTTTGCGCTCGGTATGGCGTTCGCGCTTGAGACGGGCGTCGCGACCGGCGGCACTGTGGTGATCGGCCACGACATGCGAGACACCTCGCCTGTGCTGGCCGAGGCATTCAGCGACGGCGTACGCACCCAGGGCGGCAATGTCATCGGCATCGGGTTGGCCTCGACCGACCTCCTGTACTTCGCTTCGGGTGATCTCGACCTGCCCGGCGCCATGATCACCGCGAGCCACAACCCGGCCGAGTACAACGGCATCAAACTGTGCCGAGCCGGAGCCAAGCCGATCGGCTACGACACGGGACTGTCCGCGATCGCCGAGAAGGCGACAGGGTTCATGGCTTCACCGGTGCCGGCCGATCCCCAAGGCACGTACGAAGAGCTGGACGCCCTGAGTCGGTACGCCGACTACCTCCATGAGCTCGTGCCCATGCCCGCTGGTCGTCGGCTCAAGGTTGTGGCCGACGCTGGCAATGGCATGGCTGGTCACACGGTTCCGTCGGTGTTCGCTCCACTCAACCTCGAGCTGACCGCGATGTACTTCGAGCTGGACGGGACATTCCCCAACCACGATGCCAACCCGTTGGATCACAGCACGCTGGTGGACCTTCAAGCGAAGGTGCTCGAGACCGGTGCTGACATCGGACTGGCGTTCGACGGCGATGCCGATCGTTGTTTCGTCGTCGACGAGCGCGGTGACGTCGTGTCACCGTCGGCCATCACTGCCCTGATCGCATCGCGCGCCCTGATCACGACGCCGGGCGCGACGATCCTGCACAACGTCATCACGTCCAAGGCCGTTCCGGAGATCATCACCGAGAACGGCGGTACCGCCGTACGTACGCCGGTCGGCCACTCGCTGATCAAAGCCGAGATGGCGCGTACGGGAGCGGTCTTCGGGGGCGAGCACTCCGGACACTTTTACTTCAAGGACTTCTTCCTCGCAGACTCCGGGATGATCGCCGCACTCCACGTGATGGCCGCGCTCGCCGAGACAGAAGGAACGGTTTCGGAGCTCATGGCTCAGTACGAGCGCTACGTCGCGTCTGGCGAGATCAACAGCACGGTCAAAGATGGACCGGCCGTGATGGAGACGTTGTCGCAGACCTACGGAGACCTGCCGCAGGACCGACTCGACGGGTTGACAGTTGAGGGTGATACCTGGTGGTTCAACGTGCGTGCCTCGAACACCGAGCCGTTGCTTCGCCTCAATGTCGAGGCTGACACCGAGGCGGAGATGGCACGCGTACGTGACGAGGTTCTCGCAGTTATACGTCGGTAAGGTGGAAACATGAACCTTGATCCGGCTCTCCTCGAGATCCTCGTCTGCCCCCAATGTCGCGCGACGCTGTTCGTCGACGACGAGGCGAGTGAGCTCGTGTGCAACGCCTGCTCGCTCGCATATCCCGTGCGTCGCGACATCCCGGTGATGCTGGTCGACGAGGCCCGGGCTCTCTAGGAGTCGAGAGCGGCGATCGTCGAAAGTGCCTGAGCCCCCAGCCAGGGACGGTGGATCCGATTCGGCGCTACGGGAAGGCCGCCGGTACGATGGGCGACATGGATTTCAACGTCGCAGACCTGTCCCTCGCCGATTACGGCCGCAAGGAAATCGAGCTCGCTGAGCACGAGATGCCAGGCCTCATGGCCATGCGCGAGCGCTACGGCAAGGACAAGCCTCTCGCCGGAGCTCGCATCGCAGGATCCCTGCACATGACGATCCAGACGGCGGTGCTGATCGAGACCCTCGTGGACCTCGGCGCCGATGTCCGTTGGGCCACGTGCAACATCTTCTCGACCCAGGATCATGCTGCTGCCGCAGTGGTTGTCGGCCGTGACGGCACCGCCGACGACCCCAAGGGCACGCCCGTCTTCGCCTGGAAGGGCGAGACGCTGGCCGAGTACTGGGACGAAGCCGAGAAGGTCTTCGACTTCGCCGAGGGCGGCCCCAACGTCCTCCTCGACGACGGTGGTGACATCACGATGCTGCTGCACCTCGGCGTCGAGTACGAAAAGACCGGCGTCGTCCCCTCGCAGGACAGCACCGACAACGAGGAGTTCAAGGAGGTGCTGCGCGTGCTGGCCCGTTCGGTCGCC
>NZ_JAKFEL010000152.1:0-7441 GCF_036675695.1 Aeromicrobium sp.
TGCCAGTGCTGCTTCTCGTTCACGACACGCGTCAGGTCGCGGTGCGATAGTGTCCGCGACCGACGAGGTTTGACGACAGTCGGAGGACGACATGGATTCAGGCGATACCGCATGGCTGCTCGCATCATCGGCACTCGTGCTGCTGATGGCACCAGGGCTGGCGTTCTTCTACGGCGGCATGGTCCGCGCCAAGAGCGTGCTCAACATGATGATGATGAGCTTCATCGCGATGGCAATCGCACCTGTCGTGTGGTTCCTGTACGCGTACAGCCTGGCCTTCGGTGACGACGCAAAGGGCGGACTGGTCGGCGGCCTCGACCACGTAGGCCTCAACGGCATTTCGCCCAGCACGCTGACCGGGACAATTCCCACATACGTCTTCGTGGTGTTCCAGCTGACGTTCGCGATCGTGACGATCGCTCTGATCAGCGGCGCTGTGGCAGATCGCATGAAGTTCGTTGCCTGGGCGCTGTTCGTGCCGGTGTGGATGACAGTCGTCTACGCACCGGTCGCCCATTGGGTCTTCGCGTTCGACGGCGACGACATCAAGGGTGGGTGGATCGCCAACAAGCTCGGTGCGCTCGACTTCGCCGGCGGCACGGTCGTGGAGATCAGCTCGGGTGCGTCGGCCCTTGCCCTCGCGCTCGTGGTCGGCAAGCGCGTTGGCTGGAAGCGCGATCCGATGCGTCCCCACAACCTTCCCTCCGTGCTGCTCGGTGCGGGCCTGCTCTGGTTCGGCTGGATCGGCTTCAACGCCGGCTCTGCTCTTGGAGCCAATCAGCTCGCCAGCCTCGCCCTGATCAACACCGTCGCGGCCGGTGCTGCCGCGATGCTCGGCTGGCTCGCGGTCGAGGTGATCCGCGACGGCAAGGGCACCAGCTTTGGTGCCGCCTCAGGCGTCATTGCGGGCCTCGTGGCCATCACGCCGTCCTGCGGCTCGGTCTCACCAATGGGCGCTCTCGTGGTCGGCGCTGTTGCTGGTGCTGTGTGTGCCTTCGCGATCGGCCTGAAGTTCAAGCTTGGATACGACGACTCGCTCGACGTTGTCGGCGTTCACCTCGTCGGCGGCATCGTCGGCACTTTGTTGATCGGTCTCCTAGCGAGCAACACTGCGATCGAGCTGCTCGGCTTCGGCCAGCCGGGTCTGTTTTACGGTGGTGGCCTCGATCAGCTCGGCAAGCAGGTCGTGGCTGCGGCGGTCGTGCTCGTCTACGCATTCACGTGTACGTATGTCATCGCTACCGTGATTGACAGGTTGATCGGCTTGCGGATAGACGAAGAGCACGAGGTCACCGGCATCGACCAGATCGAGCACTTGGAGACCGCGTACGATCACGCGGGATCGACCACCGGCGGAATGGGATAAGGGGACTGAGGATGAAGCTCGTAACTGCGGTGGTCAAGCCGCACAAGTGGGAAGAAGTCCGCGAGGCACTCGCCGCCACGGGAATCGCCGGCATGACGGTGACCGAAGCCAGCGGGTACGGCCAGCAGAAGGGCCACACCGAGGTCTACCGCGGCGCTGAGTACGACGTATCGCTGGTTCCCAAGATCCGCCTCGAGGTCGTCGTCGACGACGCCGATGTGGACAAGGTTGTCTCCACGATCACCGGAGCGGCCAAGACCGGCAAGATCGGTGACGGCAAGGTCTGGGTGATCCCGGTCGAGTCAGTCGTGCGCGTTCGCACCGGCGAAACCGACGAGGCAGCGCTCTAAACAGGTGCTTCCCACCGGTGGGTTCGACAGGGCGGAACTGGCGCAGCGGCGTAGGGATCGTGCCCTTGAAGCCGACGAGACACTGCGTGAACTGTTCGCCAAGGCCACCGCTGATGGCGGAGGCTCCGGTCTCGTGCTCGTAGCAGTCGGTGGCTATGGCCGCAGCGAGCTGTCGCCGTTCAGTGACCTCGACGTCGTCCTGCTGCACGAGCCGGGGCTCGACGAGGATCACGTACGAGTTGTGGCCGAGTCGATCTGGTATCCGCTGTGGAACGACAACGTGGCGCTGGACCACTCCGTGCGCGACACGGTGCAGATGCGTGAAGCGGCGGCGACCGATCACCGAGCGGCGATGGGCATGCTCGATGCTCGTGCGGTCGCCGGCGACTCCGAGCTCGTCACCACCCTGCGCTCGGAAGTGCTTGCCGACTGGCGGCGCGAGGCTCGCACGCGGGTCCAGGAGGTTCGCGAGGCCCGCCGAGCCCGCATCGAGCGGTCCGGCTGGCTGGCGCACTCCGCGGTTCCGGACCTCAAGGAGTCCGGGGGAGGGCTTCGCGACAGCGTGATCCTGCGTGCGCTGGTCGCCACCTGGCTGATCGACGTACCTCACGAAGAGTCCGAAAGCCTGCGCAACTCGTTGCTGGACGTACGGGATGCGCTGCATGAGGCCAGCGGTCGCCGCGTGGAACGTCTGGACGCTGAGCTGATCCCTGAGGTGGCTCGCCTGCTCGACATGGGTGCCGAGCAACTCGACCTGCACACCCGCCAGCTCGGCCGTCGAATCGCGCACCTGTCGTCGCTGGCTTGGCGGCGCATCGACCGTGCCGTCGCTCCAACGCGCAAGCCCAAGATCTCGGCGACCGGTCCTGTGGTGACTCGTCTGGCTGAAGGGGTTGGCCTGCTCGACGGTGAGGTCATCGTCATGCAGCGAGCTGATCCGGCGATCGATCCAGAGCTCGCGCTGCGCGCCGCAGCCGTGGCCGCTCGTGACGGCCACCCGCTGAGCGCGGGGTCCGCGGCCAGGCTGGCACGGGCGATGGGCGAGATGCACGACCCTTGGCCGAAGTCGTCGACCCGGCTGATGGTCGACCTGCTGACCGCCGGCCCCGGACTCATACCGGTCTGGGACGAGCTCGACTTCGCGGGCGTGATCGATAGGTGGCTCCCCGAGTGGGAGTCCGTGAGGTTGCGCGGATCCTCATCGCCTGTGCACAGCTTCACGGTCGACCGGCACAGCCTCGAGACGTGCGTGTTCGCCGCCGAGGTCCAGCGTGACGTCGCTCGTCCGGACCTTTTGGCTGTCTCCGCGCTGCTGCACGACATCGGCAAGGGCGTGGACGGCGACCACAGCGTCGAAGGTGAGCCGATGGCCGTGTCGATCGCGACGCGATGGGGCTTTGACGCCGACGACGCAGCAACGATTGGCCGACTCGTACGTTGGCACCTGCTGCTGCCGACCATCGCCACGCGGCGAGACATCGAGGACCCGTCGACCGCCGCGAACGTCGCGGAGGTCGTGGAGTCGGCTGACTTCCTCGAGCTGTTGGCCGCACTGTCGGCGTCGGACGCGCAGGCAACCGGATCGGCGGCGTGGACGACCTGGCGCCGAGGCCTGATCGAAGGACTGGTCGCCAAGACGCAGGCAGAGCTGGACGACGCTGTCGCCACACCCGACGCGCAGGCGTACGAAGGATGGCCTGCCGGCGTGCCGATCCCCGACTACGGCGCAACCGGCCCAGCCGACTTCACGCTCGAGATCGAGGCTCACAAGGATGGTTCCCTGCTCACCGTCGTCACCTCGGACCGCCGCGGCGTGATGGCTGACCTGGCCGGTGCGATTGCGCTGACGGGTCTCGAGGTTCGCTCCGCCCGCACTGTGACGCTGGGCGATGCAGCGGTGTCCCTGTGGGAAGTCTCGCGGGCAGATGTCGACGCGAATCGCCTGAGTGAACG
Source organism: Aeromicrobium sp. (assembly GCF_036675695.1). GTDB lineage: Bacteria > Actinomycetota > Actinomycetes > Propionibacteriales > Nocardioidaceae > Aeromicrobium. The sequence continues at coordinate 3,670 of NZ_JAKFEL010000152.1, forward strand.
CATACGGCCAGCACTGGCAGGCGAGATCGACCTTGCTGCACGGCTCGAGCTCAAGCCGACGGAAGACGCCGTGGGCTCACGCATTCGAATCCTTGACCGACTGTCAGAGACCGCGACCCTGCTGGAGGTACGTGCGCACGACCGACGCGGCCTCGTATGGACCGTGTGCCATGAGATCGCGTCGCTCGACCTGTCGATCCGTTCGGCGCACATGTCGACGTACGGCACCGAGGTCCGTGACGTGTTCTATGTCGTCGACGCCGACGGCAACCGTCTTGACGATGCGGCCGGCGAGCAGCTCCGCGATCGGGTCGCTGCGGCCCTCGGCTGACGCCACGCACGGCTGTGGATGGGTGGCTCAGATAGTCTTGGCACGCCCTCATACCTGATCCAAGGACACCGTCTCCACATGTTCGACACCCTGCAAGACCGGCTCCAGTCGGCGTTCAAGAACCTTCGTGGCAAGGGTCGACTGTCCGAGGCCGACATCGACGCTGTTGCACGCGAGATCAGGGTTGCCCTGCTCGACGCCGACGTCGCCGTCCCGGTCGTCCGTGAGTTCATCGCCAACGTCAAGCAGCGCGCGCTCGGTGCAGAGGTCAGCCAGGCGCTCAACCCGGCCCAGCAGGTCATCAAGATCGTCAACGACGAGCTCGTCACGATCCTGGGCGGCGAGACTCGTCGTGTCCGCTACGCCAAGTCCGGTCCGACCGTCATCATGCTCGCTGGACTCCAGGGAGCGGGCAAGACGACGCTCGCCGGAAAGCTGGGCCTGTGGCTGAAGTCGCAAGGCAAGTCGCCGATGCTGGTCGCGGCCGATCTCCAGCGCCCCAACGCCGTCACCCAGCTGCAGGTGGTCGGTGAGCAGGCCGGTGTCACGGTGTTCGCCCCCGAGCCCGGCAACGGCAAGGGCAACCCGGTCAAGGTCGCCAAGGCGGGCCTCAAGGAAGCACAGCGCACACTGCACGACGTCGTGATCGTCGACACCGCCGGACGCCTCGGCATCGACGAAGAACTGATGAAGCAGGCCGCAGACATCCGCAAGGCCGTCGATCCCGACGAGGTCTTGTTCGTCATCGACGCGATGATCGGTCAGGACGCCGTCGTCACGGCGCAGGCATTCCTCGAGGGCGTCGACTTCACGGGTGTCGTGCTGACCAAGCTCGACGGCGATGCGCGCGGAGGTGCGGCGCTGTCCGTACGCTCGATCACCGGCCGCCCCATCATGTTCGCGTCCACCGGCGAGAAGCTCACCGACTTCGACGTCTTCCACCCTGACCGCATGGCGGGGCGCATCCTCGACATGGGCGACATGATGACCCTCATCGAGCAGGCCGAGAAGGTCTTCGATGAGGAGGAGGCCAACAAGGCCGCCGAAAAGCTCATGGGCGGCTCGTTCACCCTGCAGGACTTCCTGGGCCAGATGGAAGCCATGGCCAAGATGGGCTCGATGACCAAGCTCATGGGAATGCTCCCGGGCATGGGCGCCATGAAGGAACAGCTCGAAAACTTCGATGAGCGCGAAGTCGATCGCATCAAGGCGATCATCCTGTCCATGACCCCCGCCGAGCGCGACAACCCCAAGATGATCGACGGCTCGCGTCGAGCTCGCATCTCCAAGGGTTCGGGCACGCAGGTCAAGGACGTCAACCAGCTGGTCGACCGGTTCTTCGACGCGCGCAAGATGATGCAGCAGATGGCCAAGGGTGGCGGAATGCCAGGGATGCCCGGTATGCCGGGAATGCCGGGCATCGGAGGGCCGGGCAAACGTGCCGGCGCCAAGCAGAAGCCGCAGCAGAAGAAGGGCAAGCGAGTGTCGGGCAACCCCGCCAAGCGTGCGGCCGAGGCTGCAGCCGCCAAGAAGTCCGATGGCGCGAGCGCATTCGGCTTTCCCGCTGGTGGCAAGGACGATTTCGAGCTGCCGCAGGAGCTCAAGGACCTGATGTAGCCACGCCGCCGACGGAGGTCGCCGAAAGTCTGGAACGCGACCTTCGTCGCTCTGGGCCGTCCGAGGCAGCGCGACAACGACCAAATGAAGATGCCCCACCGACTCAGCGAGTCGGTGGGGCATCGGGCGTGCAGATCAGCGGTTGGCAGCCTTGAGGGATCCCTTGGTAGCAGCCTCTTCCGTGACGAGGCACGCAACGCCACGGTCCATGGACCAGGTGTCCCCGATCGGACTCATGTAGGTCATCTCAAGCTCCGAGTCGTCGTACGAGACACCGACAAAGTCTTCGAATCGCTCGTAGCAACCATCACCGGCAAGCTGGTCGACCTTCTCGTCGCCGGGAAAGTCGCCAGCGGGCAGCTTGAACGTCGCGTAGGCCTCGAAGAAGTGAGCCTTGGCGCAGGGAGCAACCTCAACGCGAGTGAACTCGCCCTCGACGAGGTTCTCGACAACACAGTCGCCGGCCTTGAGATCGGTGACATCGACTTTGCCTTGTGAGGTGATCGCGCCGGTCTTGTCGCGGTCGGCAGACGTCAGCTTGTCGTAGGCGAACCCGCCGATGCCGGCGAGGACGCCAAGCGAGACGAGTGCGACGACGACGATCCGAACGACCTTGCCGACACTCATTCCCTCTGAGGGCTGCTCGACAGGGTTGTTGGGTGTTTCAGTCATGAGAGTTCCCCCATAAGAAAGGGCCGCCACTCGGCAGGCCGACGAAAAAGATATCGGTGTGCGTGGTCACCGAACACACCGGCTCGAGTCAGCCCGGCGTCCAGGACTTCAGGCGAGGAACTCTGCGACCCGGTCCTTGGGTCGACCGATGATGGCGCGCTTGCCGCGTACGAGGACGGGACGCTGCATCAGGCGTGGATGCTCGACGAGCAAATCAGCCACCGGCCTCAGGCGTCGTGTAGTCGTCGGGACTCAGCTCCAGCCCCTTGAAGAAGCCGTCCTTGCGTACGAGGTCAGCAGCGGGATCCTCGAGCTTGTCGATCAGGTCAAGCAGTTCGTCTCGGTTGAGTGGCTTCTTGAGGTACTGCACGACATCGGGTGCGATACCGATCTCGAAAGCCTCGTCGAGGGCATACCTGGAGGTCGAGCACGCGGTGTTGTGGAGGATCGTCACGTCAGCCATGTCGCGAGCATACGACCGTCACGGAACTGCTGTCGGCGGCCCACCTCGCATGCGACGATGTCCAGATGTGGGAGGCGTTTTCGCACAATCTGAAGGATCCGGCCGGTGCCGCGATCCCGTTCTTCCTGCTGTTCATGTTCATCGAGATGGCAGCGATCAAGAACGAGGCCAAGCACGACCGGGAGGCGGATGTTGCCGCAGGCAATGTCATGGTCAAGGGCTACCTCAAGGAGGACACCCGAGCCAGCCTGACGATGTTCTTCGGGTCGATCGGGTTCTCAGCCGCATTTCGTACGGCCGCGTTCCTGCTCTACACCGTGATCTACGTGCATCTCGCGCCATGGCACCTGTCGGCGTCGAACCCCTGGACCTGGGTTGGCGTGCTCCTCGGCGTCGACCTGCTCTTCTACACGTACCACCGCTTCGCCCACCGCGTCCGCCTTGGCTGGGCCGGCCATCAGGCGCACCACTCAAGCGTCTACTTCAACTTCTCGACCGCCTTGCGGCAGAAGTGGAACCAGTGGTTCGAGGTCGTCGTATGGCTTCCGTTGCCACTCCTGGGCGTGCCGCCGTGGATGATCTACTTCGTCTTCTCGATCAACCTGATCTGGCAGTTCCACCTGCACACCGAGAAGATCGAGAAGCTCCCGCGCTGGTGGGAGTTCATCTTCAACACCCCGTCGCACCAT
>NZ_JAKFEL010000190.1:0-7339 GCF_036675695.1 Aeromicrobium sp.
TCCGCGTCCGCAGCGGCGCGCGCCGTCCCGAGCTCCGCATCGGCGTGCGCCCCACGCTGGTACGCCATCGGCGCGACCAGGACCGGGTGCGGCCGGGTGCGGCCGAGCAGAGTGACCGAGGTGTCGCGCTCACCCACGCCGATCAGTACTCGGGGTTGCAACGCGAGCCGCCGCCAGGACTCGACGTTGTCGCGCAGGGTGATCTCGTCGCCAGCGCCGCCGGCGAAATAGCCGTACGCGCCAGCGCCCAGCAGCTCAGCTGCCCGGGCCTCGAAGTCCGCGATCACACACCCACCGTACGCGCCAGAATCCTGCCGTCTACGCAACTAGTTGCATAGCAACGCGTTGCATAGTACGGTCTCGCCATGGCTTTGGAGCACGCGATCCTGGTGTCCCTCGCGGAGAAGACCGCGTCGGGATACGACCTCGCACGTCGCTTCGACGCGTCGATCGGTCATTTCTGGAAGGCAAGCCACCAGCAGATCTACAAGGTCCTGGGTCGCATGGAGTCCGACAAGTGGGTCGAGTCGCACCTGGTCGCCCAGGACAACCGACCGGACAAGAAGGTCTACTCGATCACCGGCGAGGGTCGCGATGAGCTGATGCGCTGGTCGTCCGTGCCGACGCCGATCGAACCGCTCCGCAGCGAGTTCGCGGTGAAGCTTCGCGGCACCCAGTTCGGTGATCGTGACGCTGTGCTTGCCGACGTGCGCGTACGCCGCGCTGCCCACGAAGCCCAGATCGCGTACTACGAGGCGAGCGCCCAACGGCACTACCCCGATCCGTCATCGCTGCGTGAAGACGAGCTCGGCGCCTACCTTGTGCTGCGCGGTGGCATCCTCGCCGAGCACACCGGGATGGCCTGGTGCGACGAGATCCTTCAGGCCTTCGAGGCAGAGCGATGAGCGCGTACGCCGACCACCAGCACGCCAAGACCGATCACGATTGCCGTCGTGATGAGCACGGCATGCACCCAGAAGAACGCCTGCGGAGTGCTGTTCCAGTGCTCACCCGCCCAGGCTCGGTCGTCCTCGACGATCGCCTTCGCAAAGCGTGGCCAAATCACCACGTTGAACACGCCCGCGGCGATCAGGAACCGGGCACTCATCTTCGAAATCACATCCTCATCCCATCACAGGAGAATTCATGAAGGAGTTCCGCGCTGCCGTCGAGGCAGGAGACTTCGAGGGGCTCGGCGACCTGCTCGCCGATGACGTCGTCTTCCGCAGCCCCGTCGCGTTCAAGCCGTACGACGGCAAGCCGATCGTTGCCGCGATCCTGCGAGGAGTCGGCCGGGTGTTCACCGAGTTTCGGTACGTCCGCGAACTGGAGGACGCCGACGGCAGCGGGTCTGCCCTGGTCTTCGAAACTGTCGTCGACGGCGTCAGCGTCAACGGCATCGACCTCATTCGTACGAACGAAGCCGGGCTCGTCAGCGAGCTCACCGTGATGGTCCGCCCGTTGTCCGGTGCCAATGCCCTCGCCACAGCGATGGCAGCCCAGTTTGAACAAATCGTCGCCGAGGCCTCAGGAGAGACCGCATGACCAGCCCCTACCCACACCTGCTCGAGCCGCTCGACCTCGGCCACACCACGCTGCGCAACCGCGTGATCATGGGCTCGATGCACACTGGCCTCGAGGACCGCGCCAAGCACCTGCCCGAGCTCGCGGCCTACTTCGCCGAAAGAGCTCGGGGTGGGGTCGCCCTCTCCGTGACTGGTGGCTACGCACCCAACCGCCACGGCTGGCTGCTCCCGTTCGGCTCGCTGATGACGTCGAAGAAGCTTGCCGACAAGCACCGCCTGGTCACCGACGCCGTGCACGAGCACGACGGCAAGATCGCGATGCAGATCCTGCACGCCGGCCGCTACGGCTACCACCCGTTCAAGCGGGCAGCGTCCTCCAAGCCCTCGCCCATCACCCCGTTCGGCAAGCCCAAGGCGATGTCGACCAAGGAGGTCGACGACACGGTCAACGACTTCGCGAAGTCGGCTGTGCTTGCACGTCGCGCGGGCTACGACGGCGTCGAGATCATGGGGTCCGAGGGCTACCTGATCAACCAGATGATCACCGCCCGCACCAACAACCGCACCGACCGCTGGGGCGGCAGTGCCGAGAACCGCATGCGGTTCCCCGTCGAGATCGTCGAGCGCGTACGCGAGGCAGTCGGCGACGACTTCATCGTGATGTACCGCATGAGCCTGCTCGACCTGGTCGACGACGCCCAGAGCTGGGAAGAAACGGTCGAGCTCGCCAAGAAGCTCGAGACGGCTGGCGTCTCGATTCTCAACACCGGCATCGGCTGGCACGAGGCCCGCATTCCGACGATCGTCACGTCCGTGCCGCGTGGCGCGTTCGCGTGGGTCACCGGCAAGCTCAAGCCCGAGGTCTCCGTGCCGGTCGTCGCGTCCAACCGCATCAACACCCCCGAGATCGCCGAGGAGATCATCGCCTCCGGTCAGGCCGACCTCGTGTCGATGGCCAGGCCGCTGCTGAGCGATCCGCACTTCGTCAACAAGGCGGCCGAAGATCGCGCCGACGAGATCAACACCTGCATCGCCTGCAACCAGGCCTGCCTTGACCACACGTTCAAGAACAAGCGCGCGACCTGCATGATCAACCCGCGCGCCGGCTACGAGACGACTCTGATCCTCCTCCCGACTCGCAAGGCCAAGCGCATCGCGGTCGTCGGGGCCGGTCCGGCCGGACTCGCTGCCGCAACTGAGCTCGCGGGTCGCGGTCACAGCGTCGAGTTGTTCGAGTCCCTGCCCGAGATCGGCGGCCAGTTCCGGCTGGCGATGCAGATCCCCGGCAAGGAGGAGTTCAAGGAGACGATCCGCTACTACTCCCGCCGCATGGAGATCGCTGGCGTCAAGCTGCACCTCGGCGTACGCGCTGGCGTCGACCAGCTTGCTGAGTTCGACGAAGTCGTCATCGCGACAGGTGTCGAGCCCCGCATACCGTCACTTCCCGGCGTCGATCACCCCAGCGTCGTCAACTACCAAGAGGTCATTCGCCATGGCGCTCCCGTCGGCAAGCGGGTTGCCGTCATGGGTGCGGGCGGCATCGGCTTCGACGTCTCGGAGTTCCTGCTGCACGACGCTGACGAGTCGATCGAGCACTGGATGGAGCGCTGGGGCGTCACCGACCCGTCACTCGAGCGTGGCGGTCTCGCGACCAAGCTCAAGGCGCCCCCGAAGCGTGAGGTGTTTCTCCTCCAGCGCAAGAACTCCGAGCTCGGCAAGGGCCTCGGCAAGACCAGCGGCTGGGTGCATCGCCAGACTCTCAAGGACTCCGACGTCGAGATGATCAAGGGCGTCACGTACGACCGCATCGACGATGCCGGTCTGCACATCACCCTCCGCAAGGGTGAGGACAACGAGGAGAGCCGAGTGCTCGACGTCGACACGATCATCCTGTGCACAGGACAGGAGTCCGTGCGCGATCTGGTCGAGCCGCTCGAGGCGCTAGGCAAGCCGGTGCACGTGATCGGCGGAGCTGACGTTGCCGCCGAGCTCGACGCGAAGCGCGCCATCAAGCAGGCGACGGAGCTCGCTGCTCGACTCTGAGTGGACATACTTGGTCCATGGCCAAGCGGATCATCCTGTTGCGTGCCGTGAATGTCGGCAAAGCTCAACTGCCGATGGCTCGGCTGCGCGAGATTGCTGAGGACCTCGGCGCCACAGACGTGTCCACCTACATTGCGTCCGGCAACCTCATCGCGGACGTACCTGGCAACGCCGCCGAGTTTGATCGGTCGCTGGAGAAGGCGATCGAGAAGGAGTTCGGCTTCTTCCGGGAGTCGATCTCGCGCACGCCGGCAGAGATCGAGAAGGCACTCGAGGCACATCCGTTCCCGGTCGACGAGCCGAAGTACTCATACGTCACCTTCCTCCTCGAGAAGCCGACCGCCGACGCGATCAAGAAAGCCGAGACGTACGAGACCGGTGCCGACCGGTGGAAGGTCATCGGAACCGAGATGCACATCAAGTACGCCAACGGGGCGGGTCGCCCGGAGATGAAGGACGCCTCGATCGGGCGAGCGCTCAAGGTGCCAGGCACAGCCCGCAACCTCAACACCGTCAAGAAGCTGATCGACCTTGCTGACGGCTGACCAGCTCATCGGCCGGCGACGACTGCTCGTCCTGACTGGTGCTGGCATGTCGACAGACTCCGGCATACCCGACTACCGCGGACCGGGTGCACCGGCGCGAATGCCGATGACCTACCAAGACTTCATCAAGGGCCCTGAGGCTCAGCAGCGCTACTGGGCCCGGGCGCACATCGGCTGGAGCCGCATGCGCCGTGCCGAGCCCAACGCCGGGCACCGCCTACTCGCCGGCATGGAGCGGGACGGGCGCCTCGACGGCCTCATCACCCAGAACGTCGACGGTCTGCATGGCCGCGCCGGTCACCGCAATGTGATCGACCTGCATGGGCGCATCGACCGAGTGATCTGCCTGGACTGTCGATCGATCAGCTCGCGCGCCGACCTGCATTCGCGCCTCCAAGGACTCAATCCCGGCTACGACCAGATCGATGCAGTGATGGCGCCCGATGGCGACGTTCTGCTCGAGGAGACCGACACATTTGTCGTTGCGCCTTGCACGGCGTGCGGCGGAAGGCTCAAGCCCGACGTCGTCTTCTTCGGCGAGAACGTACCCAAGGATCGCGTCGCCGAGTGCTACGAGCTCGTGGAGCAGGCAGAGGCCCTCGTCGTCCTCGGCTCGTCCCTGCAGGTGATGTCAGGGCTGCGGTTCGTACGAGCAGCCCGAACCCGAGGCATCCCGATCGTGATCGTCAATCGTGGCACCACGCGTGGTGACGACCTCGCCACGATCAAGCTAGAGGCGGGATGCGCCGAAACCCTCGCGGAGTGGACAGGTGCGCGCGTGACGGTGCACAGCCAAACGTGATCCAGGATCCCCCCGTTCACGGCGACAAGCCGCTACGGTGCGAGAGTCCGATCGTCGAAGCCTGAAGGACTCGCCATGAGCGCAGAGATGCCGCCGCCCCCAGCACCGCCCACCCCGCCGACAGGCGGCTACCCGGCCACGTTCGTCTTTGATCCACCTGAGTCGATTGCTCGTTGGCGGGTCATCGGCAACATCATCCTTGCCATCCCGCACTTCATCGTGCTGTACGCCCTCAACATCGTGGCCGAGCTCCTTGCCTTCGTCGCCTGGATCCTCGGTGTCTTCACCGGCAAGGTCCCGGCAGGGATCCTCGGCATCATCGCGATGTACGTCCGCTACAGCACGCGCGTCAGCGTCTACGCAGGATTCCTCACGGAGGAGTATCCGCCATTCACGTTCGGCACAACGTCCGTTGACCCGGGTGACTATGCACGCGTCAACGTCGGCTTCGCACCCGAGACCGAAGGTCGCAACCGACTGACGATCTTCTTCCGCATCATCCTGGCCATCCCGCACCTCATCGTGCTCGGACTCATCAGCATCGTGGCGTTCTTCGTCTACGTCGTCGCGTTCTTCGCAGTTCTGTTCACCGCCAAGTGGCCGGTCGGTCTGCGCAACTTCGTCGTCGGGTTGCTGCGGTGGAGCACGCGCCTCAATGCCTACATGTACCTGCTGACTGACAAGTACCCGCCGTTCAGCCTCGAGTAGACCGCGACCTCCCCAAGGGGACGCGCGAGGGCCGCCACCCTCAGGTGACGGCCCCCGCTTCTGATGACTACTCAGTAATAGTGTCTACGTCCTCCGACGCCTCGGTTCATTCCTCCGAGGACCCACAGGACAGCTCCGACCAATGCCAGAACTCCGCCGATCGTGTACAAAATCGGAATGTTCAGGACTGCGCCCAAGATCAGCAATACGATTCCGAGGATCAACATCTGAATTCCTCCACTCCCAGGCCACCGAGCGGCGGCCGATCGTCCTGGGAGTACCCACGGAGCCGGAGTTCACACCCTGAGCCGCGAATGTGCAGCGATCAGCTGAGCTGGCGCAGGCGGACGGTCTCGGGCAGGTCGGCGAGCTCGGTCAGCACCTCGGAGCCGACCTCGGCGGACACATCGGTGAGCACGTAGCCGATCTCGCCACGCGTCGCGAGCGACTGGGCCTCGATGTTCACGCCGTGCTCGCCGAGCAGGCCGTTGATCGTCGCCAGTACGCCGGGGGCGTTGCGATGCACGTGCGCCAGCCGATGCTTCGCGGCATCGGCGGGCAAGTTGATCTCCGGCATGTTGACGCTGAGCGAGGTGCCGCCGAACGACGCGTACGAGCGAAGCTTGGACGCCACGAAGCGGCCAATGTCCTGCTGCGCCTCTTCTGTCGATCCGCCGACATGCGGGGTGAGGATGACGTTCTTGAGGCCCTGCAGGTCGGACTCGAAGGGGTCACCCTGACGCTTCGGCTCAATCGGGAACACGTCGACGGCAGCACCAGCGATGTGGCCCGACTCAATGTGTTCGCGAAGGGCCTTCGTGTCGACGGCGATACCGCGCGACAGGTTGAGGAGCAGCGAGCGTGGCTTCATCAGCGCCATCTGCTCGTCGCCGAACAGACCAGCGTTGCCGGGACGGCCATCGACGTGCAGCGAGACAACGTCCGAGGTCTCCAGCAGCTCCTCGATGGTCGAGCAACGGCGCGCGTTGCCGAGCGCCAGCTTGTCGTCGATGTCGTAGAAGACAACCTTCAGTCCGAGCGCCTCGGCCACGACCGACAGCTGGCTGCCGATGTTGCCGTAGCCGATGATGCCGAGCGTACGACCGCGAACTTCGTGGCTGCCCGCAGCCGACTTGTTCCACACACCGTTGTGCATGTCGGTCGACTTCTCGTTCAACCGTCGGGCCAGCGAGATGATCTCGGCGATCGCGAGCTCCACGACGCTGCGCGTGTTGGAGTAGGGCGCGTTGAACACCGCAACACCTCGGGCCGTCGTGGCCTCGAGGTCGATCTGGTTGGTGCCGATGCAGAACGCACCGATCGCGAGCAGGTCGGGAGCGGCGTCGAGCACCTTCTCGGTGATGTACGTGGTCGAGCGGATGCCGAGGAGGTGTACTCCCTTGATCGCTTCGATCAGGTCGTCCTCGCCGAGGGCGCCGTCGAGCGCCTCGACCTGGTAGCCCTTGGCTCGCAGGAACTCCGCGCCGTCGGTGTGGATGTTCTCGAGCAGCAGGACGCGTACGTCCGCGTCGGCAAGGCGCTCAGTTGGGAACAAGTCGTTGCTCGTCATGGTCATCATCATCTCGCGTGCTCTCCAGTCAGCAGAACTTGGCTGACGTGGGGCCCAGGCGAACGGTCCCGATGTCGTGGTGATCGATCGCTCCCCGGTGGTACCCACCTCAACGCCAGTCGCGATCAACTACCCCAATCGTACC
>NZ_JAKFEL010000173.1:0-38467 GCF_036675695.1 Aeromicrobium sp.
TGATCACCTCTGATGCCGCGAACAACGCTGCGCAGCAGATCGCCACTGACCTCGTGCAGGGCATCATCGACACGACGACCGGCATCCCGGGAATCGGCACCCTGCTCGACGCCGCTGACCTCCTGCTTGCAGGTGTCAGGGACACCATCATCGGTGAGCTGGTCGACGCTCTCGAGGAGCCTCTCCTCAACCCGATCGGCGAGCTCATCGAGCCGATCGTGTCGGGAACTGTCAACGTGCAGACGCCCGTCTCGCCTGCAGCTGATGAGATCGATGTCACCGGCCTCAGCCTTGAGGTGCTCGGCGAAGCCAACACGCTCAACCTCGCGCGTGTCCACTGTGGCCCCAACTCTGTTGCTGCCGCAGCAGACGAGGACGCTCCGGCCGACCAGGATGTCGACCAGGATGTTGACGTTGATGTCGACCAGGATGTTGACGTTGATGTCGATGCCGATGTCGATGCCGATGCCGACGCTGACGCTGCGGCCGATGCTGACAGCCAGGCTGACGCTGACGTGACCACGACGCTCCCGGCAACGGGATCGCCCAACCTGCTTCCGTTCTGGATGCTGGGTCTCGGACTGCTGCTCTTCGGTGCAACTGTCCTGCTGAACGAAAAGCGTCGCCTTCAGATCTGATAGCAACGCCTGACACGGCTGCCGGTGGCCCTTAGGGGTCACCGGCAGCCGTGCGTCTACGCCCTAGGATGGAGCCCATGCCCGACGTCCACGAACCCGTGCGTCCGTGGCAACGGCGATTGGTCACCGGACTGGCACTTCTCGTGGCGATCCACTCGGCACTGCTGATGCTCTGGTTGGCACCGTCCAGCCCAATCCGCGATCTCGTCGGTTCTCGCAACCTGGCGTCGTACGTCGATCCGTACTTCCAGCAGGACGTCGACACGGTCGATCCGAGCGTTCAGTTCGTCGACGAGTCCTTTCTGGTTCGGGTGCTCGTCAAGGACGGGAAAGCGAAGGCGAAACCCACCGATTGGGTGGACTTGACCCAGGAGGATGTGCGCGACGTGCGGTTCAACCCCAACCCCGCTCGCGTACACCTGATCGCGCGGCGACTGGCGACCAACCTCAATCGGTCGATGTTCGCCCTCGAACCTGAACAAAGGAAGATCGTGCGTGAGTCCAAGGCGAGCGACTCGACGTCTGCCCGCGCAGCCGCACTCAACAAGGCGGGCGACAATCCGGCGGTCGTGCAGAACTACATGGCTTACGACCAGATGGCAACGCAGTTCGCGTCTCTGTATGCAACCTCGAAATGGGAGGGCACCATCGTTCAGCTGCAGTTCAAGGTCGGCCGACGAAGCGTCCCCGAGTTCTCGAAGCGAAACGACACCAAAATCGAAGATGTCGACTACCTGTGGTTCAGCTTTGGGTGGCGACCACGCTTCCGTGGCTCGGTTGAAGCGCAGACTCCCTTCGACAAGTACGTGAGGGGCTGACATGGTCCGCGACTTCATGTGGAACCAGATCGACTCGGTGGCTGTGGCGCGCGAGCGTGTCGAGAACTGGGTCATGCAGGAGAAGCACGCCCTGTACGGAGCTGCAGCGTGTCGCATCGGCACTGGCGCAGCTGTGCTGGGCTTGCTGGCCGCAAACTTCACGACACGCGACCTCTGGGTCGGCCAGGCATCCATCTGGGCCGAGCCCGCGCGTGCCATCAGCCGTTTCCCGGAGCTGGCGGTTCTGAAGGACGTCAGCTCCGACATCCTGACCGTGGCATACGTCGTGACAATGCTTGCCGCGTTGGCATTCATTCTCGGCTGGCGGACGAAAGCAGCGAACGTTGTCACCTTCGTCGGCTTCATTGCGATCGTCGGGCAGAACCCCGTCGTCGGCGGTGAGGGGGACAACCTGGTCCGGCTGACGCTTCTGTGGCTGCTCCTGATGCGAACCGCCGACCGTTGGTCGCTCGACGCTCGACGACGATCTCGCCGCGAGCGCAGCAGCGTCAGTGACGACGCCCTGCCGACGTGGCTGTCGACGAGTCTGCACAACCTTGCTTTGGTCGCGTTGGCTGTCCAGACGATCCTCGTCTACTCAGCAGCTGGCCTCGACAAGATCGCCCAGACGTCGTGGCAGCACGGCACCGCGCTCTATTACACGATGCAGCTGCCCGAGTACCGCCCGTTCCCGTGGCTGTCAGACCTGTTGAGCTCGAGCACGATTGTGCTCGCGGTCATCACCTACACCGTGCTGTTCGTTCAGCTCTTCTTTGCGCCGCTTCTGCTCAATCCCAGCTCGCGCCGGATCGTGCTCACGCTGGCCATCACGGTCAACATCATCTTCGCCGTGCTCTTTGCCGCACCGTGGTCGTCAGCAGCTGTGATCTCGGTGACGTGCCTCTTTGCTTCAGACGAAGCGTTTGAGCGGATTGATGAGTGGATGCGCGACCGGTTCGGTCCGATTGGCGACTGGCTCTCATTGCGTTTCGGCGGCGTGGCCGACGCCATCGACGCGGTACTGCACCGTACGGTCTACCCAGTCACAGACTGGATCCGTTTCACCATCTTCCGCCGCTAGGGCGTGTCTAGCCGATCCGTGCGGCGACTCTGCGCCCGGAGAGCACCAGGGCGATGACAGGGACCGTCAGCACGGCTGCGGCTGCGTTGAGGGTGCCGAAGCCACTCGTGGCGACCACGACGCCGGCCAATAGGCCTCCGAACGCTCCTGCGAGGTTCATCGACAGGTCTGAGAAGCCCTGCACGAGCGGACGTATGGGCACTTCCAGCGACGCGCTGAGCATCGCGGCGCCCGCGATGACCGAGGCAGACCAGCCGACGCCGAGTAGCGTCAGGCCGACCATGATCTGGCTCTCGGAGTGCCCTGAGGTCCCAGCGACGAATGTCGCGAGCAGCAGGATCGACTGACCGAGCAGGATCGTGCGCTCGGCGCCCCAGCGATCGCTCAGCCACCCCATCAGGGGCGATAGGGCGAACATTCCGGCGATGTGGAGGCTGATCGTCAGGCCGATGATGTTGAGCGATGAACCGTGGTCCTGCATGTGCACCGGAGTCAGCGCCATGACTGACACCATCACGGCATGGGATGCGGCAATCGCCAGGATTGCCGTGAGCGCGCGCCCGCGTACGTGGGGGAGTGCGGCGCGTACGCCTCGTGCCGCGGGGCCGGCGTCGGCGGCTCGGATCAGCGGATCCGGCCGTAGCAGTACGAAGGTCATGAGGCCCGAGATGGCGAACCCGACCGCCGAGAACAGCATCGGCCCGGCGAGGTCAGGTATGCCGACCTGGTCGGCCACGGCAGCGCCGGGGCCGGTGAGGTTTGGACCGATGACAGCGCCGACCGTCGTCGACCACACGACCAACGAGAGGGCCCGGCCAATCTGACCAGGTTCAGCGCGGTCGACGGCCGCAAATCGGGACTGCAGGTTGGCCGCTGTGCTGGCGCCGAACAGCACGAGCCCGAGCAGCACGATCGCCAATGAGTCCGCCTGGGCGCCGAGGACGGTCACTGCTGCTCCGCTGGCACCACAGAGCCAGCCGAGGGAAAGGGCGGGCCGCCGGCCCTTACGAGCGGCGATCGACGCCATCGGGATCGTGAACGCCGCAGCACCGAGCGTGAGCATCACGACAGCCATGCCGGACCACCCGGATGAGCCGCTGACATCCTTGACTAGGAGGGCGCCGACGGCGAGGCCGGCCCCGTTGCCGATTCCGCCGATGACTTGCACAGCAGACAGCACGGAGACGATGCGCTTCTGCGCGGGGTCGACGGTCGTTGGATCACTCACGAGAGCAACTTAGCGGTTGCTCTCCGTCCCGCGGAGCAAGCGCCGCGACTCACCAGATGACTACGCGGTCCTCAGGCTCGAGCCACGCGGCGTCGCCGGCCGTGACACCGAAGGCGTCGTAGAACGCATCGATGTTGCGTACGACCTGGTTGCAACGGAACTCTGGCGGCGAGTGGGGATCGACAGTGAGGCGGCGTACGGTCTCCGCCGGGCGAACCTTGGACTGCCAGGCCTGTGCCCACGAGATGAAGAATCGCTGGTCGGGCGTGTAGCCATCGATCGATTCGTCCGGTCCGTCAGACTGGGCGATCTTGAACGCCTTGTAGGCGATACCGAGGCCGCCAAGGTCGCCGATGTTCTCGCCGATCGTCAGAGAGCCGTTGACGTTCTTGCCCTCGGCACCCTCGGGTGAGAGGGCGTCGTACTGGGCGATCAGGGCGGACGTGAGCTGCTCGAACGCGGCACGGTCCTCGTCGGTCCACCAGTTGTTGAGTGCGCCGGTGCCGTCGTAGTGCGAGCCCTGGTCATCGAAACCGTGACCGATCTCATGGCCGATGACCGCGCCGATGGCCCCGTAGTTGACCGCATCGTCGGCTTCGGCGTGGAAGAAGGGCGGCTGCAGGATTGCGGCAGGGAAGACGATCTCGTTCATCGTGGGGTTGTAGTAGGCGTTGACGGTCTGCGGCGTCATGTACCACTCGTCGCGGTCGATCGGGGATCCGATCTTGGCCAGCTCCCTGTCCGTAGCGACGGCGAGAGCACGGCGGGCGTTGCCCAGCAGATCGTCCGGCGCGGTCTCCAGCGCTGCGTAGTCACGGAAGTTCTCCGGGTGACCGATCTTGGGGTCGAACGAGTTGAGCTTGTCGTGAGCCCGCTTCTTGGTCTCGTCACTCATCCATGGCAGCGCTGTGATGCTGGAGCGGTAGGCCTCGATGAGGTTGTCGATCAGCTCGGTCATCCGTTCCTTCGAAGCAGGCGGGAACTCGGTACGTACGTAGATGCGTCCAACGGCCTCACCCATGGCGCCTTCGACGAAGCCGACGCCACGCTTCCAGCGCGGTCGCAGCTCATCGGTGCCGCTGAGGGTCCGGCCGTAGAACTCGAAGTTGGCGTTGACGAACGCCGACGAGAGGTAGGGGGATCCGCTGCGGACGACTTGCCAGCGGAGCCAGTCCTTCCATGACTCGAGCTCACTCTCGACGAGAAGAGTCTCGAGGCCCTCGAGGAATGACGGCTGGCCGATGACGACTTCGGCAATCACCGGGTCCGGGACTTTCGCGCCAGCAGACCAGGAAGCCCAGTCGAAGGTCGGCGCCAGCGCCTGGAGATCGACCCGACTGACCAGGTTGTACGTCTTTTGGGCGTCACGGCAGGCGACGCGATCCCAGTGATGGCTCGCCAACCTGGTCTCGAGGTCCATGATCCGCGCAGCACGGTCGACCGCATCGCTGAGTCCGGCGAGACCGAGAATCGTGGTGACATGGCCGACGTAGGCCGTACGGATGTCGGCCGTGGCGTCCTCGCGGTAGTAGGACTCGTCCGGGAGTCCGATTCCGCCCTGGTTGAGGTGCGTGATGTAGCGCTCCGGATTGCCGCTGTCAGGACCGATGTACATACCGAACACGCTGGCGACGCCCTGGCGATCGAGCACTCCAAGTGTGGAAATGAACCCGGCAATATCGGTGATGGCCTCGACCTGGGCGAGCTCGGGCTCCAGAGGAGTGGCGCCGAGCTCCTCGGCGCGCGCCTCGTCCATGAAGCTCGCGTACAGGTCGCCGATCTTGCGCTGCTCCTCGTCCTGAGGCGCCTTGCTAGCCGTCTCGATGATCTCGCGGACCTTGGCCTCCGCTTCATCGACCAGCACCACGAACGCGCCGGCGGTGGCTCGGTCGGGCTTGATCTGCTCGGTGCGCAGCCAAGGACCGTTTACGTAGCGAAACAGGTCATCCTGAGCGCGGATCTCGGGGTCGAATTGAGTCGTGTCGATGCCGTGGGTCACGCCAGTAGGCTACACACGTGAGCAAGACCCACCCCGCGCGAATGA
This sequence comes from Aeromicrobium sp., assembly GCF_036675695.1. Taxonomy (GTDB): domain Bacteria; phylum Actinomycetota; class Actinomycetes; order Propionibacteriales; family Nocardioidaceae; genus Aeromicrobium. The sequence continues at coordinate 5,810 of NZ_JAKFEL010000173.1, forward strand.
CCGTCATCCGGACCCAACAGTTGACCCCCTCGTTGCTCCGTGTGGTCTTCGGTGGCGATGGCTTCGACGACTTCGCCCAACGCGACCTCGCGCTCAACGGTGGGGCGTTCACCGACAAGTACTGCAAGCTCGTCTTCCTCGCCGATGGCTTCGACTACCCGGAGCCGCTCAACCTTGAAGAGGTGCGCGAGACGATGCCTCAGGATGCGTGGCCGGTGCTGCGCACCTACACGATCAGCTGGGTCGATCACGACGCTCGCGAGCTTGCCGTTGATTTCGTGATTCATGGGGACGAGGGTTTCGCGGGGCCCTGGGCGAGCGCTGCACAGCCTGGCGACGAGCTGCACTTGCGCGGCCCGAGCGGAGCGTACGCACCGGACCCGACGGCTGATTGGCACCTGTTCGTCGGAGACGAGGCGGCTCTGCCGGCGATCACCTCCGCACTCGAGACGCTTCAACCAGGAGCGCAGGCAGTCGCATTCCTCGAGGTCGATGGGCCCGACCATGAGCTCGCTCTCGCGACCGCTGCAGACCTCGAGGTGCATTGGCTGCATCGCGGCAGCGCGCTCCCCGGTACGACGACTTTGCTCGATGACGCCGTGAGGGCATGGCAGTGGCGACCAGGCCGTCCACACGTATTCGTGCATGGGGAATCAGCGCTGCTCAAGAGCGTGCGCCCCTACGTGCTCACCGAGCGCGAGGTGCCTCGTGCGGACGCCTCGATCTCCGGCTACTGGCGACGCGGTACGACCGAGGAGGGCTTCCGGGTCTGGAAGTCGCAGCAGACCGAAGCCGTGATCCGGCCGGGTGCCTGAGCAAGCCTCCTAGCCGGTAACCTCGTGTGGTGACTGAACTGCGAAATGTGGCCGTGATCCTTGCCGGTGGCACCGGTACGCGGGTGGGCCTCTCGATCCCCAAACAGCTCATCAAGATCGCCGGCAAGACGATCATCGAGCACACCATCGCAGCGTTCGAGGCATCGTCCGTGATCGACGAGATCGTCGTGCTGATGGCTCCGGGTCACCTTGATCCCGTACGCGCGATCGTGGATGCCGGAGGCTACACAAAGGTCACCCAGATCGTCGAAGGCGGCGTCACCCGCAACGACTCCACCAGCCGCGCGCTTGAGGCTCTCGGCACCGATGAGTGCAACGTCCTCTTTCACGACGCCGTGCGCCCGCTCGTCTCGCAGACAATCATCACCGACTGCGTCGAGGCTCTCGGCACGCACGAGGCCGTCGACACCGCCATTCCGTCCGCTGACACAATCGTGCAGGTACGGCCTGAGCCAGGTGCCGACGGACATGACGTCATCGAGGATGTCCTTCAGCGTTCGCTGCTCCGCCGCGGTCAGACCCCGCAGGCGTTCCGCCTCTCGGTGATCCGCAAGGCGTACGAGCTGGCCTGGAAGGATCCCGACTTCACGGCGACCGACGACTGCACTGTCGTGCTGCGCTACCTGCCCGAGGTGCCCATCGCGGTCGTGCTGGGCCACGAGCGCAACATGAAGGTCACCGAGCCGATCGACGTGTACATCGCCGACAAGCTCTTCCAGCTGCACTCGGCAGATGCGCCCGACCAGCTCAGCGACGACGAATACCGCAAAGCCCTCGAGGGCAAGACGATGGTCGTGTTCGGCGGCTCGTATGGGATCGGTGGCGACATCGCCGAGCTCGCTCGCGGCTTCGGTGCCACGGTGCACTCGTTCTCACGCTCGACGACCAATACGCACGTCGATCGCCGCGATGACATTGCCGCAGCAGCGCAGACCGTGCTCAAGGAGACCGACTCGATCGACTTCGTGGTCAACACGGCGGGCGTGCTGCCGATCGGCGATCTGGCCGATACGACTGAAGAGACGATCTTCGCCGCAACTGAGATCAACTACCTCGCGCCGATCTTCATCGCGCAGGAGTTCTATCCGCATCTGGCTGCCGCGAACGGTTCGCTGCTGCTGTTCACGTCGTCGTCCTACACGCGCGGCCGCAAGGGCTACTCGCTCTACAGCTCGGCCAAGGCAGCTGTCGTCAACCTCACGCAAGCTCTCGCTGACGAGTGGGCGGGTGAGGTGCGCGTCAACTGCATCAACCCCGAACGTACGGGCACGCCGATGCGCACCAAGGCATTCGGCGACGAGCCCGAAGGCACCTTGCTGAGCTCGATGGAAGTCGCTCGTCAGTCGATCGACATCCTTCTCGCACATCAGACGGGGCACATCATCGACATCCGCCGCGAAGACGGACCTGCAGCCATCGGTGGCGGAAGCTAGCGCCTGCGGAGGGCTTGCACAGCACGCACTAGCACCGGTGGGAACCATAGGTTGGCTAAGTGTGACGCTGTGCCGATCAGGACGCCGTGCTTGCGAACGCGTCGTCCCCAAGCCTTGGCGCGCCACGTCGGCTTGTAGGAGTCCTCGACATCGCTCAGCTGAGTTGTACTTCGAAAGTATGGGCTGGCCCATACGCCGCGTGACGGGCGCTCGTCGTCCGCCAGCAGCTTTGCGACGCGATCGACGATGATCTGGTTGGCGTTGCCCTCTCGGCCCGAGAAATAGCCTCGTACCCAGGCTGGATCCGGCACGCCGATCTCGTCGTTGACAATCTGATCGAATGTTCGCAGCATCCCGCTGTCCATGAAGACATGGTTGCCGTGTCGTTCGTGAACGCCGAGGTCGAGCACGAGAGCCACTCGACAACCGTGATCAATCGCTTCGAGGCATGCAGTCGACGAGAGCGTCAGCAGCAGGTCGACATGGGGCAGCGATTGGCTGATGGCCGTGTAGTCGATGCGGAAGTTTGGCGGGGTAGGCACTCCGGCCAGCACGTCCTCGGGGTGGTGCAGCATCGTGTGGAAGGTGTCTTCGCCAATGCGATGTCGGGGCTTGAGGAGCACCTCGCGATCCGGGTGGACCAGGGCATAGTCGATCAGGCGTTGATAGACGTGTCGCCGCTCGTGGAAGGAGCGGGGGACCGTGGGTTGGTCGGCGAACAGGACCGTACGAATGGGGCCGTCGCGTGCGGGACGGGGTGAGCTGGAAACAAAAGGTAGCCCGGCGAGGACAAGGTTGTCGTCAGGGATGCTGAGGCGGGCGGCGACGTCCTTGAAGTTGGCCAGGTCGTGCGCTGAGTTGACCGCCACGACATCGGTTCCACAACGGTCAAGGTAGCCCGCCGTCAGTTTCTCGATGATGATGCCGACCCATCCGGACACGATCACCGGGCCGGGGCCGCCGATGTCGGCCAACTCTCGGCTCAGATCGATCGTGAGGCGCTGGGTGGCAGGCCCGGCAAGGGCGCTGACGACGACGTCGCTGTGCCGCGCAGCAGTCACGAGTTCGTCCCACGTCATCCTCTCGATCGAGCCAAACCCAGCGTCGGCGATTTGCTGAGGCGACAGTGCGTTGCGGGTGTCCGGTGTCACAGTGCGGCATTCGAATCCGTGCGAAGTGAGCTCGGAACGAATACCGGCACACCACTTGAGCTGCGAGTCAAAGGACGCGATGAGCAGGGCGGTGGGCATGGTGGACACCCCGGAACCATATCCACGATTTGGCGCTGATTGGTCCCGACTGGTGGTTGCGCGCCCACTGTTTGCCGAGGGTTTGCCGACGGTCTGTCGCCACGTTGCCCGAAGCCTCACGAGGGGTCTCAATGACGGCTGACGTTTGTTGTGCGGCGGGGTTTCGTTCACCGTCTGGATGCGCGGGAACCCTAGCGTCTTTGGCATGAGGCGAGACCGACGCGACCACCGGGAAGCCGGGTGATCGTATGAGGCGCGGAACCGCGGAGAGTGGCACCGTCCGTGTGTGTGCTGTGATTCCGGCCCGAGGCGGATCCAAGGGACTGCCTCGCAAGAACCTGCGCCTGCTGGGTGGTCAGACGCTCATTGAGCGCGCCGTCCGCTCCGTTGCTGACGCTGTGGATCTGGTCGTCGTGTCGACAGATGACCTCGATATCGCGGCGGTGGCACGGCAGCAGGGTGTGATGGTCGTCGGGCGTCCGGCAGAGCTTGCCGGTGATACGGCTTCCTCGGAGTCGGCGCTGCTTCATGCGCTCGAACAGCTTGCAGGCGACGGCATTCGACCGGAGGTGCTCGTGTTCGTGCAGGCGACGAGCCCGTTCATCCACACGACGGATGTCGCCCGCGCAGTCGAAGCTGTGGAGTCCGGTGCGGCCGATGTCGCCTTCAGTGTCGCTTCCAGCCATACGCACCTTTGGTGTGAGGGGCCCGAGGGCGCCGAGGCCGTCAACCACGACATGACACAGAGGCAACGCCGACAGGATCGTCGTCCAGAGTTCGTCGAAACGGGCGCGTTCTACGCAATGAACACCGAGAGATTTGTCGAGCACGGTCATCGCTTCTTCGGACATGTACGTCTGATCCATGTGGATCCGTTCGACGCCCTTGAGATCGACGACGAGCACGACCTGCGTCGTGCAGAGCTGATCGAGCAGCAACGGGCAACGATGAGCCCCATCGTGACCATTCCCGCTCGGGCGGTCGTCACGGACTTTGACGGAGTCCACACCAACGACTCGGTGGTCGTCGATCAGCGCGGAGTCGAATCTGTATCCGTGAGTCGCTCTGACGGGATGGGGGTGGCTCGCCTGCGTCGCGCGGGTATCCCGTTCCTCATCCTGTCGACCGAGACGAATGATGTTGTGACGGCGCGGGCCGCCAAGCTCGGCGTCGACGTCGTGTCCGGCTGTGACGACAAGCTCGCGGCTCTCCAAGCTTGGGCCGAAAGCCGCCACCTCGACCTCGCTGACATCGCCTACCTCGGCAACGACATCAACGACGTCGAATGCCTGCGGGCCGTCGGGTGGGGCGTCGCGGTGGCGGACGCCCGTGCCGAGGCGATTAACGCTTCATCTCATGTTCTTCGCCGCCCTGGTGGCAGCGGCGCGGTTCGGGAGCTCGCTGATCGCGTGCTGGCCGGATCAGTTGTATCCGAGAACCACCTATCACCCACACGAAGGGCTTGACCATGGCTGCACACGTCCAGATCGGCAACGAGACCATCGGCCTCGGCCACCCGACATATGTGATCGGCGAGATCGGCATCAACCACAACGGCGACGTCGGTGTCGCCAAGAAGCTCATCGATGTCGCGGCTCTTGCCGGCGCCCAGGCGGTCAAGTTCCAGAAGCGTACGCCCGCGATCTCGACGCCCGCCGACATGAAGGACACTCGGCGCGAAACCCCCTGGGGAGAGATGAGCTATCTCGAGTATCGCTACCGCGTTGAGTTCGAGCGTGAGCAGTACACCGAGATCGCAGCGCACGCCGCCCGCCAGGGTGTCGACTGGTTCGCCTCGCCATGGGATGTCCCCTCTGTCGGATTTCTGGAGAGCATGGGCGTCGCGACGCACAAAGTTGCCTCGGCATCCGTGACAGACCTCCCGCTGCTGCGTGAGCTCGCTCTGACGGGCAAGCCGATCATTCTCTCCACAGGTATGAGCACGATGGAGCAGATTGACGCTGCGGTCGGCATCCTCGGAACCGAGCGGCTGGTCATACTCCACGCGACGTCGACCTATCCACTGCCTGCGGAGGAAGCCAACCTCAACATGATCCCGGTGCTGTCGGCGCGCTACCGGGTTCCGGTGGGCTATTCCGGCCACGAGCGCGGGCTACAGATCTCCATCGCCGCGGTTGCCTTGGGCGCGTGTGTCGTGGAGCGACACATCACCCTTGATCGCGCCATGTGGGGATCTGATCAGGCCGCGAGCCTTGAGCCACACGGGTTCATGAGCCTGGTGCGCGATATCCGCATCACCAACCAGGCCATGGGCGACGGAACCAAGCGCATCATGGCTGGTGAGCATGCCCAGATGAAGCGTCTGCGACGACCGAACCCGGTCGGTCAGGCGTGAGGCCGTCGATCGGATCGACATGACGGGCCTCCCACGCGTACTTCTGGTCACGGACTCAGATTCCTACGTCAAATGGGGTGCCGCACTGGCGCACCAGATCCCGAAGGACTGGGGTCTGCGTCTGGTGGTCGCGAAAGGCAACGCTGAGCCGAGTCCGCGCCAACTTGCGGAGGCCATTGAGGGAACCCGGTTCGAGGGACGCATTCTCGAGCGAGTCGGCTTGGACGACATGCAGAACGTGCTGGACACGTGGCGCCCCGATGTCGTGGTCGCGGCGTGTCGGGGCTGGGCCGTCGATGCCTTGGTTCGGCTCATTCCGAACGTTCCGGGCCGACCGGTACTCGTGAGTGGTCTTGCCGGCATCGCTGTGCCAGTGCTTTCGTACGGGCTGGGCTTCAGGCGGGCTGTTGACGTATTCATCACCCACAGCCGACGCGAGCTGCGCGAGTTCACTGAGGCAAGCGCGCGATTGGGCATCCCGCATCGTTACGAGTTGGCCACGGTGCCGTTCATCTCGACGGCGCCGCGCGTCGAAGACCATGACTCGATGACTGACACTGGGCGCCCACCGAAGCGCGACCGCATCATTTTTGCGGCGCAGGCCATGGTGCCGGAGTCGAGGCGTGACCGTATGTGGCTGGTGCGCCGTCTCATCGAGATTGCTAAGGCATCGCCGGATCTCAAGATCGTGATCAAGGTTCGAGCCCGTGACGGTGAGCCACAGACGCACGTCGAGCACTTCTCGTACGAGTCGCTGCTGGACGACTTGGTCGCGGCCGGCGAGGTTCTGCCCGTGAACCTGGTCGTCGAGAGCGGGGCGATGAGTCGCCACCTATCGAGGGCCGTCGGATTCGTGACTGTCAGTTCGACGGCGATCTTGGAGTCAATAGCCGAGGACGTCCCCTGCCTTGCCTTGTCTGACTTCGGCGTGGGTGGTGCCCAGATCAACGTCGTCCTGGAAGGCAGCGGACTTCTGGGGACATCTGATGACCTCGTCGACGGCGCCTTCCGACACCCTGACCCGGAATGGCTCGAGGACAACTACTTTCACGATCCGGCGGAGAACACCTGGCTTGTGGCGCTCGAGTCGCTGCTCGAGCAGCGCGATCGCCAGGGACTCACGCCGTATGTCGAGTTGCCTCCCACTGTCATCAACCGCGCGAAGTCGATGTTGTACCGACATTTAGCTTTCGCGCCGGATCGCCACGATGCTCGTGCCATCGCTGAGCGATCGTTCTTGGCGGTGGCGTTGTGGATCAATCGCAAGCGTTGGGCCGTCCTTCACGCCGTTCGGGGCCTTCGCTTCTGACCTCGCCGCGTAGCTAGGGACCGGTGGCGCCGGTGATCTGCTTCTCGGCCCACTCGCGATCGCGCAACTCGATCGCGTCCTTGCAGGCCTTGACGAAGTTCTTGGTCGCCACGCCGGGCTTCGGATTGCCCAGGTAGTACGTGATGAGCTTTTTGCGCAGCGCCTTGGTCGGATCCTTCGTCAGCTGCTCCTCGACCTCTGCTGCGATGTCGTCCTTGGCCGACAGCTGAGGAACGATGATCATCAGCCGGCTGGGGGGATAGGGCACCGATGGTGTGGTCACCAGCATTGGCTTGCCGGTCGGCAGCCAGTTGAGCGTCACTGCGGAAACGTCGGTGATCAGCAGGTCAGCGTCGGCGAACGACTTCTCGAGCGGAACGTCAGTGTCGATGCGCTCGGCCAACAGGCGTACGACCTTGTCTGCTTCGGCATAAGACTGACGGATGACGCCGTTGAGCGGGTGTGGGCGATAGATCACCCGGTAGTGGCCGACAAGGGACTGCATGATCCTCTCGCCATGGGTCTCGAGCGATCCGTAGGACACGGATGGCTGCGACGCCTCCCATGTCGGCGCGTAGAGGACGGTCTGGCGGCCATCGGGCGACGGCTCGCCCTCGAACTTCTCGGCCGCGTCGAGCTGCGGCTGGCCGATCAGCACGCTGCGAGCCTCCGCGTCGTACGACATGACGGCTGAGAGCGTACGGTCGAGCGCGGCCTGACCGGCCAGGAAGCAGAAGTCGTACGCCTTGACCTGGTTGGACACTGATACGCCTTTGTCGCTGTCGCCGTGTCCGAGGTAGACGTGCACCATCGAGCTGAAGCGGAGCGCCTCGAAGTTGAGGGGGTCGTGGTTGACGTACAGCGCGAGCTTGATCCCGCTCAGCGCGAGTATGTCGTCGAGCTGGCCGTAGCTGGCCAGGGTGACGCAGTCGAATTCAGCTTCCTTGCGGACGACGTTCGCCGTACGTGAGTCCTTGAAGACGCAGATGATGGGGTGCGTCGCGTTGAGTGCCTTGAGCGCGTGGAACCAGGGGCGCAGCTGGTAGAGGCTGTCCTTGGTCGTCGGGAAGTAGACCATGACCTGCTGGGAGAACGGCTTGCCGAGGCGGTCCTCGTCGGTGACCTTGTCGGGCATACCGACGGGCAAGAAGCGTGAGCGACGCAAGCGCCTGATCGCCCACAGCTGCAGGCGTCGGGTAAGACTGACTCGAGCCTCAGACGCCATCGTCAACCAGAGCCGAGCCGCTGGTGAAATGCGGTGCGAGCTTGTTGTCGTACATGCTGAGTGCCGCTCCGATTGCCATGTGCATGTCGAGGTATTGGTACGTGCCAAGTCGGCCGCCGAAAAGCACGTCGGCTTCGTCCTTCGCCAGCTCGCGGTATGACAGCAGCCGCTCGCGATCCTGAGGCGTGTTGACGGGGTAGTAGGGCTCGTCGGAGTGCTCCGCGAACCGGCTGAACTCCCGCATGATGATCGTCTTGTCAGCGGGGTAGTCGCGCTCGGGGTGAAAGTGGCGGAACTCGTGGATGCGCGTGTAGTCGATCGACTCGTCCGCGTAGTTCATGACCGGCGTGCCCTGGAAGTCGCCGATCGGCAGTACCTCGGACTCGAAGTCGAGAGTGCGCCACGACAGGTCACCGTGCTTGAAGTCGAAGTAGCGGTCGATCGGGCCGGTGAACACGACCGGAATCTGTCCGACGACGTCTGCTTTGTTCCACGGCTGCGACTCGTCGAAGAAGTCCGTCTCGAGCGTCACGGTGATGTTGGGGTGGTCGGCCATCTTCTCGAGCCACGCGGTGTACCCGTCAACGGGCAAACCCTCGTACGTGTCGGAGAAGTAGCGGTTGTCGTACGTGTAGCGGACCGGGAGGCGACTGATGATCTCCGCGGCGAGCTCGCGCGGATCGGTCTGCCACTGCTTGGCGGTGTAGCCCTTGATGAACGCCTCGTAGAGGGGCTTGCCGATCAGCGAGATCGCCTTCTCCTCGAGGTTGGTCGGCTCACCCTCGAGCATGGCAGCCTGCTCGACGACCCAGGCGCGTGCCTCGTCGGGCGTGTAGGCGGCACGTTGGAACTGGTTGATCGTGCCGAGGTTGATCGGCATCGGGAACACTTCGCCCTTGTAAGTCGTGTAGACGTGATGCACATAGGGCGTGAAGTCGGTGAACTGGTTGACGTAGTCCCAGACTCGTTTGTTGGACGTGTGGAACAGGTGGGCGCCGTAGCGGTGCACCTCGATTCCGGTCTCCGGATCGATCTCGCTGTAGGCGTTGCCGCCGATGTGATCGCGCCGGTCGATGACCTGGACCTTGAGGTCTAGCTCACGGGCGCAACGGTCGGCAATCGTCAGCCCGAAGAATCCGGAGCCGACGATGAGAAGGTCAGCGGTCATTGGTCAATTGTGCCGGTACGTCCGCGGGATCCATCGGTCGCCACGTCTTGTCCCGCCACAGCGCCCGGTTGGCGCGGAAGCCACGGACAAGGTCGCCGAAGCCCTTGAGAGTGTGCTGGACGACGATCAGACGGAAGATCTCCTTGGCAAACGTCAGCGCCGTACCGAGACCGAAGCCGAAGCGGTTGAGCTTGCCGTACTCCCTGAAGTACTTGCCGACATACGCACGATTGCGGATGACGTGGAAGCGGAAGAGAGCGCTGCCGTCGTTGAGGTGACGGATGCCGAGGTTGACTTGCTTTTGCTCACGCTTGCGCTTGAGGACGAACGCGTCGACGTAGACGACCTTGGTGTGCTGGGCGGCGAGCCATGCGTATGCGGCGTCGTCCCAGGAGATGAAGAATCGCGGGTCGGGCAGGCCGATCTCGCGGACGATGTCGGCCTTGATGAGCATGCCTTCGAACGTGCCGGAGTTGGTGACCGCGTAGCCCTCGCGGTTGAACTGCTTGCCGCTGTAGGGGAGTGGCACTCCAAGGAACTCGTTGAACTTGGCCTGCCAGTAGAACGGGGTGCCGTCGAAGTCGTAGCGGCGGCCATGGATGACCTTGAACCGATCCATCCACGGTGCGAACTGCTCCAGCGCGTCGGGAAGGATCTCGACATCGTCGTCCATCAGCCAGACCCAATCGGCGCCCTGTTCGAGCGCAACCCGGGTCCCTTCGCTGAATCCGCCGGACCCTCCGGTGTTAGTCTTGAGCTGGTGGTTGATAAGCATCCCTGCGGGGAAGCTGGTCGCCGCAGAGGCGAGTACGTCCTGAGTGTCGTCGGTGCTGGCGTTGTCGACGACAACGATCGCATGTGGGTCGGTCTCCATCGCCGCGGCACTGAGAAGGAGGTCTTGGAGATAACCGGATCGATTGAACGTCACGATCACGATGGCGATCTTGGGGCGGTAGTTCACTGGGGCAGTCTATCCGCCGCAGCCTGCTCTTCGATCCCCGTGTCCGACGTGATCAGCCGCCGCGACGCCTTCGGCCTGCACCCCCGCACGTCCGGAGCCGCCTCGTGGTGAACTCGCCGGGCCGTCGACGCAGCGTCCCCAAAGACCGCAGCTCGGCGGGCCGTTCCGCGTCGTCTCGAATGATTGGATCCCGCCGTCGCAGCATGCGCCGCCCCAATCGAACTCCCCAGATTGCGGGAGCCCTCGCACTGGTGATTGTCCTGCTCTCGTCGATCTGGTGGATCCCCAAGATCGTGGATTCCGGACCGCCGTCGCCGAACGACGTTCGGGTCGTGTCGAAGAGCACTTCCGCCGAGGCGCTGTGGGACAGCGGATTGGCTGAGAAGTTCCGCGTGCAGTACGCCGAGAAGGTCGACTTCTCGGACGCGAAAACCGAGAAGGTCACGCGCAACCAACTGTCGCTTCGTGCGCTCATCCCCGGCACCACCTACTTCTTGCGAGTCGTCGCGATCGATCACAAGGGGGACGCGAGCGAACCGAGCCGGTCGGTCAGGTTCACCACCGACTTCCCCTATGCCGCACCCAAGGTGACGCTCGCCAATGCGAAGTCGACCAATGTCACGGCGCGTTGGACCTCGGAGATGAAGAAAGACGCGCGCTTCGAGGCCCAAATCGACAGCGATGACAAGTTCACCAGCCCTGTCGTGGTGCCCACGGCGAAGCGTCAGAAGAAGCTCGCCACGCTCGAACCCAAGACGAGCTACGCCGTACGCGTGCGCGTCATCAACAAAGATGGCGGCCCGTTGAGCGCGTGGTCGAAGACTCTGGAGTCGACGACGGCGGCCTACGAGCCCATGGGTGTCGGCACCTACAACGTGCTCAAGTGGCGCAAGGGCAACTGGTCGGCGCGGCGAGCTGGTGTCGTTGAGCTGATCAAGGACAGCCACCTCGACGTCGTGGGCTTGCAGGAAGCCGTTCCGTCCTACACGCCAGGCGGTCCGCCGCAGTACCAGGACATCGTGAACCACCTCGGCAAGGACTGGGCCGTGACCCGGTCGAACAAGAAGGGCCCAACGGGGGAGACCCGCACGGTCTACAACACGACGAAGCTCAGGCAGGTGGGCGAGGGCTACCACGCGTTGGCTGGCAGCTCACGATTCCGCGGCACCACCCGCTATCTCGCGTGGTCCGTCTTCGAGCAGCTCAGCACGGGCAAGAGATTCATCTTTGCCAACACCCACTTCACGCCTGGCACGACCAGCTCAATCCGGGCCCAGCACACATCGGAGGCGCGCCAGGTCGTCTCGGCGCTCAAGACGGTCAACACGAAGGGACTTCCTGTCGTGCTGGTTGGAGACTTCAACTCGGGCGGCTACCGCACCCAGAGCAACAGCGTCTACGCCACGATCACCCGTGCTGGCTACATCGACCCGCTGGTCCGATCGAAGAAGCTCGGGATGGCTGAGAAGGTTGTCGACGGCGACTTGACGACGTCCAATGGGCTTTCTCGGTATGCACCGCGACGTGCCAACCCGCCCTTCCTCGATCACATCTTCGTGTCGAGGATGCGGGTGAGCCAGTGGCAGGTCGCCGCGAAGCTCGACGCGGCTGGCCGTTTCATCGGCACGATTCCCTCAGATCACAACCTGGTCCGGGCGACGGTCTACCTGCCGTAGTCGCTCTACGCGAGGTAGCTTCTGCTGACCTCAAGGAAGCGCTCGGTGATCCGCTCCGGCGGTGTGTCACTGAGGTAGTAGGTCCGGAGCCCGTTGCGGGTCGATGCGTGCGAGTCCGGACCCAACATGTCGTCGAGTGCCTCGTCCAGTCCGCCGGCGACCTTCTTGACGATGTCGATGACGTACGCCGCGCGAGCCAGTGGGAACCCTTCGAGGAACACGTCGCCATGCGCCGACACAGCGGTCATCGCGAACGGCTTGGCTGAGATCAGGAAGTCCGAGGCGAGACTCGAAACATCGGAGATCATCGCGTCGCTGGCGTTGAAGCAGTCGACGACCGACATCTCGGTCTCGGCCGCGGGGCCGAACACGTGAGCTGTGCCTGTGTCACGCGCGTGCTGCTCCAACAGCGCGATGATCTCGTCACACGCCCGCGCATTGCCCCTGTGGCGGCGTCCGTACGGGTGGGGTCGGAACACGACGGTGCAGTCACGCGCAAGCAGCGCTTGGACGATCTGCTTGCCTGCCGACAGCGAGCTGTAGTCGGAGTCTTCGTAGAAGCCTGACCACGTGGGGCTGTAGAGAACGGTGGGCTTCGAGATCTCTGCGATGGGCTGGGCAGCCTGGTGCACGTGCTCGAGCTGAGGGCGTCCGACGATCTCGAACTGCTCCGGCAGCGTGGCGACTCCGTGCTTGGCGAATCGGTCGATCGCGGCCTGGCCCGCGACGAAGTTGCGGTCGTACTGGCGGAACGTCGGGCTGACACTGGCGATCTTGTCGCTGTCACCATGGTTGAGCTGGATGTGAGTGAGATGCGTGAACCGGATCATGTGCGAGTTGCGTACCGCCGTGTTGGCGTAGAACACAACCTTCATCGATGGGCAGATGACCGGATCGAGATCCTCCAGCCCAACTCGGAGAATGACAGGAGCCGAGGTCATCTTCGAGACCTCGTGGAAGTTGGCAATCGTGCGCACCAGCACGAAGTACGGGGTGCCGATGCGATCGAGATAGGGCAGCCACATGGTGGCTTGATACGCGGTGCCTGCCGGTGCCTGCCAATGGAACGCGAACGCCGGAGCGATCTCCCGCATGATCTTGGGCAGCTCGCGTTCGAAGCGGTTGCGAGCCATCAGGTACGACGCGGACTGCTTGCCGACCAGCGCTGCCGCGACGAGCGTGGCGGCGGTCGCGACCGCGGCTGGAACCTGGGTCAGGTGGAATGTGGCGGACACGGAGAGCAGCGACACCGCTGCAGTGGTCAATGCGAAGTATGTGTTGGCAACGGGAGTCGATGGCAGCACGACGTCCCATCCCGGGACATTGGCGGCCTGCGGTGTCGCATTGACGACTGGCCGACGTACGGCGCCCTCGACCACGATCAGGCCCAGGAGCGCCGCGGTCACCGCAACGACCCACCAGCTGCGGTCGTGCGCGACAGTCACCGCCAGAGCGGCCAACGTGGTGGCGGCGCGCGGGAGCGGCACCTTGCCCATCAGCAGTCCAGGTGCCTCTCCAGAGCGTCGGGACTGGACCTCTTCGAGCGCGACGTGGCCGATGATCAGCACCGCCAAGACCAGCACCAAGACGCGAGCCGTCACCGATGAGGGGTAGCAGATCGCGATAGCCGCGGTCAGCACGCTCAGGAGATTCAGGACTGTCGCGAGGCCACCCAGGGCCCGCCCCATGTACCGGATTGATGAGAATCCAGAACGAACTGAAGGCGGCATGGTGCCCTTTCTACGGGAAAGACGGGGAGGCCCACAGCGTACTTGAGGGGCTTCTTGCGTCGGCTCAGCGGCAGAACTTGGCGGACTTGGACTCGATCGCTTCCATCGAGTCATTCAGTGTCTCGAGGTTCAACGCCAGGGCCTTGAGGAGATCGACATCCTTGGAGTCAACAGCCTTCTTGCCCTCACGCAGGAACCCGACGGTCCTCGCATAGTCATCGCGCAAGCTCTTCGGCGAGACGCTTCCCGCCTTGCCGTAGCGGGCGATGAGCGTTTCGAAGACCCTGGACAGCTCGGCCAGGTCAACTCCGTCAGCGTCCTCGTCGTTGGTCGAGCTCGCCAGGCCGCCCTTCTTGATCTGACGGAATGCCGGGCAGTAGACATCCTTGTCCGGCGGCAGGTTGGTGGGCGGCGGTTCGTCGGCCGTCGGTGCGGCACTTGGAGCGCTCGCGGAAGGTGATGCGGCTCCGGGCTTGGCGTCGTCGGTCTTGGCGTCGCCGGGCAGGACGAGGAGGGCGGTCACCACGGCTGCCGCAGCTGCGAGGCCGGCTCCGGTGATGGCGAGGGCCCTCGGAGAGTCGAGCAGTCGACTCAACCACGCGGGCATATCCACCTCGTTCGATAAGTGCATCGTTGGGCCGATTGCCCGCAGACGCTCTCGCAAGCCTAGACTCCGCTGTCGGACGGAGCCAATCGAGGTACGTGCGGCTCGGGCGCTGTGTCGTCCAGGCCGTCCGAGTGAGAGAATCAGCGGCGTGCCCAGCGACAGTGAGGGAACCAGGGTGGACGACAAGCACAAGCGTGAACAGATCTTGGTCCGTTCGTGCCAGCTTCCGACGGCCAATCTCGACCCCCTGAAGTCGGTCGGCTTCATCGGCAGCAATCAGGGCAATCTGCTCTACCAGTTCTCGACGCACCGCGCCCTCGTCCGCGACGACGTCGACGTGCGCACCATCTCCTACGGCAAGTTCGGCAAGGGGCCGGTTGAGGAGCGCGCCGAGTGGATCAACTCCGAGTGCGACCGCCTGGTTCTGCCGCTGTCGAGCTCGTTCCGCCTTCAGAACCTGAAGAACCTCGACGCCTGGGCCGATCTCATCGAGCGGCTGACTGTTCCGGTCACGGTCGTAGGTATCGGCGCTCAGCTGCGTTTGCAAGAGGTACGCAACGGCACGTTCCTGCCCGGCCGGGTCACCGGCATCACCGCGTCGGCCGCAGAGATCGCTGAACATGAGGCTGCAGCTCGCCGGTTCGTGGCCGCTGTGATGGATCGATCCGAGTCAATCGGTGTCCGAGGCGAGATCAGCAAGAAGTACCTCGAGTACCTCGGCTTCCCGAGCGACCGTATCGACATCATCGGCTGCCCGTCGCTGTTCATGTGGGGTCCTGACTTCCGGATGCCCGAAAAGTCCGTTCGTCTCGGCAAGCGCAGCAAGCTGTCGTTGTCGTTCGACCATCGCATTTCGTCGACTGCTGGCCTGCTGGATCGCACCATCACCGAGTATCCGCGCTCGACCGTCTACATGCAGGAAACCATCGGCGCCAAGATGATCATCACCGGTGAGGAGACCCGCGCGACCTGGCCCGGCGATCCGCGGTTCCCGGTGAAGAAGGCCCACCGCGCCTATCGCGAGCATCGTCTCGAGTACTACCCGACCGCCTGGTCATGGATCCGGCACATGGAGAGCTACGACTACGCCTTCGGCCCACGTCTGCACGGCACCGTCGCGGCGACCTTGGCAGGCACGCCGGCTCACCTGATGGTCCACGACTCGCGCACTCTCGAAGTTGCCCAGCACCACCACCTGCCGCACACCCTGATCGAAGACATGGGACCCACCGCCTCGGCTGCGGAACTCGCGTCGCGCCAGGACTACTCAGCGTTCAACGAGGCCTACCGAGGCAATTTCGACCAGTTCATGGCCTTCCTCGAGCGCAACTCCCTGAAGTCGGCCTACGACGCTCCCGGTGAGGCACTCGCCGCGTTTGACGCGTCGCTGGAAGCGCCGGCGCGTGCCGTGGGCGTGGTGAGCGACAAGACGCCTTCCGTGCCCGTACGTCGTCGGCTCAGCCTTGCCGTCAAGGCGCTGAAGGGTCAGATCCGCTGATCCCTCGTGAGTGTCTCGTCACTCGCGCCATGAGGGCCCCGAAAGGTATGTATCCTGTTCGGGACGCTTTCGTCGACTAGGGGAAGTCATTTTCATGCCACGTAGGTTCTCGGTTTTCTGTGCCCTCGCACTTCTAGGCACTCTCCTGGTCCCGGCGACCTTGCCAGCCTCGGCTGACACACGGCCGAAGGAAGACGACCGCTACGTACGCAACCTCGACACTCCGACGCCGTCTTTCAAGTCGGTTACGCCCAACAACGTCATCAATGGGCCGAACGGCACTCGCATCGAGATCTACGGCTCCGTGGGTGACAACGAGGGTGCGATGGATTGGCGCACGATTCAGGCCTTCTCGCGCCTGGTCAGCTCGGTGCCGAAGGACAAGCACTCCTACACGACGCTGTTCAACAGCCTCTATGACGACCGGTCGGTCAGCCTGGTCGGCGGCAAGTGGACTGTCCCGGGTCCTGACGAAGTGTTCGCGCCGACCGCGGCGTTCGTCCACCTGGCCAACAAGTACGACACCGCGGCCGAGCGCAAGGAGTTCATCCACGTGCTTGGCGCCAAGGAGAGCATGGACGAGGCCTATGCAGCCAAGAGCTCGCTGGCCCGCTTGGTCAAGGCCGGGGCGGTCGACTACAAGCAGTGCCCCGGCGAGGGCGGTTGCCTGTCCGGACCTTCGCACCTGATGCACTCCAAGTACGCCGCCTTCGAGCAGGCCGTGGACTCCCAGGGAACTCTCCGCAATAACGTCATCTGGATCACCTCGTCCAACCTCAACGGCTCGAGCGGCTCCAAGAAGTCCAACATCAGCATTGCGATCTACAACGACGAGAAGGCCTTCACGGCGCTCAGCGAGGGCGTTTTCAAGCCGTCCGTCAAGGTCGCCGGTACGGATGGCTTGAAGTACTACCAGGCAATCGACAGCAGCCCGGAATACACGGCTGCAATTGGAATCGACCCAGCCACCGGCGTGATGAGGGGAATGCCGACCGACTCGGGCATCACCCTGCTCCCGTCGCCCCGCAAGAAGTACAACGCGGCCAGTGATGCGAACATCGGCTCGAGTGATGTCGAGGCGGCGTTCCTCAACGCTCAGGCCGCAAACCCCGCCGACAAGCCGGGGTGCAAGGTCTACGCGGTGCACTCGCTGTTCAATAGCACCCGCAGCGGCATCCTGGACGGGCTCACTAAGCTTTACCGGCAGAAGTGCGACGTGAAGATCGTGCTGGGAGACAACGCGATCTCCGACATCGTCGACGGCTACTTCAACATGAGCGAAGACTTGCGCGAAGTGATCGGCCAGGTCGAGTTCGCCAACGTCCACGACAAGACGCTGAGCTACAAGTACGGCGGCACGGCCACTGCCTTCGGCGGCGCGTCCAACTTCACCGGGCCAGGCCTGGAGTACGACGAGCTGGCCTTCCAGGCCGACAACGTCGGCGTGACCGATTCCGTCCAGGAGCACTCAGAGCGCATCCATCAGCTGGCCAAGGGTCAGGTCACGTGGACCAAGCCGACCTCGGTCTACATCACGCCGACGACCACCGTGAAGGTCAAGCCCAACGAGTCGGTCAAGGTCGCCACGCGGGTGGCGCCCTACAACTCGCTGGTCACCAACACGATCTTCACGTCGGACAACCCGAGCATCGCTTCGGTGGATCAAACCGGCAAGGTCACCGGCCACTCAGCCGGCACCACGATCATCAGGGCGACCGTCGAGTCTCCCGGCAACACGACGACTCCGGTCTACACCAAGACGGCGGGAAAGACCGTCACCGTCGACCCCGGTGCCGCGACGACTGAGAGCGCGGGTGGACGGGCCTACATTCCGCCGACGCTCTCGATGGACAACCTCCAGCGGCCGGGCGACAACACCGACATCGTGGTGACTTGGGGCTCTGGCGGCGACAAGTACAGCGGCATCGTCAAGCTGCAGTACTACTCAAGCGGCTGGAAGACCTACAGCTCCTACATCACCGTCACTAATGGTGTCGGCAAGATGTCGCGGACGTTCTCGAGCAGCAAGACGTGGCGTGCCTATGGGGCGGTGCTGACAAAGATCAACGGGGTGGCAGTCCCCAACTCGACGACCAAGATCATGTCGAAGTGGAGCATCAACACGGTGCGTACCAAGGGCCACAGCACGACGCCGCGGCTCTACGCGACCACCATGCAGAAGAGCGGCAGCAAGATCCCGTTCCTGATCTCGTGGAGCAAGAGCGGCAGCTACCGTCTGCAGATGCGTTCCCCCGGCGGGTCGTGGAAAACCCATTCCACCCACAGCATGGGCAGTGGCGAGGACTTCATCATCATTCCGGCGCTCAACACCAAGTACTGGCGCGTCGCCACCAGCTCTGGGATCTCCAACACCGTCAAGGTCGCGATGAAGTGACCGAAAGGTCCTCAGCGCGGCGTATGACGAACTCACGAGAAGAAGGCCTGTGAAGCGCATTCTGGTGCGATCCCCCAAGGATCCGTTCCATGTCATCAGTCCCGAGCACGCACTTGCGCTCTATCCGAAGGGTGTCTTCGGCCGCAACGTCGGCAACATGGTCTTCACGGAGGCGATGCACCGGCTCATCACGGTCCCAGACGTTGAGGTCGTCTCCGACTCGTTCCTCAGCGAGCGGATGCCGGACTCCCGAGCGCACGCCGCTCGGGTCAACGAAGAGTTCGATCAGTACGTCATTCCCCTCGCGAACGCGTTTCGTCACTCCTACCACCGCAACCTGCGGCAGATGACGCAGTTCATCGAACACCTGAACATTCCGGTAGTCGTCGCCGGAGTGGGCGTGGCCGGGGGAGTGAACAGCCTCGACAATCCCTTCCCTGATAATCCGCCGGCGACGACCGCCACGATCAAGCAGTTCCTGAGGGCTGTGCTCGATCGGTCGGCAACGATCGGCGTACGTGGCGAGACGACCCGCGAATACCTCGCAACCCTCGGATTCGGCGACGAGCACGTCGAGGTCGTCGGTTGCCCGTCGCTCTTCCGCCGGGGCGCCGATCTCAACATCCAGAAGAAGGCTGACCACCTCAGCGAGGACAGCCACTTCACGATGAACTTGTCACCGTACGTCCCGTTGATGGACGAGGTGTCAATACGTCACGCCGCTCGCTATCCCCACATGATCTACGTACCGCAGGGCCACGACTCCCTGGAGATGCTGCTGTGGGGCGTCGACCGCCAGCCGCAGAAGCGGCCGGACCTGCCAGCGCACACCACGCACCCGCTCTACCAGTCCAACCGGATGCGCTTCTTCGTGGACCCGATGACCTGGAACGACTTCCTCGCCAAGCAGGAGTTCTCCTTCGGGACGCGTATCCACGGCAACATCGCCGCGATCAATGCGCGCACGCCCGCTCACGTGATCGCCCACGACGCGCGCACGCTCGAGCTGGCGCGCTACCACGAGATCCCACACACGCTCGTGCCCAACCTTCCCGACAAGGTCGACGCGGCTGATCTGTTCGAGCAGACCGACTACACCGCGTTCAACGCGGGGCATCCAGAGCGATGGGCCAAGTTCGCGCGCTTCCTCGAGAAGAACGACGTCGAGCACGTGTACGAGGACGGCAAGAGCAACCCTGCCTACGACGAACGTATGGCCGCGACGCCATTCCCGGGACCGGTCGAGACGATGTTCGCCGACTCCGTCGAGTCCCGCACGGCGTTGATCGCACGGGTCGGCGAGCTCTACCAGGCATCGGGCCAGAAGATGCTCGAGCGCCGCTACAAGCCGGACTACCCGTTCGCCCCAATGCCGGAGGAGCTCAAACGTCCGGCTTGGGAGTCACGTGTACCGCCGCGGCTGAAGCGGCTGGGCAAGAAGATCCTGCGTCGCGGCTAGGGCACGCCCTAGCTCCGCCTACGGCAGGTGGACCGTCATCTGCATCAGGTTGTGGTCGGACGGGATCGTTCCCACGAACGAACCCGAGGTGTCGAGCTTGAGCACCTGACGCCAAGCGGCGACCCGGATGTTGGGCGATGTGTACATGTAGTCGATGTGGGTGCCGTTGGGGAACGACGACAGAAGTGCCTTCCGCTCCAGCTTGTTGGCGCTGCTGTACTGCGCGTTGACGATGTGCTCGGCGACCGCATCCTTGCCGGAGAACCAGTTGGCGACGTCGTTGTCGATCGGGTCGACGTAGCCCTCGCCGGTGAAGGTCAGGTACTGGCCATTGCTGGGTTCGGCCGTCCGGCTCGTGTTCATGTCGCCGACGATGATCGTTGGCCGCCCCCCGGCGCTATCCTCCACCAGTTGGAGGATGTCACGGGCCTGGCGGATGCGCACGGTGTTGAGCTCGGTAGTCGTGGAGCCGGGCTCAAGGTGTGTGGAGACGACGAAGAATGACTTGGAGCTGAGCTTGTCCTTCAGGATGGCCCAGACGGCGTAGCGATGGGCAGAGCCGTGCACATAGAGCTTCTTGATGCCTGACTTCACGTTGGTCAGACGGCTGGTGTCGTAGGCAAGCTGCGTGCCGCTCGAACCGGCTCCGCTCGTGACGTACTTGTAGGGGCTGCCCATCAAGGCCATGAGGTCGGCGTACTGCTTCTTGCCGTTGACGCCATACGTTGTGGGGATTGCTTCTTGAATGCCGATCACGTCAGGTGCGGTCGTGGTGATGTTGCTCGCGACCGCCTTCCGGCGGGCGGTCCAGTCAGCGTCGGAGTACCGCTTGCGGATGTTGTAGGTGGCTATGGACAGGCCGGGGGAGGGCGTGCTGGCCAGCGTGGTCCCCGTCTTGCCGGATTCTGCATAGGGGCTCTGCGGCTTGCCACTGGAGTTGATGACGCGCGGACGGTAGGTGTAGGTCTTGCCGGGCCTCAAGCCTTTGAGAGTGACGCTGGGCCTGTCGGTGGTGACCTTGGACCATAGGAGGACCGACTTCGTCGGATTGGGCGTGTGGCGCAGGACGTAGGAGTAGCCGGGCCCGCGGTCGCTCCACGACACGTGCATCGTCCCGCTGCCGCCAGCAGTCGCCTTGACCTTGATGGGCTTGAGCTCGGGCAGCGCAGTTGTCGGAAGTGTGACGGAGATGGCCTTGCTGTAGCTGCTGAGGCTGTCGCGGTCGCTGGTGTCAGCGGCGCGCTTGATGGCCTTGACCTGGAAGTAGTACGTCTCGCCGGGTGTCAGGCGAGGGGCGAGCTGCGATGGGCTGGCGTCGGTGCGGGTCCACTCGTAGTAGTTGTCCAGAACGTCCCAAGCTTCGGGCGAGCTCATCGACGAGCTCGTGGACATACGCACGCGGTAGGCGTCCTGCCCTGTGGTGCTCCACTTGAGGGCGACGCTCTTTGAGGCTACGTCCACAGCCTTGAGGCCGACCGGTGGGTCGATGGCCTGGGCCGGGGCCTCGGTGGCGACGACGATGCCAAGCACGAGGGCGACCGAGCCGACGGCTGCGAGCCCTCGGATGCGGAGTCGTGACAAGGGGGAAGATGTCATGTCGGGTGTCTCCTTGGCGCGGACCGAGTGCCGTGCCTCCCGCGTGTCAGTACGACCGGTCCTTCGGACACGGGAGAACTTAGAAGTTACCATTCGTCACGCCAATCACGTAAGTCCCACGCGCCACTCTTGTAACAGTAAATTTTGGGGTAGCGTCGTGCCGTGCTCCGCCCCCTGAGGCTGAAGATCCCGGCTTCGATCTCCCATCCGGTACGTCTGCTGCCTTTGACGTTCCTTGCATTGATCGTCGTGGGCACCCTGTTGCTGCTGCTACCGGTCGCCCGTGAGGGGACAGGATCGCCAAGCTTCATGGCAGCGTTCTTCACGTCTGCGTCGGCGGTGACAGTCACGGGGCTGGCGACGGTTGACACCGGGGCCTATTGGTCGCAAACCGGGCAGGGCATCATCCTTGCTCTGGTCGAGATCGGCGGTCTCGGGATCATCGCGCTCGCCACGTTGTTGGGCCTGTTCATCGGCGGACGGCTCGGACTTCGTACGAGCCTGGTCGCGCAAGCTGACATGCACGTCGTGAACATCGGTGAAGTGCGTCCGCTGTTCAAGCGCGTAGCGTTCACCATGCTGTTCTTCCAGTCGGTCACGGCATTCGTGCTCACGCTCCGCTATCGCGGCGAGTACTTCGACTCGTGGCCGAGTGCGATCTGGCATGGCGTGTTTGACGCCGTCATGGCGTTCAACAACGCGGGATTCTCGCTCAACAGTGACAGCCTGACCGGCTATGCCGGCGACGGGCTGATCATCATCCCGATCTCGATCGCAGTGTTCATCGGCGCGGTTGGCTTTCCTGTGCTCGCGGAACTGTTCCAGGGGTGGCGCAACCCGGCGCGCTGGACGATCCACACTCGCCTCACGGTGTGGGGCTCGTTCGGGCTGCTTTTCTTCGGTGCAGCAGCGTTCCTGCTGCTCGAGTGGAGCAACCCGGCGACGCTTGGTGGACAGGGTCTTGGGCACAAGCTGGTCACCGGCATCGAGGGTGGCATCATGCCTCGTTCGGGCGGACTGAACAGCTTTGACTGGGGAGCCGTACGCCCCGAGTCTCTCAACATCGGCGTCATCCTGATGTTCATCGGTGGCGGTAGCGCGAGCACGGCGGGCGGTATCAAGATCACCACCTTCCTGCTGCTTGCGTACGTGATCTGGGCTGAGCTGCGCGGGGACCCTGACATCAAGGTGGGCACGAGGTCGATCGGACCCCCTGTCGTGCGCACGGCCATCACGATTGCGCTGCTGGCGGTAATGCTGGTGACAGTGACGACCCTCCTCGTCATGTTGATGACCGATTTCGACTTTGACGACGTGTTGTTCGAGTGCACGTCGGCGTTCGCCACGGCCGGTCTGAGCACCGGTATCACCCCTGACCTGCCCGCGAATGCCCAGCTCGTGATCATCGTGCTGATGTTTGCTGGACGTGTCGGAACCATCGCGGCTGCGGGCGCATTCGTGCTGCGGCGTAGGATCTCGCGCTATCACCTTCCCGAGGAGCAACCGATCATTGGCTAGAGACCGCAAGACCTCTCCCACGACCCCGGTCGTCGTACTTGGCCTGGGTCGATTCGGCTATGCCGTGGCGAAGTCGCTTGTCGCGCTGGGCCACGAAGTTCTCGCCGTCGACGAGAAGTCCGACATCGTCCAGAAGTACGCCAGCGACTTCACCCATGTCGTCGCGGCGGACACGACCGACACCGAAGCCCTTCGGCAGATCGGTGCGGAGCAGTTCGAGGTTGCCGTGGTCGGCATCGGCACAGACATCGAGGCCAGCGTGCTGACTGTGCTCGGTCTGCTCGACCTCGGAGTCAAGGAAGTGTGGGCCAAGGCGATCAGCGGCAAGCACGCGGCGATCCTCGAGCGCGTCGGCGCCACCCACGTGATCCGACCTGAGTCACAAATGGGCAAGCGCGTGGCCCACATGGTCACCGGGACGATGACTGACTTCATCGAATTTGACGAGGGATTCGCCATCGCGCGTACGCGCGCGCCCAAGCGTGCAGAGGACAAGACGCTCAAGGACTCCGCTCTTCGGGCTGAGTTCGGCGTGACGATCGTGGCGGTCAAGGTGCGCGGTCACGACTTCTCCTATGCGCAGGCAGACACCTTCGTGTCGCCGGGTGATGAGCTCATCGTGTCGGGGCCGACCTCCAAGGTCGAATCCTTCTGCGCGATGCAGTGATCGCGCGCACGTAGTGACCAGCGCTGACCGGTAACATTCGGGCAGTGAACACGCCCGAACCCAAGCCGTCCGCCTATCGCTACTCAAGCGACCTCGCAGGCGACATTGAGCGCCGCTGGCAGGACCGCTGGGAAGCCGAGGGCACGTTCGAGGCCCGGAACCCCACGGGTGACCTCGCTGGTGAGGTGACCGGCGAGAAGTTCTTCATCATGGACATGTTCCCGTACCCCTCAGGGGCGGGACTCCATGTCGGGCATCCGCTCGGCTACATCGCGACTGACGTGATCGGTCGCTACCGCCGGATGCAGGGCGACAACGTGCTCCACGCTCTCGGCTATGACGCCTTCGGCCTGCCAGCCGAGATCCACGCGGTGCAGACCGGCGAGCACCCGCGCACCAACACGGTCGCCAACATGGCAAACATGCGGCGTCAGCTGCGCCGCCTCGGCTTGGCTCATGATCCGCGTAGGTCGTTCGCAACGATCGACCCTGAGTTCATGCGGTGGACGCAGTGGATCTTCATCCAGATCTTCGAGTCCTGGTACGACACCGAGACCAACCGAGCTCGCCCGATCAGCGAGCTGGTCGAAAAGCTCGGCACCAGCGACCCTCACGTCATCGACCAACATCGCCTCGCCTACATCGACGAGTCACCCGTCAACTGGTGCCCGGCGCTCGGCACCGTGCTCTCCAACGAAGAGGTCACGCCCGAGGGACGCAGCGAGCGGGGCAACTTCCCGGTGTTCCCGCGCAACCTGCGCCAGTGGAAGATGCGCATCACCGCGTACGCCGACCGGCTGATCGACGATCTCGATCGCATGGACTGGCCCGAGTCGGTCAAGCTCATGCAGCGCAACTGGATCGGTCGCTCTCATGGTGCCGAGGTCAGTTTCGCCGTCGATGGACTCGACACTGCGATCGACGTCTTCACGACGCGACCAGACACGCTGTTCGGCGCGACGTACGTCGTACTGGCTCCCGAACACGAGCTCGTCGGCGTTTTGACCGCAGCGTCCTGGCCCGAGGGCATCGACGCGTCATGGACCGGCGGCGCGGCAACACCTGCCGAGGCGATCGCGGACTACCGTGCGGCTGCTGGTGCCAAGAGCGACGTCGAGCGCCAGGAGAACCGCGAGAAGACCGGTGTGTTCACCGGCTCGTATGCGATCAACCCCGTGAATGGCACGTCTATCCCGGTGTTCATCGCCGACTACGTGCTCACGGGCTACGGCACCGGCGCGATCATGGCGGTTCCAGGTCAGGACGACCGTGACTGGGAGTTCGCCGAGAAGTTCGGCTTGCCGATCATCCGTACCGTCCAGCCGACCGAAGGATTCGACGGCGACGCCTACAAGGGCGACGGTCCGGCGATCAACTCCGCTCATGGCGATCTCGACATCAACGGTCTGGCGATCACCGAAGCCAAGTCCGCTGTCATCTCGTGGCTCGAAAAGAACGGCTCCGGTCACGGCACCACGACGTACCGGCTCCGTGACTGGCTGTTCAGCCGCCAGCGCTACTGGGGCGAGCCGTTCCCGATCGTCTTCGATGAGGATGGATCTCCGATCGCGGTGCCCGACTCGATGCTGCCGGTCGAGCTGCCTGAGGTGCCTGACTACCTGCCGAAGACCTTCGAGCCCGACGACGTCACCAGCGAGCCGGAGCCGCCACTGGCGCGCGTGCCCGACTGGGTGAATGTGGAGCTTGACCTCGGCGACGGCCTGAAGAAGTACCGCCGCGAGACCAACACGATGCCCAACTGGGCCGGATCGTCCTGGTACGAGCTGCGCTACGCCGACCCGCACAACGACAAGACGCTGGTCGACCCCGAGAACGAGGCCTACTGGCTGGGTCCGCGCAAGGCCGGCGACACCGGTGGCGTCGACCTCTACATCGGTGGCGTCGAGCACGCTGTCCTTCACCTGCTGTATGCACGCTTCTGGCACAAGGTGCTGTTCGACCTCGGACATCTGTCGAGTGAAGAGCCGTTCCAGAAGCTGTTCAACCAGGGCTACATCCAGGCCTACGCCTACACCGACGCTCGCGGCGTCTATGTGCCCGCCGAGGACGTCGTCGAGCACGTCGATGGAGCCCAGACCACCTACACGTACGACGGCAAGCCCGTGAATCGCGAGTACGGAAAAATGGGCAAGAGCCTCAAGAACATCGTCACGCCCGACGAGATGTACGACGCGTACGGCGCAGATACGTTCCGCGTCTACGAGATGTCGATGGGCCCGCTCGATGTGTCGCGCCCGTGGGAGACTCGCGCCGTTGTCGGTGCTCAGCGCTTCCTCCAGCGCGTCTGGCGCCTGCTGGTCGACGAGGACTCCGGCGAACCGCTCGCCACCGACGATGCGCTCGACGCCGAGACACTCCACGTTCTGCACAAGACGATCGACGGTGTGCGAGTCGACATGGAGGAGATGCGGTTCAACACCGCGATCGCCAAGCTCATCGAGCTGACGAACCACCTGACGAAGGTCAACGTACGCAGCCGTGCCGCCTTGGAGCCGCTGGTCCTGATGACGGCGCCGCTGGCACCGCACGTCGCGGAAGAGCTGTGGGCCAAGCTCGGCCATGCAGAGTCGCTGGCACGCGCACCGTACCCCGTGGCCGACGCGGCACATCTCGTCGAGCAGTCCGTCACGTGTGTCGTGCAGGTGCTCGGCAAGGTGCGCGGCAAGCTCGAGGTCAGTCCCGACATCAGCGACGAAGAACTCGAGGCGCTGGCGCTCGCGGAGCCCAACGTCGTGCGATCGATCGACGGTCGCGAGGTGCGCAAGGTGATCGTCCGCGCGCCGAAGCTCGTATCGATCGTCGTCTGATCTGTCGCCAGATAACATCGCCGCATGCCCAACGTTGCGATCGTCACGGACTCGACGGCTTCGTTGGCCCCGGCTGACGCCGCCAAGGAGAACATCACGGTCGTGCCGCTGCAGGTCATCATCGGCGCCGCCGTCCACACCGAAGGTGTGGATGTCACGGCCGACATGATCGCCGAAGCGCTCGCCACGTTCGTACCGGTCAGCACGTCACGACCCACACCGGACGACTTCCTGCGGGTCTATCGCGACCTGGCTGACGAGGGAGCCGAGGCGATCGTCTCGGTTCACCTGAGCTCGAAGATGTCGGGTACGTATGACTCGGCGCTGCTTGCCGCCAAGGATTCGCCCGTTCCAGTGACGGTCGTCGATTCGGCCCAGGTCGGTATCGCGACCGGCTTCGCCGCGGGTCGGGCCGCCGAGGCACGGGATGCGGGCAAGAACGCAGCTGAGGTCGCTGCCGCAGCACGTGGGGCAGGGGAGTCATCGACGATCCTGCTGTACGTCGACACGCTCGAGTACCTCAAGCGCGGTGGCCGCGTGGGTCCAGCGGCCGCATTGATCGGTTCGGCACTCGCCGTGAAGCCGATCCTGACGATCAAGGACGGCGTCGTTGTACCGCTCGAACGCGTACGCACGGCGTCGAAGGCACTTGCGCGCGTCGAGGCGCTCGCCGTCGAAAGCGCTCAGTCGTGTGACAAGGGTTTCCAGATTGGAGTCCAGCATCTCGCCAATCCCTCGATCGCCAATGCTGTGGCAGGCCGACTGGCGGTTGCGTTGGGGATCGACTCGATCGCGGTGGACGAGGTTGGCGCATCGATCGGAGCCCACGTCGGTCCCGGCATGATCTCGGTGACCGTCACTCCGCGCTGCTGAACGTTTTCCACGACGCGACGTTGAAGTCTTACGCGTCCACAGCCGATGGTTCGGCTGCGCCTTGCAAGGCTTTCGCTGCCTAGCGTCACGGTGTGAGGGTCGATCGAGAAGAGACGCGGGCCGACATCGCCCGCCGCCGACTTGCCCAGCTCGCCGCATCCTTCGACGCGGAGCTGCCGCCGCCGGACGACGAGCCGTCGATCGAGCGGCCGGGGCGGCGTCTCGAGGTGCCGCACGTCAAGGTCCTCGCGACCGTAGCCACCGCAGCCTCGGTGCTGCTCGTCTGGTGGCTGCTGTCCGCACGCCCGGAGACCAGCGAACCTCAGGCGCCGTTGGCCTTCGCGACGACCGACGCGCCATCAGCCGAGGCGCCGACCGACGACTTGGTGATCGACGTCGTTGGAAAGGTTCGCAAGCCCGGCATCGTCACGGTGCCCTTGGGCTCGCGCGTCTTTGAGGCGATCGAGGCTGCGGGTGGACTCAAGGGCAAGGCCGACACGTCCGCGCTCAACATGGCGCGAGTGCTCACTGACGGCGAACAGCTCCTGGTGGGTCTGGAGCCTGTGCAGGTGCCTGGCGCACCTGCGGTTGCGGGCGGCCCAGCGACGGCCAAGATCAATCTCAACACCGCCACGGCTGAACAGCTCGACACCCTGCCCGGGGTCGGACCGGTCACAGCGCAGTCGATCCTCAGCTGGCGTACCGAGAACGGTCGCTTCAGCGCGGTTGAGGACCTTCTGGAGGTCAAAGGTGTCGGCGACGCCACGTTGGCGGAGCTGCGCGATCTCGTCACGGTCTGATGCACGACCTGCGCATGGCGGCGCCTGCGCTCCTTAGCTGGGCAGCCACGGCAACGCTCGTCGTTTCAGGGGCCCGTGTGGCGGTCGTGGTCGCCGTTGCTGCTGTGCTCCTTGCTGGTCTCGCGGCAGGCCGACCCTCCCTCGCTGTTGCCGCCATCGGGGTGGCCGCAGTCGCCGTGTCCTGCGCGTGGCGGCTCAACGCGATCGAGCACTCACCCGTGACCCGGCTGGCCGCGGAGCGCCGGCTCGCGACGCTCGAGGTGGAGGTGCGGCGCGATGCGAAGGCCTTCCAGCAACATGGCCAAGAGTCGATCGTCGTGGAGCTTCTTGTCCGTCGAGTCGTGTCCCGCGACGTTGACGTACGCACGCGCGATCGTGCGACGGCGCTTGTTGCCGGACCGGCTGACGACCTCGTAGTGGGCCGACGGCTGACCGTGGTGGGTCGACTGGCTCCCTCGGATGCAACTGACGAGGCGGCCGTGATCGACGTAGTCCGACGGGGTCCCACCGATCAGGCGAGCTGGTGGTGGGAGGTGTCCGAGACGGTGCGCGAAGGTGTGCGTACGTCGGTCAAGCGCACCGGCGATGAACCACGGGCACTTGTGCCCGCCCTGGTCGATGGTGATGACAGCCGGGTCAGCGACGAAGTCGAAGAGGACTTCCGGCGAGCCGGACTCACGCACCTGATGGCCGTCTCGGGCACGAATCTCACGATCGTGCTCGCCGTCGTGCTGGTGGTCGGGCGCGCGACCGGCGTACGGCGTCGTGGGCTGTGGGTGCTCGGAGCAGTGTCGATTGTCGGCTTCGTGATCTTGGCTCGCCCCGACCCCAGCGTTGTCCGGGCGGCCGCGATGGGTGCCGTCGGTGTCGCCGCCCTCGGCTTCGGGGAACGCGGTGGTGTCCGCGCACTCGCCTGGGCCGTCATCGCTCTGCTGTTCGTCGATCCGTGGTTGTCCCGCTCTGCAGGCTTCGTGCTGTCTGTGTGCGCCACGGCCGGCATCCTGATCCTCGCGCCAGTGATGGTTCGCCCGCTGCTGCGGTGGATGCCTCGATGGTGCGCGCTGGCGATCGCCGTACCTCTGGCAGCCCAGCTCGCCTGCACGCCTGCGATTGCCGCGATCTCGGGTCAGGTCTCGCTGGTCGCGGTCGTCGCCAACCTGCTGGCCGCACCTGCGGTGGCGCCGGCAACCGTGGCGGGTCTTCTCGGCGGGCTTTTCGCGGTGCTATCGGCGCCGATCGGCCAGGTCTTCGGTTTCTTCGCCGCAGCGATGGCGACCTGGATCCTGGAAGTCGGTCATCGGGCAGCGTCGCTCGAGGCCGCGTCGCTGACGTGGCATGCGCCCTGGCAGCTGCTGATCGTCATCGTGCCGGTTGCGGCATGGGCGATCGTACGGATCTCAGCTCGCCCAGTGCTGTTCGGCGGAATCGCGCTCGGTCTGCTGATCTCGATCTGGCGACCCCCGCATCCCGGCTGGCCGCCGCAGGGGTGGTTGATGGTCGCCTGTGACGTCGGTCAGGGTGACGCAACCGTGCTCAACGCCGGAGACGGCACCGCTGTCATGGTCGATGCAGGGCCGGACCCAGTGGCAATAGACCGATGTCTCGACCGACTCGATGTTCGCAGAATTCGGCTGATGGTCTTCACCCACGGTCACGCCGACCACATCGATGGCTGGCGAGGAGTCATGCGTGGTCGGCAGGTTGATCAGATCGCTGTCGGCCCGACCGGTGGAGCGGGCGCAGCGTCCCACGTTGCCGTGCCCGGGGAGACGTTCACAGTCGGAGCCATATCGGCGGAGGTGCTGTGGCCTCCGCAGTCAGAGCCGCTGCCGGTGACCGATGGGTCGAGCGCCAACAATGCAAGTGTCGTTCTCGCCGTGCGTATTCACGGCGTACGGATTCTGCTGACTGGTGACATCGAGCCGGAGGCGCAGGCAAGGCTCATGCTGCAGCATCCTGAGTTGTCCGCTGAGGTGATGAAGATGCCGCACCACGGGAGTGCCAGGCAATCAGAAGCGTTCCTCGACGCGGTGAGCGCCGGAATTGTGACGGTCAGCGCGGGAGCTGACAACGACTACGGGCACCCTGCCGCCAAGGCGCTCGCGATGCTGCGGGAGCGGGGTGCTGAGTGGTGGCGCACCGACACGGACGGCGACATCGCGGTGGTCCTGCGTGACGGTCGCCTTCTTGTGGCCACGACCCAATAGTCTGTCCACGTGGCCTCGGCATTCGGCAAGATCCTCCTCATCTCTGGCAATGCCGAGTTCCTCGCTGAGCGCACGCGTGCACGCGCGATCGCCGCCGTGACCGCCGAGCACGCTGACTGCGAAGTGTCCGAAGCGAGCGCGAGTGGGCTCCAAGCTGGCGAGCTCGCCGGACTGACCAGCGCTTCGCTGTTCAGCGACAACACCGCGCTAGTCATCACCGATCTGCAGGACACGGGTGATGCCGCCCAAGCCGAGCTGCTCGCGTACTGCGAAGGTCCGTCTCCCGAGATCGCCCTCGTGCTGGTGCACGGCGGGGGAGCCAAGGGCAAGGGGCTGCTCGACAAGCTCCGCAAGCTGCCTGCTGTCAGTGAGGTCAAGCTCGAAGCGCCCAAGTACGAACGCGACTACGCGCAGTGGGTGCACACCGAGTTTCGTGATCTCGGCGTTCGCATCGACCAGGAAGCCGCCACCCTGCTCGTCGCGTCAGTCGGTCAGGACCTGCGGTCTCTGGCCGGTGCGGCGGACCAGCTTGTGTCGACCGTCGAACGTGGCACCGAGATCACCGCTAGCATCGTGCGGCGCTATTTCGGCGGGCGAGCGGACGTACGCGGCTACGAGATCGCGGACGCTGCGATCGACGGGCGTATCAACGTCGCGCTCGAGCAGGCTCGCTGGGCTGAGGCAGCCAAGGTTGCTCCAGTCCTGATCACCAGCGCCTTCGCCAGCGGTCTGCGCTCGCTCGCCAAGCTGTCGTCCGCACCATCTGGGATGCGTGACAACGATCTGGCAGCCCGGGTCGGCGCACCTCCATTCAAGATCCGGGCCATGCGACAGCAACTTCGAGCCTGGGAGCCCGATGGGCTGGCCAAGGCGCTAGATGCCGTGGCGCAGGCTGATCTCGACGTCAAGGGCGGCGCGGCGGACCCGGCCTACGCAATCGAGCGGATGGTGCTCAAGGTCGCAGCTCAGCGGCGACGCTGATGGCACGCTCGATTGGCCGCATCGAGGCAGTCGACCTCGCGCGTGGGTTTGCTCTGATCGGGATGATGTTCACCCATATCGGGCCGCGCTGGACGGGGGAGAACCCGCCGGTTGGCGACATGCTTGCCGGAGGTCGTGCAGCGCCGCTGTTCGCGATGCTCGCAGGTGTGGCGCTGACGATCGTTCACCAGCGAGATTCTCGTGGCGCCGGATCGCTGCGAGCCACCTGGATCAGGGCGGTCATCCTCTTCGCCGTCGGCCTCGCACTCGGGTCGCTGGACCAGGTGCCGATGTTCATCATCCTCGCCTACTACGGCGTGCTGATCGTGGTGGTGCTGCCATTCCGGCGCCTCTCAACGACGTCGCTGTTCGCGCTCGGAACGGTATGGGCGATAGTCGCGCCGATCGCTCTGCTCTGGGCCCAGCGTGAGCACAAGCTGGTGAGCTCCGGGCAGACCGAGTGGAAGGACCTGCAGCACCCTGGCGAGCTGTTCATGGAGATCGGCGTGTGGGGCGTCTACCCGGTCGGCGTCTGGATCGCATACGCCTTGATCGGTATGGCGATCGGCCGACTCGACCTGCGCAGTATCGCCGTCGCATCGAGGCTCGTAGGTGTCGGTGTTGCTCTGGTGGTGGCGACGCTGAGCTCGGGACTGGTTGCGATCAACAACGGTGTCTTCGACGGGCAGCGCGACGGCGGATGGCGCATCCTGTTCACGTCCCCGTACTATCCCTACGAAAAGCCACTCTGGGACGAGCTGCTCCTGGTTGGTCAACACACGTCGCGACCGCTTGGCATGCTCAGCGCGATCGGCTCGGCGATCCTCGTGATCGGCCTCTGCGCACTGCTCGTCCGGATCCCGTGGGCGCGCCTTCTGCTGACGCCGATCCGTGCAGCGGGTGCCATGACGTTGACG
The DNA here is from genome assembly GCF_036675695.1 of Aeromicrobium sp. Classification (GTDB taxonomy): domain Bacteria; phylum Actinomycetota; class Actinomycetes; order Propionibacteriales; family Nocardioidaceae; genus Aeromicrobium. The sequence goes on from NZ_JAKFEL010000173.1 coordinate 38,100, forward strand.
CTCTACACCGCGCACGTGCTCTGGTCATGGCGCATCCGCGTCGGCTTCTATGACGATCACCCGGATGGGATCCAGCCGCATGATTACGGCGACTGGCTGCTGCAGGTGGCTGTTCTGTGCGTTCTCGCGACCTTGTGGAGTCTCACGCTCGGCAAAGGCCCGCTTGAGTGGCTGGTACGCCGGCTCTCGGTGTGGGGGAGAAAAGAAAAAAGCGCCCCGAAGGGCGCTTGATTCACCGGCCGTACGTCAGAGCGACGCGGCCTTCTTGGCAATGGCCGACTTGCGGTTGGCTGCCTGGTTCTTGTGGATGACCTTCTTGGAAGCTGCCTTGTCGAGCTTCTTGGTGGCTTCACCGGCGAGCTTCTTGG
>NZ_JAKFEL010000022.1:0-7248 GCF_036675695.1 Aeromicrobium sp.
ACCCCTACACTCACACGCCTGACCCGGAGAACCAGAGGACCCCATGGCTACGTCTGTCACCCTTCCCGCCCTTGGTGAAAGTGTCACCGAGGGAACAGTCACGCAGTGGTTGAAGCAGGTCGGTGACACTGTCGCCGTCGACGAGCCGCTGCTGGAGATCTCGACCGACAAGGTCGACACCGAGATCCCGTCGCCGGTCGCCGGAGTCCTGCTGGAGATCAAGGCCGCCGAGGACGAGACCGTCGAGGTCGGTGCTGTGCTCGCCATCATCGGCGAGGCCGGTGAGTCGGCAGGTGGCGATGCCGCACCCGCCGCGGAAGCGCCTGCTGCAGAAGTAGCCCCCGAACCCACACCTGAGCCAGCCCCCGCGGCTGAGCCCGAGCCGGCACCCGCACCCGCAGCCGAGCCTGCACCCGCAGCCGAGCCTGCACCTGAGCCCGCACCGCCTGCACCTGAGCCCGCACCGGCACCTGCTGCGCCCGCGCCTTCAGCCAGCGGAAGCAGCACCGCTGTGACCCTTCCGGCACTCGGCGAGAGCGTCACCGAAGGCACCGTCACCCAGTGGCTCAAGCAGGTCGGCGATGACGTCGCCGTCGACGAGCCGCTGCTGGAGATCTCGACCGACAAGGTCGACACCGAGATCCCGTCGCCCGTGGCGGGCACGCTCCTTGAGATCAAGGTTGCCGAGGACGAGACCGTTGAAGTTGGCGCCGAGCTCGCGATCATCGGTACGGCTGGTGCAGCCGCTCCTGCACCCACCGAGCCTGCTCCCGCGCCCGAAGAACCTGCTCCCGCGCCGGCTCCCCCGGCGCAGGATCCCGTGCCTGCTGCTGCACCCGAGCCCGTCGTGGCACCCAATGCCCCGACTCCGCCCGACACGGAGCCCGAGCCAACACCTGAGCCTGAGCCTGCACCCGCCCCGGCAGCATCTGAGCCAGCACAGGCACCTGCCGCGCCTGCACCCGCTGCTCCGGCCGCGTCAGGACCGACCGACTCGTACGTCACCCCGATCGTGCGCAAGCTCGCCAAGCAGCATGGCGTCGACCTTGCCACGATCACGGGCACTGGGGTCGGCGGACGCATCCGCAAGCAGGACGTCGTCGACGCAGCCGCCTCGCAGCCAGCAGCCGCTCCGGCCCCAGGTGCGCCGGCACCCGCTGCCGCGGCGGCCGAGCCGTCGCCTCTGCGTGGCAAGACCGAGAAGGTCACTCGCCTGCGCAAGACCATTGCGACGCGCATGGTCGCGTCGCTCGAGACCTCGGCCCAGGTGACTCAGGTCCACGAAGTCGACGTCACCGAGGTCGCCCGTCTGCGCGCCAAGCACAAGGACGCGTTCCTGGAGCGCGAGGGTGTCAAGCTGACCTTCTTGCCGTTCTTCGCGAAGGCCGCCATCGAGGCGCTCAAGCTCTACCCGGTGCTCAACGCAGCCCTCGACCTCGAAGAAGGCGTCATCACCTACCCGTCAGGCGAGCACCTCTCCATCGCGGTCGACACCGAGCGCGGCCTGTTGGCACCCACGATCAAGGACGCCGGCGACCTCTCGATCGCAGGACTTGCACGCAAGATCGCCGATGTCGCTGATCGCACGCGCAACAACAAGATCCTTCCGGACGAGCTGTCCGGCGGCACGTTCTCGATCACCAACCTTGGCAGCAACGGCGCACTGTTCGACACGCCGATCATCAACCAGCCGCAGGTCGCGATCCTGGGCGTCGGCGCGGTCGTGAAGCGTCCCGTCGTCATCACCGATCCGTCGGTCGGCGAGAGCATCGCGGTCCGCAGCATGGCCTACCTAGCACTCACGTACGACCACCGTCTCGTCGATGGTGCCGACGCTGGCCGGTTCTTGACTGCAGTCAAGCAGCGTCTGCAGGCCGGTGCGTTCGAGGTTGAGCTCGGTTCCTGACCACATGAAGGTAGTCATCGGTGGCGCGTCGGGATTCCTCGGCACGGCGCTGACTGACCACCTGCGCGAGCGCGGGCACACGGTCACTCGACTGGTGCGTTCAGGCTCCGGCGACGATGCCTCACGCTGGGATCCAGCGGCCGGTGTCATCGACCAGGACCTGATCAACGCGGCTGACGCCGTCATCAACTTGTCTGGCGCCTCCATCTCGCGCTGGCCACGTACGCGGGCCTACCGGCAGGAGCTCCTCGACTCCCGTACGTCGCCGACCAGCGTGATCGCACAGGCAATCGCGAAGTCACCGACCCCGCCCGTGATGCTCTCGGCGTCCGCGATGGGCTTCTACGGCAACGACCGCGGCGACGAGGTGCTCACCGAGCGCTCCGCCGCCGGCACCGGCTTCCTCGCCGACCTCGTCCAAGCCTGGGAAGCCGCAGCCCTCCCAGCCGTCGAGACGACCCGCGTGGTGTTCCTGCGTACGACGCTGGTGCTTGACAAGCGTGGCGGACTCCTCAAGCTCATGCTGATCCCGTTCAAGCTCGGTGCTGGAGCAAAGCTCGGACCCGGCACTCAGTACATGTCGTTCATCTCGTTGGTCGACTGGCTGCGCGCGGTCGAGTTCCTACTCGATTCGCAGACCGCCAACGGTCCGTACAACCTGACGATGCCTCAGTCGCAGACCAACGCGGAGTTCACCGACGCGCTGGGCGATGCGTTGAACCGTCCGACCTTCCTGGCCGCACCCGGCATCGCGCTCAAGGTCGCACTCGGCACCGGCATCGCGAAGGACCTTCTCGGATCGCTGCGGGTCTCCCCCAAAGCTCTGAATTCAGCAGGGTTCAAGTTCGATCATCCCGATCTCGCGTCGACCATCGACGCGGCGTTGTGACGGGTTTCGTCACCACACCAGGACGGGCTTGACGACCTTCCCGGCCAGAACATCTGCGACGGCAGTGTTGATCTCGCTGAACGGGTAGGTCGCGATCAGCCCATCGACGTCGAACTCGCCAGCTGCGTTCAGGGCGATCAGCCGCGGAACCATTTCCTGCGGGTCGGAGTCGCCCTCGATGGATGCCTTGATGGTCTTGCCCGTCTGCAGCAGGTCGATCGCATCGATCGCGTACTCCTCGGCACCCAGCCCGAGCGCGACCAGCGTGCCGCGAACCTTCAGCGCCTGCTGTGCCTGCTTGACGACCGCGGAGATCGCTGTGGTGTCGATCGCGTACGTCGCTCCGCTGCCGCCAGTGAGTTCCTTGACCTTGGCGACAACGTCGTCCTCGGCCATGGGATCGACGCCGATCGCGCCGTAATCGGCGGCGGTGGCGCGACGGTTCTCCAGCGGGTCGACGGCAATGATCGTTCCGACGCCCAGGTGCTTTGCGGCCGCGAGCGCCGACAGTCCGACGGCTCCGCAACCGAAGACGACCAGACTGTCGGCGGGAGTCGGCTTGAGAACGTTCAGCACGGTGCCCGCGCCGGTCTGGAAACCGCAGCCGTACGGGGCAACCTTGGTGAGGTCGACGGACTTGTCGACGACCACGCAGTTGTCTGCGTACGCGATGGCGTACTGGGAGAGGCTCGACTGGCCGAAGAAGTTGCCGAACACCGGCGAGCCGTCGCGGCTGTAGGTCGTGCTGCCGTCCATGCGCATACCCATGTAATTGAGCAGCAGCGACGAGTCGCAGTAGCCCACTAGATCGTTCTTGCAGTTCTCGCAGCCGCGACAGGACCGGAACGAGATAACGACGTGGTCGCCGACCTCGATCCCACTGACGCTTTCGCCGACGGCCTCGACGATGCCTGAGCCCTCGTGGCCGAAGACATTGGGGAACATCTCCTCGGGCAGGAAGCCCTTGAGGTGGATATCGGTATGACACAAGCCGGTCGCGACGATCTTGACCAGAACCTCATCGGCCTGCGGCTCGCCGAGCTCGATCTCTTCGAGGGAGAAGTCGGCGCCTTGCGAGTTCACAACAGCGACAGTGGTCTTCATGCGTCACGCTCCAGCCAGAAGTAGTAGTTGTCGGGCGCGTCAGAGCGCGCGAACAGTCACGCCGTCACAGTAGTGGAACGAGTTCTAGTTTTCGATGCGCCAACCATGCGCAGTGAGCATGAGTGTCACGACTCGTCGCGTCGGCAGGTCTCGCGGCAACGTACGCGTCGTGCCGTCATCCCACTCGACGTGCGCCTCCGCCAGCCGATCGACAACCTCAAGACGTACCCGATCGGTCGACGCATGTCCGACCTTGCATGACAGGACGATGAGGTCGGCACCCATGACGCGCGCTCCCCTTCGCTCGTAGTCGCGGATCAGCTCAGCATCGCTCGCTCGGGCTGAGCTGCCTCGTACGTACACCTCGCCCAGCAGCTCAGGATCGGCGCTCGCAAACGCCTCAGCCCGTACGTCATCGAGCCCGCCCAGGACTCCCGCCCAGCGCACGTCGTCCGACGTTGCCAGCGCTGCAATCGCTGCCACCCACGCGACGAACCAATCCATCGCGACACCGTGCCGCAATCGCCTCGCGACCGCCGATCGGCATCCACAGGACTGCCACTATGCAGTCGTACGTTGGAACCATGCAGCTCGGCCAGCACGCACCCGCGTCTCATGTCATCGCCCACGTCAGCGACACCCACTTCGGGCCCGGCAACGCGGCGGTCTACAGCAACACTGACCCGGCCGCCTATCTCGAAGCCACGATGAGTCGACTGGCAATCGTGCGACCCGACGCGATCGTATTCACAGGTGACATCGCAGATCGCGGCGAGCCCGAGGCGTACGAGGCCGTCGCCTCGATCGTGGTCGACGCGGCGGCAGAGATGGACGCCGAGCTCATCTGGGTCATGGGCAATCACGACGCGCGTGAGCCGTTCGCACACAGATTGCTTGGGCGCGACACCGATCCCGATGAGCCGATCGACCAGGTCTTCGACATCAACGGGCTGCGCATCATCGCGCTCGACACCACGATTCCCGGCTATCACGACGGCGAGCTGACGCCGACCCAGCTGGGATGGCTGCGCGAGGAACTGATGACACCCGCGCCGCACGGCACCGTACTGGCGATGCACCATCCGCCGATCGCGACGCACCTTCAGTTGATGACGATCATCGAGCTCGCCGATCAACACCTGCTGGCCGACGCGATCGAAGGGACTGACGTTCGTACGATCCTCGCCGGGCACTACCACTACTCCGCACACAGCACGCTCGGCTCTGTGCCGGTCTCGGTCGCCGCCTCGACCTGTTACATCATCGATCCGGCGGCTGATCCACGCGGCTTGCGCGGCTACGACGGATCGCAGTCATTCGACCTGGTGCACGTGTTTGACGATCGCGTCGTGCACAGCACTGTCCCTGTTCAGCCAGGGCGCATGGTCGTCGACTATCCCCTCGAGGCCCTTGAGCACGTCGCAGCGATGTCACCCGAGGATCGGCGCGAGAACTTCGCCAAGGCCTCCGTCGACATCGATTCGATGGTCATGGTGGACGGAGATACGCTGGAGTCGTGACGAAGCTCCAGATCATCGACGACTGGTACGGCGACAAGGCGATCGACTACCTCGACGCCTGGGAGTTGCAGCGCGAGTTTCACCAGCAGCGCGCCAACGACCAGATCGGCGACACGGCGATGTTCCTCGAGCATCCCGCGGTCTACACGGCCGGACGTCGCACCGAGCCCCACGAGCGTCCGTTCGACGTTCCCCCGCAAGCGGGAGGTGCCCCCATAGTGGTCATCGATGTCGACCGTGGCGGCAAGATCACGTTCCACGGACCGGGCCAGCTCGTCGGCTATCCGATCACCAAGCTCCCCTCGCACGTTCTGGTCGTCGACTACGTACGCCGTGTCGAGGAAGCTCTGATCCGCGCCATTGCCGATCTCGGCGTGACCACCGGCCGGGTCGCCGGTCGTTCCGGAGTGTGGTTGCCGGCCGGCAACGGCAAGATCGAGCGCAAGGTCGCGGCGATCGGCATCCGTGTCTCGCGAGGCGTGACGATGCACGGCTTCTCGCTGAATGCTGACGTCGATCTGAGCTACTACGAACGCTTCGTACCGTGCGGCATCGCTGACGCAGGAGTCACCTCGCTGACCGCAGAGTTGGGCCGCGATGTCACGGTTCCGGAGGCTGCAGCAGCGGTGGCTCCACATCTGGTCGAGCTACTGGGGTGGGAGTCGTACGTCCCCTCGCCAGACCTTGCTGCGGCCGCCCCACTGCTTGATCTCTCCATTGGTGCGCAGGCGTAGGCTGACCTTGTGACTATCGCTCCTGAAGGCCGCAAGATGTTGCGGCTCGAAGTCCGCAATGCGGAGACCCCGATCGAGAAGAAGCCCGAGTGGATCAAGACTCGCGCCAAGATGGGTCCCGAATACACCGAGCTGATGAATCTGGTGAAGGGCGAGGGTCTCCACACGGTCTGTCAGGAAGCCGGTTGTCCCAACATCTTCGAGTGCTGGGAAGACCGCGAGGCGACGTTCCTCATCGGCGGCGAACAGTGCACCCGCCGCTGTGACTTCTGCCAGATCGACACCGGCAAGCCCGACCCGATCGACCGCGACGAGCCCCGTCGCGTTGCCGAGAGTGTGCAGAAGATGCAACTCCGCTACGCGACCATCACTGGTGTTGCTCGCGATGACGTGCCCGACGGTGGCGCCTGGCTCTACGCCGAGACGGTCCGCAAGATCCACGAGTTCAACCCCGGAATCGGTGTCGAGAACCTCATCCCCGACTTCAACGGCGTGCCCGAGCTGCTTGAGCAGGTCTTCGACAGCCGCCCCGAAGTGTTGGCGCACAACGTCGAGACTGTCCCCCGCATCTTCAAGCGCATTCGCCCGGCATTCCGATACGAGCGTTCGCTCGACGTCATCACGCAAGCCCGCGACTACGGCCTGGTCACCAAGTCCAACTTGATCCTCGGCATGGGCGAGACCCGTGAAGAGGTGTCGCAAGCACTCGTCGATCTGCACGAGGCCGGCTGCGACCTGATCACGATCACGCAGTACCTCCGCCCCTCCAAGCGCCACCACCCCGTCGAGCGCTGGGTGAAGCCCGAGGAGTTCGTCGAGCTCAAGGACGAGGCCGACGAGGTCGGATTCGCCGGAGTCATGTCCGGACCCCTCGTACGTTCGTCCTACCGCGCCGGTCGCCTCTACCAGCAGGCCATCGAGAGCGGACGCGGCAGCGCCGCGATCCGCATGCAGCCGTAGACTGACCCTCATGTCCAACGCCACACCCGCACCCGCCAAGGGCCGCATCCGCCAGATGCGACAGGCCTACACGATCACCAAGCGCAGCGATCGCAACATCGGCTTGATCCTGCTGCTGACGTTCCTCGTGTTCGG
>NZ_JAKFEL010000106.1:0-7192 GCF_036675695.1 Aeromicrobium sp.
CATTGGCCCTTGGTCACGAGACAATTGAAAGTTCAGTCAAGTGCACTGAACTTGTACAACCCGACGGAGGCGCCACGTGCGTATCGCATTCATGTCTTACCGCAGCAAGCCACATTGCGGGGGTCAGGGCGTCTACCTCCGACACCTGAGCCGTGAGCTGGTTGAGCTCGGTCACCATGTCGAGGTCTACTCGGGCCAGCCCTATCCGGAACTGGACGAGGGCGTCATCCTGCACAAGGTTCCGTCGCTCGATCTCTATCGCGAGCCCGACCCCTTCCGCGTTCCGAAGCCGAAGGAGTTCCGCGACCTGACCGACGTCGAGGAATTCCTGACGATGTGCACCGCCGGATTCCCCGAGCCCAAGACGTTCAGCAAGCGTGCTGCCCGCTTGATGAAGGATCGGATCGGCGACTTCGACATCGTCCACGACAACCAGACGGTTGGCTCCGGCATGCTCGACATCGCTGAGATGGGCTTCCCGCTGATCACGACGATCCATCACCCGATCACGTTCGATCGCCGCATCGACCTGGCGCAGGCGCCGCTTCGCAAGAAGCTCAGCACCCGTCGTTGGTACGGCTTCCTGCGTATGCAGAAGCGTGTCGCCAAGCAGCTCACGAAGATCCTCACGGTCTCCGAGTCGAGCCGCCGCGACATCATCGCCGACTTCGGCGTCGATCCGTCGGTCCTCGAGGTCATCACGCTGGGCGTCGACGACGTGTTCGTACCGCCGACCGCCCCGCGCGTACCCGGCCGCATCGTCGCCATGGCCAGCGCCGACGCACCGATGAAGGGCATCGCGACCCTCTTGGAGGCATTCGCCAAGCTCCGCACCGAGCGCGACGTCGAGCTCATGCTCGTCACCACGCTCAAGGCCGGAGGACGTACCGAGAAGCTCATTGATGACCTGGGCATCGCCGAGCACGTGAAGTTCGTCAACGGCATCAGTGACGCCGAACTGGTGGACGTGATGGGCTCAGCCGAGCTCGCCTGTGTCCCGTCGCTTTATGAAGGCTTCTCGCTGCCGACCGCTGAGCTGATGGCCTGTGCCACTCCGCTCGTCGTGAGCCGTGCCGGCGCGATCCCCGAGGTTGTCGGCGAGGATGGCGTCTGCGCCAAGCTCGTCACCCCCGGTGACGTCGGAGAGCTCGAGGCCGCCATTGCCGAGCTGCTCGACGACCCCAAGCGCCGCGAGGCGATGGGCAAGGCCGGACGCGAGCGCGTTCTCGAGACATTCAGCTGGGGAGCGGTGGCCAAGTCCACTGCCGCCGCATACGAAGAAGTGATCGCTGCACACGCGGCCAAGAACAATGGAGACAAGTAGATGCTGACAGTTGATTTTGACCGCCTCGGTCTGAAGCCGGGCGACCGAGTGATCGACATGGGCGCTGGCGCCGGTCGGCACTCGTTCGAGATGTACCGCCTCGGCGCCGACGTCGTCGCCTTCGATCAGGACGCCGACGAGCTGGCCAACGTGCTGGACCTGTTCGGTGCGATGAAGGAGGCTGGCGAGGTTCCCGAGGGCGCATCCGCCGACATCAAGGAGGGTGACGCACTGTCGCTGCCCTTCGCCGACGGTGAGTTCGACCGCGTCGTGGCTTCGGAGATCCTCGAGCACATCCCCGCCGACATCCAGGCGATCGACGAACTCGTACGCGTCCTGCGCCCCGGTGGCACGATGGCCATCACGGTGCCCCGCTGGCTGCCCGAGATCCTCTGCTGGAAGCTCTCGGACGACTACCACAACACGCCCGGAGGCCACATCCGCATCTACTCCGACAAGGAGCTGATCGGCAAGCTCGAGAACGCTGGCATGACGTTCGAGGGCATTGACTACGCCCACGGTCTGCACTCGCCCTACTGGTGGCTCAAGTGCGCTGTCGGTGTCAAGAACGACGACAACCCGCTCGTGAAGGCCTATCACCAGGTCCTGGTGTGGGACATCATGAAGACGCCTCGCTACAGCACCGTGACGCGCTTCGCGGAGAAGCTCCTCAACCCGGTCATCGGCAAGAGCATGGTGCTCTACCTGCGCAAGCCGGAGACTCCCTCTTCCTGAGGGCTAGCGTCATGACCCCGGAGCAGATTGCCCAGACGGCTGCCAGCATTGCCTCGATGCAGGAGCCCGATGGCGCGATCCCGTGGACGATCGGCGAGCACACCGACGCCTGGAACCACGTCGAGGGCGCCATGGCGCTGCTCGTCGGTGGTGAGGTCGCGGCCGCCGAGGCTGCATACGACTGGTGCCTGCGCAATCAGCGTGAAGACGGCTCGTGGCCCATGAAGCTGGTGGCCGGCTCCGTCGAGGACGCCAGCACCGAGACCAACATGGCCGGCTACATCGCAGTCGGTGTGCTCCACCACTGGTCGATCCGCCGGGACCGCGACTTCCTCGAGCGCATGTGGCCTGTCGTACGCCGCGCGCTCGACCTGGTCGTCGACCTGCAGCTTCCGTTCGGTGGCATCGCGTGGTCGCGCGAGTGGGACTCCAACGGTCCCGCCAAGATCAACCGCGAGGCACTCCTCGCGGGCAGCTCGAGCATCTACCAGGCGCTGCGCTGCGGCGTGGCGCTCGCCGAGATCATGGACGAGCCCCAGCCCGAATGGGAGCTCGCCGGAGGCCGTCTGGGCCACGCACTGCGCGAGCATCGCGACCAGTTCCTCGACAAGTCGAATTTTTCGATGGACTGGTACTACCCGGTCCTCGGTGGCGCCGTACGCGGTCCCGCCGCTGACGAGATGCTCGCTTCACGCTGGGACACGTTCGTCGAGGACGGTCTCGGCATCCGTTGCGTCAGCGAGAACCCCTGGTTCACAGGTGCCGAGACCTGCGAGCTCGCCATGGCGCTGCAGGCGATCGGTGATCCCCGGGCCGAGCAAGTATTCACCGACATGCAGCACCTTCGTCACGACGACGGCGCCTACTGGACGGGCTATGTCACGCCCGATGGCGTCCACTGGCCGCACGAGCACACGACCTACACCGCAGCGGCCGTGATCCTCGCGTGGGACGTGCTCACCTCGACGACCTTTGGCTCGGGCATCATGACCGGCCACGGAATCGGAGTCAGCTTCGACGAGATCGCGCTCGAGTGCGACTGCCCGTCAACCGACTGGTTCGCCGGCGTTTCCCCGACTGCGCGTTAGTACCCGCATCGAGCCGACTGTCTCGGTCGGCTCGAACGCACCAGAACTTACGGCGCGCTGCCATACGTGGAACGGTGCCTGACCGCCGTCCTCAGGACGCTCGAAGACGTCATGGATCACCAGGGCGCCGCCCGGCATGATCCAGCGGGCGAAGCCTGAGTAGTCGTTCTGGGCGTGCTCCTCGGCGTGACCGCCGTCGATGAACAGCAGACTGACGGGGGTCTGCCACCAGGTCGCGACGCTGGTCGACTTGCCGATGACAGCGGTCACCTGATCTTCGAGCCCAGCGCGGGCAATCGTCTTGCGGAACACCAACAGGGTGTCCATCAGGCCGAACTCGTCGTCGACGAGAGTCGAGTCGTGATGCTCCCATCCAGCCTGGTTCTCCTCGGAGCCACGATGATGGTCGACGGTGAGCACGGTGCCACCGACCTCGCGCGCTGCGGCACCCATGTAGATCGCGGACTTGCCGCAGTACGTACCGATTTCGAGTGCCGGCCCGTGAGGGAGCCGCCCACGCGCGACGCGGTGCAGGAATTCGCCCTCGTCCTCCGGCATGAAGCCCTTGGCCTCGAGCGCGTGGATGAGCAGGTCTGCAGGCATCTCCGAAGTCACGGAGACAGTCTGCCTTAGCGCACAGGGAGCTCCTGAACGTGCCAGCGGTTGCCATCAGGGTCGGCAAAGGTGGTGAACGTGCCCCACGGCTGGACGTCGAGCTCGGTCGCATCCACGCCCTTGGCGATGAGCTCATCGCGGGCCGCCTGGGCGCTTGCAACAACGACTTGGATGCTGTCCTGCTGGCCGGGAGCGAGTCCGCTGCCCATACCCTCGCCGAACGCGATCGAGCAGGCTGAGCCGGCTGGCGTCAGCTGGACGAAACGTACGTTTTCGTCGACTCGAATGTCGTGGTCGAGGTTGAAGCCGACCTGGTTGGCGTAGAAGTCGCGCGCGCGATCGACGTCGGTGACAGGTACGAAGATGAGCTCGATCTTGCAGTCCATGATGTCCTCGAATTCTCTGGCCGCGGTCCCCCTGACCTGCGGCGACAAATCCATTCTTACCGCTAGGAATGACATTTTGAGCCTTCTGCAAGGCTTGGGACATGCCGCTGATTGGGGAATACGCACCGAGCACGTCCGACTGGGCCCGCAAGCAGGCCGAGCTCTATGAGAGCACCGACGGCGAAAAGGGCAACTCGATCCTGGGCCGCCCGATCATCCTGCTGTACACGCTGGGTGCCAAGAGCGGCAAGATCCGTACGACCGCCCTGATGAGAGTCGAGCACGAAGGCGAATACCTCGTCGTCGCATCTAAGGGCGGAGCGCCCGACAACCCGAGTTGGTTCTACAACCTCGTCGACGCGCCGCTGGTCGAGCTCAAGGACGGCGCTGTCCGCAAGGACTACACGCCGCGTGAGCTCAAGGGCGACGAGCGCGCTGTCTGGTGGGACCGTGCTGTCGAGGCGTTCCCGAACTATGCGGACTACCAGGTCAAGACCGACCGCCTGATCCCGATCTTCCTGCTCACACCTGTCGACTGAGTCTCACAGGAGACCCAGCAGCTTCTCTTTGAGGGCTGCCACGGTCGCTATCAGGTCGTTCAAGGTCGCGATCGCCGCGTCGTACAGTTCCTTCACCGCGGACACAGTTGCGCTCGCTTCCTGTACGGCCGCGATGGCAGCGTCGTATTCCGGCTTCAGCGCCGCCGCCTCTGCATAGGCGGCTTTGCCGGCTGCGACGGCTGCGTCGTAGTCGGGTATCAGGGCGGCGGCTTTCGCGTAAGCGGCTTTGCCGGCTGCGATGGCTGCGTCGTAGTCGGGAACAAGTGCTGTGGCTTTTGCGTAGGCGGTCTTGCCGGCTGCGATGGCTGCGTCGTAGTCGGGTATCAGGGCTGTGGCTTTTGCGTAGGCGGTTTTGCCAGCTGCGGCGGCTGCCTCGTATTCCGGCTTCAGGGCCGTAGCCTCGGCGTAAGCGGCTTTGCCGGCTGCGATGGCTGCATCGTAGTCGGGAACAAGTGCTGTGGCCTTTGCGTACGCAGCATGCCCGGCGGCGATGGCGTCCGTGTACTGCTGCGTCAGCTCTGCCAGGAGAATGCTTGAGTCTGGGTCCCCGATCGCCATGGTGGCCTGGTACTCCTGCTTGATCCTCGCGGCTTCTTCGTATGCGGCCTTGCCCTCGGCTGCGTAAGCGTTGATGGACGCGTTGATGGTCGCCGCTGTTGCGTATGCAGCCTTGCCCTCGGCCACGGCCGCGTCGAACAGCAACTTGATCCGTGTGGCGGTCGCGTACGCTTCCTTGCCCTCCGCCACTGCCGCCAGGTAGGCCTCCTTGACGGTGGTGGCAACTGCGTAGGCGGCCTTGCCCTCGGCTGCGTACGCGTCGATGGCCTGCTTGATCGACGTGGCGGCGGCGTAGTCGGCCCGGGCCTCCATCACGGCCGCGTCGTAGGCCTGCCTGATGCGAGAAGCCTCGGCGTAGCCAGCCTGTCCGGCCGTGATGGCTGCTTCGTAGATCTTCTTGAGCCGGGAAGCCTCGGTATATGCCGTGTTGCGGGCCGTCACGGCGGCCTCGTACTCGGTCTTCAGCCGCTGGACCTCGGCGTATGCATCTTCGCCGGCGGCTTCAGCCTCGTCGAGCTCGAGTTGTACCGCCGCCGCCTCTTCCGACTGCGCTGCTGCGAAGGCGACCGCATCGTCGCGGATCTGGGCGATCGTGGCCAGCTTTGTGTTCGTCGGGATCAGGTCCTGATCCGAGGTCGTGACGCGGGCGACGTTGCGCGCGGTGTAGGCGTTCACCTGGCCCGTGTCGGAGTCAACGGTCAGCTTGATCTGGCCGACGTTCTGTCCGTGAAAGCCGGTCTGAATCAACGGGCGGGTGCGGTTCGGGTCGCCGGGGACCGGCGCATCGTAGACGTACGTGATGTGGGTGTGGCCCATGATGAGTGCATCGACGTCGGGCGAAGTGTCCTCGACAAGTCTGGTGAAGATGCTGCTGCTCTGCATGGCCTGCTCAAGGTTCCAGCTTCCCCATGGAGCACCCTCGTGGATGGCCGCAATGATGACGTCAGGCTGCTCGGATGCTGGCAGTGCATTCAGGCGATCGACCTCGGTGTTGACCGCCGTCACGGGGTCACCGAAGGTCAAGCCCTCAATGCCCGACGGCTTGACGAGTTCTGGCGTGGCCGATGTGACCGCTCCGATGACGGCTATCCGCACTCCGCTGACTGTGTACGTCGTGGACGCATCAAGCGCGGGGGACCCGTCAGACTTCGCGACGTTCGCACCGAGGATCGGGAAATCGGCGCGCTCCATGATGTGGTTGACCAGATCGTTGTAGCCGCGGTCGAACTCGTGATTGCCGACGGCTGAGGCATCAACGCCCAAGACATTGAGCACATCGATCGCCGGATCGTCGTCCTGCGCCGCGGATGCAGGCGAGGACTCGCCGACGTTGTCACCGGCCGAAATCAGCAACGTGTTGTCGGCCGGACCATCGGCCAGCAGTTGTTCCACCGTCGCCGCCCACTGGACGACCTTGCCGTCAATCTGACCGTGGAAATCATTCAGTGCGACCAGATTGATCGTGATGTCATCGGCCGCCTGGGCCGGCGATACGGACATCAACCCAGCGGTCAGGACGGCCGCAGCTGTCACCGCGACCCCACGGCAGAACGATCCGACCATTGTCCACTCCCTCAAACCACACGGGCAAATGTGCCCGCACCCCCTTCCGAATGCCCATCGAGCGACGCGCATTCGGCTCCCACTTTGAGTGAAGCACCTCACTGCTGCCGGTGGAGGCAAAATCGAGAAATCGGGATGCTCGACGCTCACGCGACGTGTACGGCGCGGGCCGTTGGGTATTACTCACAAAACCGACGAAAGGACAGATCATGGGACTCGACGACAAGATCGAGAACGCAACCGATGACCTCAAGGGCAAAGCCAAGGAGGCCACCGGCAAGGCAACCGATGACGAGTCGCTGGAGGCGGAGGGCAGAGGCGATCAAGCCGTGTCCGACCTCAAGCAGGCTGGCGAGAAGGTCA
>NZ_JAKFEL010000178.1:0-7127 GCF_036675695.1 Aeromicrobium sp.
ATCGAAACGACGCTTCGTGCGTCGGTGCGAGTGGGAGACGTTGTGGCCGAAGCCAGGTCCCTTGCCGCACACATCACAGACCGCAGCCACGGCGAACTCCTGTTGAATCAGATTGCTTGGACGAATGTGGGTGCCGCCGACGCATGCGTCAGCAGACAACCGCTCAAGAATAGCCGATGACCTGACGCTGACGCGAATCGCGTGGGTCCGCTGGGTGCGCGGTGCTGACCGATAGCCTCGCCCCATGGGCCTCACCCTCAACTCCACGGCATTTCGGGCGTGGACTCAGCTGTGCGCTGAAGCCCTTTCCGTCGCTCGGGCCGAGATCGATGCCCTGAACGTGTTCCCGGTGCCGGACGGTGACACTGGCACCAACGCCTACCTGACATTCGTCTCAGGCGCAGACGCTGTCAACGCCCTGCCTCGGGGCACAGAGCTGCCCGACCTGGTCAAGGCGTACGTCGACGGTCTGCTCACGGGCGCCAAGGGCAACACCGGCGTGATCCTGTCGCAGCTCGTACGCGCCTGCTTCTCCGATCTCGACCTCGCGAGCACTGTCACCGCTTCCGATATTGCCGCCTCGTTCGTCGCCGCGGCCGACGCCGCATATGCCGCGGTGGGCGTACCGGTCGAGGGCACGATCCTCACGGTGGCCCGCGCAGCCGCCGTGGGAGCCACGGAGGCTGCCGAGGCCGGCATTGATGGTCGTACGGTCTTTGGCAAGGCGGCCAACTCCGCCCGCGTTGCCCTCGCGCGCACACCGGAGCAGATGGAACTTCTCGCCCGCGCCGGCGTTGTCGACGCAGGAGGCCGAGCGCTGGTCGTGGTGCTCGACGCCACGGAGCAGGCCCTCACGGGACGCGTGCCAGAGAAGGTCAGCGCACCCGTACCGGTGCCAGTTCTCGTGCCCGGCGATGACCTCAGCGCCGACGGACCGTCGTACGAGGTGATGTACCTCCTCGACGCCGACGATGATGCGATCCCCGAGCTGCGGGCGAAGCTGTTGCCGCTAGGCGACTCGCTGGTCGTGGTCGGAGGTGACCGGCTCTGGAACATCCACGTGCACGTCGACGATGTGGGTGCTGCGGTCGAGGCGGGCATTGCGGCAGGTCGTCCGTACCGGATCACCGTCACCCACTTCGCCGATCAGATCGCTCAGCGCCCCAAGGGCGGTCGCGTCGTCATTGCTGCGACTACTGGTGCAGGCCTCACGGCGCTGTGTGAAGAAGCTGGCGCGCTACCTCTCGAGTTCACTCGCGAGGCCCCGCTGACGGTCGCCGCGATGAGCGCATCACTCAAGAACTCCGGTGCAGACGAGATCATCGTGCTGCCCAACAACTACCGCTACATCGGCCAGTTCGAAGCCGCAGCGCAGGCTGCACGGCAGGACGGCATACGGGTGGCGGTCATCCCGACAACGGCGCAGGTCCAGGGCCTTGCCGCTCTCGCCGTGCACGATCCAGGTCTCGGCTACGACGAGGTCGTGGTCGCGATGTCGAGCGCCGCCGCGCATACGCAGCACGGAGCCGTCACGATCGCGACCGAGCCCGGCATGACGATGGTTGGGCCGTGCAAGCCCGGTGACGTCCTCGGCGTGATCGCCGGCGACTTCGCCGTGGTCGGCAACGACGTGTTCGACGTGACTGTCGAAGTGCTCGACCGCATCCTGTCGCCCGGCGGCGAGATGGTGACGGTCGTCCTTGGCGAGGGTGGCGCTGACGGCGTCGGGGCCCACCTGACCGAGCACCTACGTCAGGCCCGCCCGGACGTCGACCTCGTGGTCTATGACGGGGGCCAGGAGAACTACCCGCTCTTCATCGCGGTCGAGTGATGGTCGGCCTCGACACCAAGCTCGCCAACATCCTCGGCGACAAGACGGCCAAGCCGTTGGCCACGGCGTTCGAGATGAAGACTGTTGGCGACCTGCTGCGGCACTACCCGCGCCGGTACGCCGAGCTCGGCAAGCTCACCGATCTCTCGGAGCTGGTGGTCGGCCAGCACGTGACGATCATGGCGCGCATCGACTCGGTCAAGAACCACTCGTTCGGTGCGGGCGGCCGGCGCACTCGTACGGAAGTTGTCGTCACCGACGGCACAGGACACCTCACCCTGACGTTCTTCCAGCAGGCGTGGCGCCTCAAGTCGATGGTCCCCGGAACGCTGGGGCTCGCTGCAGGCGAGGTGACCGAGTTCAACCGCAAGCTCCAGCTCACGCATCCAGACTGGGAGTCGATCGAGGCGTCCGACGACCCGACCGAGTCGAGCCGGCTGAGCCGGGGCATCATCCCGATCTACAGGGCCACCGCGAAGATGGCGACCTGGAAGATCGAACGCTGTGTTGGTATGTGCCTAGACGCGATCGACCCGGTCGCCGACCCGTTGCCCTCCGATGTTCGAGACCCTCGTGGGTTCTTTGACCTGATGGGCTCGTTCGAGGCGATCCACCGTCCCCGCAATGCGAAGGACTGGCAGCGAGCGCGCGATCGCTTCCGGTTCGAGGAGGCGTTCGTCGTACAGACCGTGTTTGCGCAGCGACGTCTCACGGTTGAAAACGAACGTGCCAAGGCCCGCCCGGTTTCGCCTGGGGGACTGCGCGAGCGGTTCGAGCAGCAGCTCCCGTTCACGCTGACTGCTGGGCAACGTGACGTGCTGAACGAGATTGCCGCAGACATCGAGAAGCCCCACCCGATGCACCGACTGCTCCAGGGTGAGGTCGGTTCGGGCAAGACGATAGTCGCACTCCTGGCGATGCTGCAGGTCATCGACTCAGGCGGGCAGGCGGCGCTGCTGGCGCCGACAGAAGTGCTGGCAGCGCAGCACTATCGGGCCATCACGGGTTTCCTCGGAGACCTCGCCAAGGGCGGCATGCTCGGGGGAGCCGATGGGGCCACCCGCGTACGGCTGCTGACTGGCTCGATGGGCGCCAAGGCTCGCAATGAGTCGCTCCTTGACGCCGCGTCCGGCGAGGCCGGGATCGTCGTCGGTACGCACGCACTGATCCAGGAGCACGTGCAGTTCGCCGAGCTGGGACTTCTTGTCGTCGACGAGCAGCATCGTTTCGGCGTCGAGCAACGATCG
This sequence comes from Aeromicrobium sp., assembly GCF_036675695.1. Taxonomy (GTDB): domain Bacteria; phylum Actinomycetota; class Actinomycetes; order Propionibacteriales; family Nocardioidaceae; genus Aeromicrobium. Next base: position 3,079 of record NZ_JAKFEL010000178.1, read on the forward strand.
GCGCTGGTCGACCGAGCCGAGGTGACGCCTCACGTACTCGTCATGACGGCAACCCCGATCCCGCGAACCATCGCGATGAGTGTCTTCGGTGATCTCGAGGTGTCGACGCTTCGGGAGCTGCCGGCCGGGCGCCAGCCGATCCAGACCACTGTCGTACCCGCTGATCGCCGCTCCTGGCTCGACCGTGCTTGGGAACGAGTCCGTGAGGAAGTTGGCAACGGTCGGCAGGCGTATGTCGTGGTCTCACGCATCGGTGAGGGCGGCGAGGTCGACGACAAGGACACTCGTTCGCTGGTCGAGCTGGCCGACGAGCTGACAGCCGGCCCGCTCCACGGCCTGCGAGTCGGCAGCCTGCACGGTCGCATGAGCTCCGAGGACAAGGACGCGGCGATGAATGCGTTCGCCGGGGGATCGCTCGACGTGCTCGTCGCGACGACGGTCGTCGAAGTCGGCGTCGACGTACCCAATGCGACCGTCATGGTGATCATGGACGCCGACCGGTTCGGTATGTCGCAGCTGCATCAGCTGCGAGGTCGCGTCGGTCGAGGCAGCGAGAAGGGCCTCTGTCTGCTGGTGACGTCAGCCGAGGAGGGCTCGCCGGCTCGTGAGCGACTCGACGCCGTCGCAGGGACGAATGACGGGTTCGAACTCTCGCGCCTCGATGTCGAGCTGCGTCGTGAGGGTGACGTCCTCGGCGCCCGCCAATCGGGGCTGCGGTCAAGTCTGCGCCTGCTCTCGGTCGTACGCGATGGTGACGTCATCGACGATGCCCGAGCAGCTGCTGATGCTCTTGTGGCCGAAGACCCGTCGCTCGCCAATCACCAGGCGTTGGCTGACGCCGTTGCGGATCTCGAGCGATCTGAGCAGGCCGACTACCTGGAGCGCACATGACGAGGATCATCGCCGGCGCGTACGGCGGCCGGCAGATCAAGACCCCCAAGGGTGACGGCACCCGACCGACCAGCGATCGCGTCCGCGAAGCGATGTTCTCGTCGCTCGAGTCTGAGCTGGGTGGGTTCGAGGGTCTTCGCGTCCTCGACCTCTTTGCCGGCTCCGGCGCACTCGGTCTTGAGTCGCTCTCGCGCGGCGCCATTCATGCGACCTTCATCGAGTCGGACGCTCGCGCAGCCGCAGTCGTGAAGCAGAACGTCGAGTCGTTGGGTGCGCCAGGCGTCGTCATGCGCACAACGGTCGAGCGCTTTCTGACCAGCCTTCCCGGCGAGCCCTTCGACCTGGTCTTCCTCGACCCGCCGTACGCGGTGACGACAGATGCCGTCTCGGGGTTCGTATCGTCGCTCACCGACGTCTGGACTGCACCTGACGCGCTCTTCGTCGTCGAGCGGGCCACGCGGGATCCATTCGTGTGGCCAGAGGGTACCTGCGGTCTCAGGGACAAGAAGTACGGCGAGACGACGCTTTGGTACGGTCGCTGACATGACGAAGGTCGTGTGCCCCGGCTCGTTTGACCCCGTGACCAATGGTCACCTCGACATCATCGAACGCGCAGCGCGCCTGTTCGACGAGGTAGTCGTCGCGGTGCTGGTCAACGAGGCAAAGCAGGGACTCTTCTCGATCGAGGAGCGCCAGGAGCTGCTGACCCAGGCCACGTCGCATCTGCCCAATGTCTCGGTCGCGTCGTTCAAGGGCCTGCTGGTCGACTTCTGCACCGCCAACGGCATCAGCGCGATCGTCAAGGGTCTGCGTGCTGTCACTGACTTCGACTACGAGCTCCAGATGGCGCAGATGAACGGCAGCCTCACCGAGGTCGACACGGTGTTCATCCCCACGACTCCCGAGTACTCGTTCCTCGCATCGAGCCTGGTCAAGGAAGTTGCCAAGCACGGCGGAGATGTGTCCGGTCTTGTCCCCGACTTCGTCCTGGACAAGCTGAAGGCCAAATTCGCCTAGTCGCTGAGTTCAGCGATCAGGGCTTCGGCCAGTGCTCTTGCGGCGTCCGGGTCGACACACGGCGGAGCCAAGCAGCCACTCTCAAGGTCCTCGATCGAGACGCCGTCCGGCACGACGGTCGGAGCATCGGCCTGCGCAATGTGGCGACTGCGCTCGAGCTCGAACAGCTCGTGCTGTGCCCGATCGCAGCCGTTGAGCTCCTTGATGTCTGCCAGCGCAACAACGACGGACTCCCAGAGCGCCTGACGATCGCCGTCTGAGAGCTCTGACTTCTGGAGGATCTCGCAGCGGTAGACGACGCGGCGCAACTCCAGCAGTACGCCGTGGCGGTCGACTCCCTCGTCCATCGAAAAATGCTACGAGGGCGGCCGGTTCGCCGTGGCGAAACGCGCGGATCAGTCGGGGAGGATCGGCATGGCATCTCGGTCGGGACGCCCGACCTGCACGGCTCGGCGGAGCGACTTGTCGCCGAACTTGTCGCGTATCGCGTCAACTGCGTCATCGATCGTGGCTCCGCCGACCACGTCGATCGGCAGGGCAAGCTGCATCGGGTTGTCATCGAGCGATCCAACCGAGACGCCGATCAGGGTGATGCCCTTCTCGGCAATTGCCGCCGCCCGCGACGCGAGCAGCTGGCGGGCGACATCAAGGATCGTCAGCGTATGAGCGGTGGGACGCGGCAACGTATGGGAGCTCGTCGAGCGGGTGAAGTCACCGAACCGCAGTCGGATGGTGACCGTGCTTCCCGTACGACCGGCTGAGCGCATACGGCCCGCGACGCGGTCGACCAGACCCAGGAGCGTCAGATCGAGCTCCTCGGCGGTGTGGTGGCCTCGGCCGATCGCGTGCTGGGCTCCCATCGAGCCACGGCGTTTGCCGACGACCACAGGACGAGGGTCGCGGTTGTGCGCCAAGGCATGCAGGTGGTGGCCGCTGCCCGGACCGAGCAGCTGGACGAGCTCACGCTCGTACATCGCAGCGACATCGCCGACCGTGTTGATGCGCGCGGCCCTCAGCTTGCCCGAGGTGACCTTGCCGACGCCCCACAACCGCTCCACGGGCAGCGCATGCAGGAACTGCAGCTCTCTCTCGATCGGCACGACCAGTAGACCCTCTGGCTTGGAAACAGCACTGGCGACCTTGGCGAGGTACTTCGTACGCGCCACTCCGACCGAGATCGGCAATCCCACGCGATCCATCACGTCGATCCGCAGCTGCGCGGCAATCGAGGAGGGGAGGCCGCGGATCTTGCGCAAACCGCCGACCTCCAGGAACGCCTCGTCGATCGACAGCCCCTCGACCATCGGCGTCGTGTCGTGGAAGACGTCGAACACGTCGCGGCTGGCCTGCGTGTAGGCGTGCATACGAGGTGGCACGACGATCGCGTCGGGACAGATGCGCAACGCCTGGCGCCCACCCATCGCCGTACGCACGCCGGCGCGCTTGGCTTCGTACGAGGCGGCCATCACGACACCACCGCCGACGATCACCGGGCGGCCACGCAATGAGGGGTCATCACGCTGTTCGACCGAGGCGAAGAACGCGTCGAGGTCAGCGTGCAGCACCGTGCCCTCGGTCAACGTGCTCGCACCCATGGCAGCATCGTGTCACCCGCGTCAGACGGTCCCTAGCGGCGGAGCCGCGGGAGGGAGCGAAGCGACCGAAGGGCGATTGGCCTCCGTGTGGCTCCGCGGGTTACGATTCTCTTCGGCCTGCTTGCGGGTCGAAGATTTGTCGTGCATCTGGATGGATGGTCAAACGTGCTGTCGGGACCACTGGTTTTCGATACCCATGAGATGGGTCGCAAACCGGGCGCCGAACGTACATTCACCGTCACGATAGAAGCACCGGCAGATTTGGGTTACGACGTCTACGGCGTGCCCGAGGGTTCTGCGGTGGAGATCGAGCTTCGGCTCGAAGCCATCATGGAAGGCATCCTGGCAACAGGGTCCGCTTCGGGGCGAGCAACAGGTGAGTGCGTACGGTGCCTGGAAGAGATCGACAACAACATTGCCGTTGGTTTCCAGGAGCTTTACCTCTACGACGATGCACCCGAAGATCAGAAATCTGAAGACAGCTTCATCCTCGAGGACGAGCTACTCGACCTCGAAACCGCACTGCGGGACGCGGTGGTGCTTGCA
>NZ_JAKFEL010000260.1:0-37754 GCF_036675695.1 Aeromicrobium sp.
GTCTATGGTCACGCTCGCCGCACCAAAAACCCACGTCATGAGATACGATCACAGTTCGCGCGACCTGCGAGGGGGTGGGGGGGTGGGGTTGTTCTTACGTCTAGCGCCATCGGCCCGGTTGCATCTGCGGTGTTCGGGGCCGGTCCAGTTGCGATGTGGGTCGTGGCCCAGGTCCCATGGTTCTGTGGGCATGATCGCCCTGCTTTGCATGAGGCATGTGGTTGCGTGGCATTGCGCTTGGCCCGCTTCGACGACGCGCTTCCACTGGGCCCTGAGCTTCTGGTGTTGGATGCCATAGCCGCGCTGCTTGGTGGTGCGGGTGTCGCCCTTGGCCCTGTGCTGCTTGCCCATCAGCAGCCCCTCGTTCTCCTGACAGGCTGGCATTGCGGGTCTAGCCTGAGTGGATGACTCAACGTCAGATGCTTGCAGCCTTGGCCGTCGCGTTCGTTGTCGCCGGCCTGGTCTTTGGATTCAGGTCGGTCTCAGCGGGTGGCGTGTCGTGCGGCTCGGTGCTCTCGCCGTCCAGTGCGGAAGCTCAGCGGGCCGACTTCGGTGAGGAGATTGGTGGCACACTGTCGGGCGCCACTCCTGACTCGGACACGACGAACAATCAAGACGCCTGCGACTCCGCGGTCGGTGATGCTAAGCCGCTTGCTTATGGTGGACTAGGCATTGGTGCGGTCGCGTTGATCGCAGCCATGGTTGTTAGCCCTGCGCGTCGGACGAGTGCCTGAGGTCCAGCATCCGTTCGGCCTCGGGACATCCGCATGTCTGGGCTGGCACGCAACATGAGGGGCACCAGAGTGGCCGTGGTTCGACGTGCCAGTCGGGTGTCTTGATACCCTCGTCGCCGTCGTATGCGGTTGTGCCTCGGGTGCTCATGACTCGATCTCTCGCAGGTCGTTGCCGAGTTCGGCCATATGCTCGGGGCACAGGTGCCAGTGGTTGCCGACGAGTACGCAGCCGCAGCCTTGTCGGCGTGCATCGTGGGGCCACCCACACATCGGTTCACGAAAGCGGGGGAGCGTACTCACAGCACGCACCCGCAGCCGTCGTCGTGCTGTCCGTGCGCACATGGCTGCAACCCGATGGCGCGCGTGAGCATGAGGTCGCGGGTGTATTGGATGAGGGCGTTGGTGTCGTCGCGTGCCCGTTGCATGGCGGCGTTGAATGTGGCCTTGTCGCGCACGATCGGCGTCCAGTGCGGGGCGGTCATCACAGGAACGCCATATCGGACCAGCCGAGCGGTGCGTGTTCACCGACAAGGTATGTGAGGATGCCGCTGCGTGAGTAGCGTCCGTTCATGTCCTTGAGCCACTTGGACCCACCGTCGAGGCTGGGCGCCTGGAACACTGAGCAGCTGCCCATGTCCCATGCTGCGAAGTGGTGACGGTGTGCGGTCTGCCAGATGCGTGCAGCGTGCGCTTGCTGGTCGCCTCGGACTTGACCGTTGAGCCATTTCTCGAACCCGTTGGCGTCTGAGCCTGGGATCTTGTGGCCGTGGTTGAACGCCATTGGCACACCGGCAACAACCGGGTAGACGTTCATGTCGTCGTGCGGGATGGTCCATTCGACGTGCTTGAATTCGTCGCGTTCGGCGAGGACTCGTTGCAGGGATTCGGCGAGGAATGCGCCAGCGTTGTCACTGTCGCTGGTCTGTGACTTGCCGCCACCCATGCGGCCAAACTCGCCATGATTGCAAAGGACGCTGACGAACTGCGCCTTGTCGAACTGGGGGAACAGTTGCTTGGCGTAGAGCGTCCACATGTCGAGGACGAAGTTCATTTGGCCGCGGTGGTTGAGCTCGACGGTGAACAGTTGCGCGGAGTAGTTGCCGGCGCAGTTCTCCATCGGGTCGCCGTTGTTGGCGATGACGATCTCGGTGATGTTGTACTCGGTCCGCATCCGGTCGAGCCACCGCTGTACGTTCTCGAGGCCGTCGAGTAGGCGCTTCTGCGTGGCAGCGACGCCGCCGCCCTCGGACTTGCCGCCCTGGATGTCAGCGAGGTTGATGACCGCCGCTACGCTACCGTTTCGGGCGGCCCTACGCTCCCGTTTCGGGAGGCGCCACTTGGTGACCTCGGCGCGGCGTTCTGCGATCTCGTCGTCAGACAGGCGAGCCTTGGGCTTGCGCTTGAACCGTGCACCGTAGGAGTACAACTGCACGATGTCGCGGCTGCCGTCCTCGAGCGCCTTGGACTGCTGCCACGTCGTCATGCGCACCGTGTCGTCAACGACCTCGAACTCGTCGGGGTCAAGTTGGAAGATGCGGAAGATGCGGGAGAAGTCGCCGTCAACGATCGGGGCGTCAAGGATGGCATCGCTGAACTCGCCACCGTCGGGACCAAGGTCAAGCTTCGCCTTGTTCGTCAGGTGTTCGCGCTGAATGGTCCCAACGCGCTTCGGGATATCCGAGATGCTCATCAGCGGAGCCGTTCCCGGGCTGCACACTTGCCGCGAGCGTGTCTCGACAAGGTGTATTCGTTGATGTCCAGCTTGGTGTCTTCGTCGGCGAGGAGCGCCTCGGAAAGCGTGGAGTAGCGCACGGTCGGGTCTGCCAGGAGTGCGCGCAGGGCGTCCGCTTCACCCTCGGGAAGGGTGGAGAGCGCGCCGCAAACCTCACACGGCGGACCCTTGCGGACCGTCGTTACCTGTTCGCGGATGTCGGATATCGCCACGGCGGTCACCTTTGCTCGGCAAGAGGCTCTGGCCTCGTGCAGATTGGTCCCCCGACCGGTGTTGCGGTGTTGCGTTGACGGATAGCTTCCGGTTTCGGCTGCTATCTGTTGGAATCCCGTGGACTCGCAGCGCGTTTCCTTGGTGGTTGATCGCTGGTCGCGGGAAGCAATGGGCTGATATCGCGCGGATATCAGGTGATATCAGTACGGGAATCACTACACGGCGTGTATCGAACCCGGTACTAAGCCGGAACACGGGAGCGGCGATACCTGACAATGTTCGTCAACCGCTCAATCTCGTCGTGGAGGTTGTCACGGGCATCGGCGCGGGTGTGACGTTGGCTGCGTGACAGGCGACCAGATGCAAGCTCGGCGTCGATCACATGGGACGCGGCGAACAGGTTGTGTATCGCGGCAACGATTTCAGCTTCGGACGTGTCACGGTCAACGCGGAGACGAGGCATTGGAACCTCCCGCGATCGTGCGTCCTGGTGGGGGAATGCGAAACGCCCCCGAATTCCACACGGGGGCGTTTCGTTGAAGTCTTGTGGAATCGCTCTATCCACTATGACTCAGGCTACCGGAACTTTGTCAAGATGTCCAGATGCCAACACATCCGAACGTGGCGTGTCATGCGGTGCGTCGGGGCTGGTTGAGGATGGCGAGGATGTCGCCGAACTTGTAGCCGGGTCTTGCTCGTTCGCCGACCATGCGTAGGTCTGTGCGTTTGGCGAGTTTGGGTTTCTTGGTGGGGTCTTTGGGTTGGGCGGCCCATTTGCGGATGCGGTCGGTCATTTTGATTTCGTCGGCGTCTCCGGTGAGGTTGTAGGCGACGAGGACGCCGGCTGCTTCGGATGCGGTCATGATGCGGTCGTTGAGTCCGGTGACGGCTTGTTCACGGATGGCGAGTAGGCGTGCGGGTTGTTCCCAGATGGTGCCGCAGGTTTTGCAGGTGGCGGTGGGTTCTTTGTCGCGCCCCCAGAGCGGTTCGGGGCAGTAGACGTCTTCCATCTCTGAGCCGCAGTCGCCGAGGTAGCGGCGTTCGGTTGGGCGGTCGATGAGGTTGCGGCCATAGTTGAACGCTGACCGGATTTCGTCGTACAGGTCACCCGCGGCTACGAAGGTGCGGATCTGCTCGAGGTTCGACATCAGCCATGCGGTCGACTGTGCAGGCTTCGGGTATCTGACCGGCTGCCCCACCGTGTCGGCAAGGTTCGCCTGCCACGACAGGAGCGTGTGGGCCAGTGACGCCAGCGCTGCGGAGGCGTCGGGGTTGATGATGAGTGGCTGTACGGCCACGCCTTCCAAGCGGGCATCGGTGGCGGGTGCACCCTTCGATGCCCCGCCGCCCTGTGTTGCGAACCGGGTTTGCTTCGACAGCGCGTTCGTCAACTCGTGGACGAGCCATGGTGTTTCGGCGAGGTATTGCTCGAGCTCGACCAACGTGTCGCGGCAGATGAACCCACCACCTGCCGGCTGGTCACAGTTCGACGCGTTGCAAATGTCGCTCATGCGTTCTCCTCGCTTGTGTCGGCAATCTTGTAGCCCGTGACCGTGAATGGTTCGACGGGCAGCCAGACCCATGCGGCCCCGCCCTTGATCTCGTCCGTCTCGTCGTCCCACTCGTACTCGATGCCGTTCTCTTCGCCGTTGTCGGCGGGGTCGTCACTGTCTGCGTATTTTGCGATTGGTCGCCAGTACGGGTATCCGAACAGGCGTTCATCGCTCTTGCGCTTGATAAGTGCCATGAACTCGACGCCTTGGTAGAAGCTCTCGTTCGGGTCGGCCAGGTGGTCGCCCTTGACGATCTCGAACCGCGACTGGAACTCCTTGATGTTCTCGGTTTCGGAGTACGCGACGTCGAAGATGATCTCGGTGGCCCATTCGCCACGCATGATTACCCGGTCGGGTTCGATGATGAGCGCGTCACTTGTCATGCCGTTTCTCCCTCGTTCGTCGTTGCGCGTTTCCATGCGTTGCGCGCGAGTGTGAATGCGATGCCGTATCCGCGTGGCAGGTCGCCAACGTGCCGCGGCTCATCGGGTTCCGGTGCGACAACGGGTGCGGGTGTGCGTAGTTGCTGCCGGATCTTGTCCGCGTCGTTTTGGTCGCTGCCGAGGATGTCCCACGCTGCGTCACGGATCAGGTCATCGCGGGTCATCGGGGGTTGCCCTCGTCGGCGCTGGTGGCACGGGCGCGGAGCCAGTTCATGACCTCGGCTCCGTCGCGCTGTGCGTAGTGCCCGTATGCCGTAGCCGCTTCCCGTAACGCCGCCGCTGCGACCTCGGCATCGTGCGCCTTGAGCCAGTCGAGCAGGTGATCGACGACAGGCCCGGCGATAGAGGCTCGCGCCCGCGCTCTGACATCGGGAAGGTCGTCACGGATGTAGTGGTGGTCGCCTGCGATGTTGTCCGCGACCAACCCGACCAGCGCGTCTCGTGTGTGTTCGGTCATCAGAATTCCTTGCCGCAGCGGTCGCAATGGATCAGTGGAATCGGCCGCATCGACATGATCGACGGGTCATATCGGTGGCCTCGGAACAGGCAGACGATGATCCTCATGACTCGTCGTCCTCCCGCACGTCCGCGAGTGACACCGGGTCGGGGGCATCCTTCATCGCCTCACGAATCTGTGTGACGACCTCGTGCATGATCCGCGCCTCGGTGTGCGTGACACCTTCGCCGCCCTCGTTGTCCACGATGTTGTCGAGTTCGGATGTCACCGCCCCCAACGTCACCCGGAGTCTGTCGGCTTCGGCGCGGGCCTCGTCGGTGCGCTTTGCCAACTGCTCGGCAAGGTGTGTCGGGTGGTTGCCATTCGCTGGGTGCTGGATGCCGAACAGCAGGCCGCACACGCAACGCTTGATCTCACCGCGCTCGTCCCACACGGCGTGATGCTCGGCGAGGATTGCTCCGATCGCCGTCACTTCTCCCGCGTCGTCGGCAGGTGTGCGCCCCACCATCACCCCGTCGACGAAGAATGGTCTGCCCGCGTCATTCACGTCGAGACCATGCTCATCGGCGAACCGCCGCCACATCTGCTCGGGGTCGGTGGTCATGATGCGTCCCCACGAACGATGCTCATAGCTTCGGCTCGAATCTGCGAAGGATGCTTGATGATCCGAGCCTTGTGGCTTCCGCTCACGTAGTCGTAGTGCGTCTCCAACGCCTCCACCTGCTGCGCCAGTCGCTCACGGATCAACGGCTCAACAGCGGCGAGGACGGCGTGAGCCTCGGCGCGGACACCCGGCCCAAGGCGGTTCGTCACTTCAATCTCAGACGGCTGGTGCCCTACCGCACGTCCAGAGTCGCGAACCAAAGCGCGTGCTGCCGCCTCAATCTCGGCTTCGGTACTCATGACGGCTCGCTTTCGATGTACGCCAGGAGCGCCGAGTGCGCGACCTGCTCGAGTTGCTCTGTGCGGATCTCGGTGGAGTTGGTGATGCGTGCGTGGGCTCGTGCGGTGTCGGCTTCTTCCCTTGCCTTCTTGTGGACGAGGTACGCGGCCCGGTATTCGGCTGCGAGTCGGGCGAGCTCTTTGTTCTTCATGCCTTCTCCAAATCGTCGAAATCTTGTACGTGCGCGCACGTGTCGGAAAGTGAGGCTCTACTCGTTACGTGAGCAACCGTCTCCGTATGTCCGTTCGTCCGTCCGTCCGTGCATATGCGGGCGGCATGTGCACGGAGCATTGCTAGACCCGAATGCTTGGGGCAGATGCTCGGAGCATGTGCTTGGAGCATCACGACGCCTCCCCGTTCTTCTTGGCCCATCTGGCGCTGGCGGCCGCTTTCGCCTTGGCTTTCCGGCGTTCGTTCTCCTCGTTTGAGGGCTGGAACTCGGACCACCCATTGACGTCATAGCCGCCTCTACAGGGAATCCAGAGGCCGACAGAGACGAGCTCGGTGGCGTTCTTCTTGACCGCATGGAGGAAAGGGAGGGCCGATGCGGGTATGAATCCGTCCGTTCCGTGCTGCCCGGAGTAGCCCAAAGAGGCCACGTAGACCACGATTGACTGCCACTTCTTGTCCTCGATCAGGTGAAGAACCTTCGGATTCTGTGTGAAACCGGTGTCCAAACGGACCCACGGGAGCGCCATCAGTCCTCCTCGCCGGGATAGGGGCCGGGCCAAAGCGCGCCCTCGTCGAACGTCTGTGCGACCAATTCCTGTACGTTCATGCGGCCTCCCTCTCGTCTATTTGCTGCCCAGCTCTTGCGTTGGCGCGGACCCTGCGTCGGTAGTCGCGGTTGTATTCGCGTTGGGCTTCGGCGCACTCGTCGCACGGGGTTTCGCCGTGGCGTTGGTGGCGCTTGTACGCGTTGTACGTCCCGCATGGTGAGGGTGGTGACGGTGGCCGGCGAACCCGACGCTTGTACTTGCGCCAGTGCTCCCGGGTTGCTGCCAGGCACTCGTCACATGGCGGTTCGTTGGCCTTCTGGTGGCGTCGGTAGCCTGCGACGGAGCCGTGGCGTGGGTGCTTCTTGTAGCGCTTCCTCGGGACTTGTGGCTTCGGTGCGGCGGGGACGAATACGCGGATAGCACCGCGCACCACCCATTCGCCGTCGAGGACGCGTTGGCTCTCGAGGTCTGGGGCGATCTTCATGCCGCCCCCTTCTTCAGCTGCTGGCGTTGGAGTGGCAGCAGTCCGCCCCACAAGCCCCATGCCTCGTGGTTGTCGAGGGCGTATTGGAGGCATTGCTCACGGACGGGGCACGAGTGGCAGATGGCGATGGCTTGGCGGCTACTTGCTCCGACTTCCTCGAAGAACGGTTCGCCACCGATCTCGGCGCAACGTGCGTCGGACATCCAGGCGGGCGTCTCAATGTTGAACGGGTTCATAGTCCGCACTCCTCGCACAAGTCGTCCCAATCCGAGATCGGATCGCCGCACGACACGCACCGTCCGACCGGCTCGCACGTCTCGCCGTTGTCGTATTCGAGGTCAGCCACGATCGCTCACCCCCGCCGTAACGTCAGCAGCCATCGAAGCCGTGTGTCGTCTGCCCAACGTGCGCGCGTCCTCAGCATCTGTGTGCCAGTCACCGATCGGGCCACACAGCGCGCATGATGGTCTGTAGCGTCTCGTTGGGCCGTCGTTGCGTGGGAACAGTCGCCACTCGTGGTCGCGGGATTCGTGGTCGGCCATGTCGAGGGTGCGTGCGGCCTCGATGGACTCGGGAGTTTCGTAGTGGCTCATGACAGCCTCTCGTCCGCACGGTCGAGAATGAACTCGATGACCTCGGGCGCTTGTCCGGCGAGAATGCTCAATACCAAGAACGCGTAGGCCCCGAAGCCCTCAGCGCCGAGGTCGACGCGCTTTGTTGCAAGGCGGTCGATCGCGGCATCGGTCTGGGCGGCACTCATGCGTCGTCACCCACGATCACGTCGGAGTCCGTCTTGAGCGCCGCCAAATCCCCGTCGTCCCATTCAGCGATCGGCTTGCCAACATGCGCCTCGAGGACCGACTGGACGATCCCCTTGGCCGCGAACCACTCGACAGCCTTGGTTGCGCGAGTGGCCGTGTCGGGTGCCGGTGTGGGTGGTGCGACATCGGAAAGCGGCTGAACGATGTACGGCACCTTCTTCTTCTGACTGATGGCCAGCGACGTCTTGAGCGGCTTGTCGAGGTGGCTCATATGCGAGATGCGAATGCCACCAATCTCGGCGCCGGCATAGATCACGGTCGGCTCGTTGAACAGCGTGAAGCGGCGACCGTGGTAGGCCGACGTCTCCGCACCCCACCCGGCGACAATGACGCGGCGCTGACCTAGATTCGGCCTGTACACCTTGCCGGGCGACTCGACAAGGTGGAAGTCGAACGGGTGGGTTGCCTTGCCCGCTGTCACCTTCTCGATCGTGTAGGTGCGCGGCTGTACCAAATCGACCGCGTTGATCTGGTCTGAGCGGGCTTCTGTGCTCGCTGTCATGTCCATGTCAGGACTCCTTGTCGATCTGCTTGCGGGCGCAGGTGTCAGCCCCGTGTCGGGTGCGGTGGTGGTGATCGCACGACCAGACAGGGGCGACGATCTGTGCTTGAAAGGTCCAGGCGCCGAGCCGCTGCACGACGTCTGGTCGCTGGGCTTCGTTGGACCTCATGCGCCGATCACCATCTCCAGTTCGACGATGCGTTCGGTTGCGGGCAGGCCAATCACGGCGCCCTGGTATCGGTTGACCATCGACTCAATAGCGAGCTCGGCCTGTTCGACGGTTGCGATGATCGCTTCGGCCCATCGCGGGTCGGGGAGGACACGGGTTCGCCACATCGGGAGGCCGGGGCTATAGGACAAAAAGTCCAGCCAGTCGCGGCCCGAAACGAGTAGGCCGCTCTGGCACTGGGCCATATTGCCGGGCGGCACCTCGCCGGACAGGATCGTCTGGATGTGCGTCTTTGCCTCTGGGGCCTTGACCTCAATCAAGCCATCAGCAGAGACAAGACCATCGGGGGAGTAGCCGAGCTTGAAGCCGTTGCCGCCGACATTGTCTTCGACCAGGAACCCGATCTCCGTGACGGGGGCGTACCTCTCGGAGTACAGGTCGCGCGCCAAGGGTTCGCAATCCTTCCCCCGCTGCATATGGCTGTTGACATACACGGGATCGGACCAGCCCGCGATTCGTTCGGCAGCCAGCTCCGCGATCAGTGCACGCGAATCAGGATTGCCAGCAGGCTTGATCGTCTTCGGAGTAATCAGCCGGCCAATGGTGCTCGCGGTGATTAGTCCTCTTCGCAGGTCCAGCCATTCGTCGCTGCCCTGGTCTACGTCTTTGTATTCGTGCAGCGTCATGCCGCCCTCTTTCGGTCTCGATACTCCTGGGCGCGATTGCGGTCGCAGGTCTTGCACTTTCGAGCGCCCGACTTCGGGTCGACCCGAGTGTTCTCGTCTGTGTAGGTGTGGCCGTGGAGACACGCAGCTCGTCCGTGCCAGCCGTTGTGCCGGCCATACAGGACGTTCTCGCGCGCGGTGACGGCTTCCAGGTGGCCTGGATTCACGCAGCGGATGTTGAAGCAGAGGTGGTTGATGACTAGGCCATCGGGAATCGGCCCACGGAGGGCGGCGTACACGAGTCGATGCGTGGCTTCTTTGCGGCTCCCTGCGCCGCCGATCCGCATCTGGCCGTAGCGCGGGCACCCGGGGTCTCCGGTCCAAACCCAGCACCCGGACTCAGAATCCTCGTAGCAACGCCACAGGATTCGCTCAGCAGCAGACATGCCGCGGACGTACAGCTTGACTGAGGAGTCTTTGGTTTCCATCTGTGGTCGAAGGCTGGTTGGGTTCATCTCTTCTCCTCGAGTCGGTTGTCACGTTCTTCGTGAAAGCGCCTGTCATCGGCGCACGCGCCGCACTGGGAACGCGGCAGGCAATCGGGGCAGATGTCGTCGTCTGCCGGTTCGTCGGGTTGATAGTTGCCGCCACATGTGCAATCAGCCCCATAGGTCGGAAGGAATTGGGCGAGCTGTCGGCGACACCATGGAGCGTGGGTAGTCATGCGCCACCGCCATAGGTCGCGAGGAATGCGTCTCGGACCATGTGAGCTTCACTCCACCTGACCGGGCGCGCGCATAGGGCGAAGTGGCGCACGAGTCCGGCATCGGTCAAATCCGGATCGGACGACGGCTCGGACAAGATCGTGTCGGCTGCAAGTTTCGCCGCATACTTGGCGGCGTGGGCCGGAAATCTCGAGCTGGCCGGCCGGGCATCGTCTAGAGCCAGCCGTATAGCGCCCTCGGAATTCCACCCCTTTCCCAGGATGCCGATACCAAACTGCATTACGTCCACCCCTCCTGCGTCAGGGCGCGGCGGTGCTCTATGGCACGAAGTGCCGCATCGTTGATGCAAACCCACTGATTAGCGGTGACGAAGATCCCAAGCTCGGTTCCGTACTGTGTGAACTTCACGAACACGTCGCCCATGTGCTGACTCATGGCCGAATCGATGTAGACCGTCGTGGGCAGCGGGCGACCGTCAGACCACTCCCACTCGGCGCTCTCGTCGTTGGCACTCATCGCTTCTCCCGTGGCGGTACCGGCATCTGTGGTCGAAGGTTGCACCAAATGGCGAGCGCGATGAGCGCCATGAGTCCGGTGATGATGCCCACGGCGTACCAGTCGGTGGCGGTCATGACTGGGCCTCGTCAACGGCTGCGAGGAAGTGATGGGCGGCGATGGCACACTCACACCCGTACTCGTCGCAATCGCGGTTACAGGCATCTCGCAACTCGTCCAGCGCTGCGGTCGGGACAGCGGTCGCGGGCGTGAAGGACGCGATCTTGTCGTCGACATCAGCGACGACATAGCCCCACTCGTTTCGGGCACGCCGGGAGTCGTCCATGCCGCTGTGTTCGAAGCGCCACGTCGATGGCGGGCCGTCCCCAACAGCGCCAATGAGTCTCAGCCATCCCAACGTCGGCTCACTCGGGAACTCGACGGCTGGCCGTGGGCGGTTGAGGAGGTAGTGCTGACCCTCGTCCGCCCACCACGCCCGGTCGGTCTGCGCGCGCCATTCGTGGGCGTGCTCGGAATGCTTCGACTCCCACCGAATCAGGTCACCCTTGCGAATCTCTGACGGCTCGATCGGTTCCTTCATGACATGTCCCAAGCGAACCTGTACGCGAGCCGCCACATGCCGATGACGAATGCACCAGCGACGGCGAGGTACGCGACCATCTGCAACTGGCCGATCATGCCGCTACCTCGTCCCAGTTGTCCGAGACAAAGACCAGGAAGTCGCCGATGCGGGCGTCTTGATGGAACGGGTCGACGATGGACCCGCGCACCTTCTCGGCGAGTTCGGGGCGCGCTTCGGTCAGGACGTTGAAGTACGTCTGCCCGAGTCGCCAATCAGTGGTGCGAGCATGGACGGTGCGCACGATCTGGAGATATTCGGCGACGTTCATGAGGTCACCGCTGACAGGAATGCCCGCTCGGCTGCGTCATACCGGGCCAACAGATCAGCAACCCGCGACGACACAGGAAGGCCGTCAAGATGTTCAACACCAAGCTGCACGGTTACGGCGATTGCTGCGTCGGTCATGCGTTGGTGCGCGCCCTGTTCGAGTGCGGCTGTGATCGTGGCGTCGAGTGTGTTGGTGTCGTCTTCAATGTCCTCGACTACGGTGAGGATGCGGTTGGTGTTCATGCCTTCACGCCCCAGACGGTTGTGCCCTTCCAGTCGAAGAACTCGACAGCATCGGCCTGCTCGTCGGCGAATCCGGTTGCGCCGTGTCGTCGTGCTGCCAGTCCTGCTCGGATGGCTTGGTTCGGTCGGATCAGTTCCCGACGCTTGTACTCGGCGTCAAGGGTCTGGGTTCTACGCTTCATGGGTTGCTCCTGTTGCTCGAAGGTTGGTGTTGAAAGTTGGCACCTGCGGGGGCCTGGGAGTGGGCAAGGAGGGAGAGCCCGACCCGCCGCAGGGCGTCTATGGGGATCGGTACGGGCAATCCGGTTCGTCACACGGTTCGTCGGCGAGGTCATCGCAGACCACACACATGTCCTCGTCCGCGTCGGCACCCTCGCCAACAAAGACCCCCGATAGGTCAAGGCCACACATCGAGCGGGACTCGTCGCAGCAGTAGTAGTGATCCAGGCCCTCGTCGCCATCCCCCGACGTCGGAACACGGTCGAGTTCCGTAACCGTGACGCTCATGACGCCGCCAGCCGGTAGATACGTGCGGGGCGTCCTGCGTTACGGCCCTTGGTGTCGCCGTTGATGCCCCAGTGCGAGAACACGAGGAGTCCGCACGAGACGGCGCGGGAGTAGAACGCGGACAGGCGACGAGGGTTGATGGTTAGTTCGCCATCGCTACCCATGAGGGCATCGCGCACGTCATCGGGATAGACATCGCCATCGGGCCACAACGCTCGCGACTCAACGGCCTCGACGAACGCCCGCCACTCGTAGTCGCTGCGCCAGTCATTCGCAACCAGATCGACAGTCGCCTTCGTGTCACCCTCGATCGGTGCAGATGGATACGTCAGCTCAGGCTGGTCAACAGTCGTCATAGCGTGAACCCGTTCTCTCGGAGGGCGGCGATGATGTGTCGGGCACGGTTTGTCAACGCGAACCGCGTGTGCCAGGACGTCTCGCTCCACTCGCGATTGCGCCTGTACGAGTAGGACCACTCCGGTTCCATCGCGTACAACCTCCGCGCCACAATCTCGACCGGGTCGGCCTGCGCGGCGTTCCGTTTGCGCGCGTCCGACGTCGATGCGGCGGTCATGACTCGCGCCCCACTCGTCGGGACTCCGCAACCTTCGCCGCCTCATCAAGAACCCATGCGATGACGAACAGACCAGCCATCGGAACACCGATAATGAACGCCAGGAGGAGGACGCGGCTCATGAGTTGGCCTCGATCGACGCGATGATGACCTGAAGCTCATAGTCGTCAACGTCAGACCACTCGCCCTCAGCGAATTCCTGAATGCCGGACGCATTGGAGTAGTCGGGCTTCACGCGGTTCTCGAATTGGAACAGGTCGTAATCCGAGAGGGCGTTCCACACGATGAGTGCTGTCGGGAGGTCGGGAACCTCGACGTGGAATGCCTCCATCGGGATCTGCGGGATGTGCCAGACGCGATACGGCGCACTCATGATGCGATCCGATCGGCATCGCACACATGGCTGTCGTCGAACGTGATGGCCCGGTCGATCCAGTCATCGAGCGTGCCCGTGAAGATGACGACCGTGCCGCAATCGGAACATTCCTGCTGCCACTCGCGCACACCCGCAGTCGCTGCGAGTTGCGCGCGTGGCGACGACTCAAACGCTGCCGACTCTGCACGAACCGTTTCGCGGGCCGTCACCTCAGATGCTGGCAAGGGGCGAGGAGAGTTACGACGTCTTGCTGCGGCGTTCATGCGCTTCTCCGGTTGCGCTCGAAGTAGTCGAGCATCGACTGGTAGTCCACGAGGACGCGCGTACCGGACTTGGCCGACGAGATCTCGCTAGTGCGGATCAGCCGGTACATGTGGCGGCGAGAGACTCCCATCGCTTCGGCTGCGTCCTCGGGGGAGAGGCTGATAGGGGTGACGCGAGAGTCACTCATGCTGCGGGCCGTTTCGTCGCATGACTCTTGACGACGGGTTGTGCGTCACTTGACAGCGAGTCCAAAAAAAGGGTGCCGGGCAGGAGGCTCAAGGCTTCCTCGATCCGGTCACCCACGGCCTTGGTGCAGGTGTTGCGATCTCCGTTGAGGAGCGCCCAGATGAACTGGCGGGAGCACTCGGCGTATCGAGCGAGGCGAGCTTGTGAGAAGCCCTTGGCCTTCATGTAGTCGGCCATGAGTTCTGGCTTTTCGAGCTTCATCCATCGGCTCCTAGAGCGTCGGCGTTTTCGGGTTGTACTCATACTGCATCCCACCTTCTTGATTGTCAACTCCCTCGTGACGAAGTGTTACACAGTGCTTGACAGATGGTCAAGACCGGAGCGCGATTTATTTGCTCAGGTGGCGGTCAGGAGTGCTTGACGCCCGATACTCTTGCTTGACGGAATGATTCACGGAATGCGACACGCCCGCTTGACAAGGGCGAATCCGTCGAGTGGACAGGACAACTTGGCACGCTGGAAGGTTTAGTTATGCACGCATACCGGAAGCTCATCGACCAAGAACTGGCGGACCGCAAATGGGACCGCCAGGACTTGCAGCGCGAGGCTGGGCTTTCCCGGGCGCAGGTCCATCGGCTAGTAACCGACGACCGGGACCGGCTTCCACAGCCACCCCACGCAGAGACCGTGCAAGCCTTGGCGAAAGCGTTCCACCTGTCCGATGAATCGGTCTGGTCCGCAGTCGCCGAAGCGATGGGGTTGCCACGCTCGGCCGCCCCTTCCATCACGCACGAAGTGAAGGCGGTCAGCAATGAAGAGCTCGTCAAGGAACTCGCCAATCGTCTGGGTCTGGCAGTATCGATCCGGCACCCGAAGGCTACGGAACCCGCAGCGCAAGATAAAGGACAGAAGATGATCCGCGAGGCCGGCGCTAAGAGGCTAGGCGAAGACCGACGAGCGCCAGCGTCTCGTCGCAAATCTGCCAACACACGTCCAAAGGAAGGCCCGCCCGAACTATGAGGATGTCGCCGTCGATCCATAGCGCCACGTCCTCAAGGCCCTCGACTTCGTAGACCTGCACACCCAGCGCGCGGACGATCGTGTACTCCATAAGCACTCCCCGAGATGAACGGCCCCAGGTTGTCAGAGGGCTTGTCTCGATAGTGCGGCACCCGTGCGGAAAAGGTTACGGATTTCCCGCACGAGTGCCATGGCACTTCTTACTTGCAGCGTTCCCGTTCGTCTCGCGTCCACTCCCATAGGCGCTTGTTGACGACGTGGGCGATTGGTACGCCCGTCCGTTTGGACTTCTTGATTGCCGGACCCCATATCCGATCGGGCGATCGGACGGTGCGGTTTGGTGTCTTTGCCACGCTGGCTCCCTTCCGGCCCCCCACCTCTAACCTGTCACAACCTCGTGACAACACAAGACAACTACCCCGATCGCACACGCGGACAGCCTGTAGCCCCCACCCTTGGGTGTGCGCTCCCACGCTGGTCCTCGAGATGCCATGGGGCGAACCTTCGCCGAATACGTCACAGAGCGCATAGGTGAGGCGATCTTCCGCAGCGGCCTATCCATCCGTCAGGCCGGTAGCGCGTCGGGGATCAACCACATGACGCTGCATCGAAGCCTTGCGGGGGAGCGGGTGTTCAACCTTGATGACGTGGCCCGCATCGCCTCTGCTCTGGGGCTCACGCCCGCCGAGCTGATGAACGCGGAAGGGTTCGAGCCCGTCTAGGACTCGAGCTCGCCCATTGCCCGTCGTTGCGCGCCGAGACTGTCGCCGCGCTGGTACTTGTAGGTCTGTTTGACGTCGGCGTGTCCGAGGAATTCGGCGGCGACGCGTTCGGGCCAACCAAGTTCCTCGAGCCATGACGCCGTGGTCTGTCGTGCGGAGTGTAGGGCGTGATGGTCGACGCCGGATGCTTTGAGGAATGCGGCCCAGCGGTTCCAGTCGGTCTTGTGTCCGATCGGTCTGCCGTTGTCTTGTGACCAGACGCAGGCCATTGGGTCGGGCTCTGTGCCGTTCTCGTGGCAGCGCGCCAGGTATGCGCCGTAGTGGGCCATGAGGTGTGCACGGAACTCGGGGAACATGACGACGGTTCGGTTGCCTGCGTCGGACTTGGGGACGCCGAATGTGCCGTCGTCCTCCAGCGTGCGGGCGATGGTGACGGTGTTCTCTTCGAAGTTGACGAGACCCCACGGGAGACCTAGGACTTCTGATTGTCGGAAGCCCATTTGTAGGGCGGCGTACCAGCGGGAGATGAGTGGGTTGTCGGCGCCGGCTGCTAGTACGAGTTTGGCTTGCGCGACGGTGAGCCGGTCGCGTTCGGTGGTCTTGGTGCCGGGCGCGTCCACGTTGCTTGTCTCGGCTTCGAGGATCAGCTTCTCTCGGACGGCTACCTTGAGGGCGCGGGCCAGGATGACGTGGGTCTGTCGTGCCGTGGATTCGGATAGGCCGTGGCTGGGGGAGTGGTGACACTTGCCGGTCTTGGGGTCGGGTGTCGGGCAGGGCTCCTGCATCCTGACGTACATGCGCCGGATGTGCTTGGCTTCGAGCCGGTCGAGTCGGTGCATTCCGATCAGGGGCACGATGTACTGGTCGATCTTGGAGCGGTGCGATTTCTTGGTGGACTTGCGGATCGGCTTGGGGGGTGCGGATGCGATGTCCTCGAGCCATTCGTTCATCCAGGTCTTGACGGTGTGCTTCTCGCCTTCGCGTGCATTCTTGGGTGGGGCTTTCTTCAGTGCGGCCTTGAGCTTGTCCGACACTTCTCCCTTGGTCTTGCCGTATAGGGGCTTGCGGTCGCGCTTGGTGCCGTCGCTGCCGTAGGAGATCGTGGCGACGTAGCGGCCCTTGCACTTGTGCTCAGCGCGTTCGCCGTCGACCAGCGGGGGGCAGGTCGGGTGGTCGTGGCGCTGGTAGATGGAGCCTTCGCCGCGGCCTCTGCGGGTGGTTGTCATGTGGTGAGCCTTTCCGTGTAGCCAATAATGTAGCCATACGCAGGCCTACCCTGTCACACCAAGGCGCGTAATCTGCTGGAATTCCGGTCATCTACGCTCACCATTCTACCGTATCCAAGGACTCATAATCCCTGGGTCGCGGGTTCGAGCCCCGCCCTCCCTACAACTGAAATGACGGGCCGGATCAGACATTGAGACCGGTCCGACCCGAATGAAATGTAGCCAAGCATGTAGCCACAGACTCAAATATCGGCCCTGAACGCACGAAAGCCGCCCGCCATCCGAAGATGACGGGCGGTTCGTGATCGTGCCGCATGGAAACCGGCGCGAGCATGTTGTTAGCTGATGCCGATCTTACGCCAACCGTGTTCCCCAAGCCGTGAGTGTCCGCGCGATTCGTGGTCTCGCGTAGTCCCAGCCGATGCTGATGAGCGCACCGTAGACGAGGTATGCGCCTTTTGCGAGGTCGTGGGGGAGTGTGGCCCAGGACTCGAACGGGGGACGGTGGTTCATGCTGTCATCCGGCCGGCGAAGAATGCGAGCGCGGGCAGGGTGACGGGCGACGTTGCAATGGCGGCGACGAGTAGCGCCCACCCGAGGGCTGTGGCGCGTTCACGTCTCATCGTCCACACTCGCCGGGGTATGCATCGCAGCGCACCGAGTCGCAGTGTTCGCACATGCCGCGATGGTGGCGCGGGTTGCCGTCGTAGCCCCAGACCACGGGAGCGAGGCAGTGACAGACGGCATTGCCGCCGCCGAAACGATCCTCGCCGGGGTCGTCGAACTCAGGGCCAAGCGAGGCCAGGAATCGGTCGACATCGAAACCCGCGCTCACGAGTCGTCGCCTTCATCGCGCCACAGTTGCGGCATGGCGGGAGGTGTGTCGTCATCGAAGGCGTCTAGCGCGACGGTGCACGTACCCTCAGGCTTCTCGAATCCCGGCCGCGTCGTCCACATGGCGGGCTACTCGTCCACGTTCGCGTCGGCCAGACCAAGAGCAGCGTTGGCGACCAACAGGAACGCAGCCGACTGCTCACCATTGATGACGCCGTACAGGACGACGACAGCGAGGCCGGCGTTGACGAGGCGGTAGATGTAGCGGCGGGTCTTCGGTGACGGGTTGGTCATAAGGGTTCCTTCTACTTGAGGGTGATGACGAACTTGAGCGGGTAGTGGTCGGACAGTTTGACGCCGCGCGTGTTCCAGCGGTTCTGCCGTGTGACCGTCACATCGGCGTCCTTGTGAGCAATCACACCGTCGAGGTGGCGACCGTTCAGGAACGTGGCGATCGTCCGGTTGCCCTTCTCGACGAACTCGTATGCCTCGAGCGCCTTGAACGGGTTGTCGCCGCTCGTGCCGTCCCAGTTGAAGTCGCCAGCTATGACGGTGTTCTCGCGCGGGATACCTAGTGCGTCGGTGTCGGCCCAGAACTTGGCCGTGATCGAGCGCACCTGTCCGGCCTGTTTCGCCGGCGCACGGTAGTCGGTGTGAATCTCAAGGAAGGCGTACTTCTTGCCGTCCTTGATGCCGAAGAACGCGCCACCCCATTTGAGCGTGGACAGGTAGGCGTAGATGCTGTCGGAGTATGCGCGCCGTCCGATCAACCTGGGTGCCGACGGTTTGTGCCAAATCCCTTTGGCGCGACGCATCCACGGGGACAGGTTGCCGATGACGGTGTTCATGCCAGCACGGAGGTCGGACTGGCTGGCCTCGCATGTGAGGAACACTTCGAAGCCGATGTCGAGTGCGTGCCGGGCAACGTCGTCGCCGCGGGTTCCGTTCTCGGCCTTGTAGCCGTTGTGGATGTCTGATCCGGCGATGTTCCAGTGCAGGCCGGTGACCTTGGTGGCAGGCTCAACGACAGCGATCGGTGCGGGTGTTTCGTCCAGCTTGGCGAATGTGAGCGCGCCGGGGTAGCCGTCTGATGCGCCACCGGGTGCGAGGTCCGCTGCGGATGAGCCGAAGCCCCATGCGACTTGCAGTTTCTGGAGCGCGTTCCGTTCGGTGGATGAGAAGTTGTCATCCGGCGTCCACGTCGGCAGTCCGAGTGCCGTGTTCCAGGCAGTGATGCGCTCACCGAGTCGGAGCGCGTCGGGACCAACAGCGCCGAGCCTCCACGTCGAGGGCTGACCCCACACGGGTGCGGCGGTCGGTGTAGGTATCGGCGCAGGTACGGGTTCCTGTACGTCGGGTGTCGGGGCGGGCGTGGCTCCGGTGATGGAGTCGTACACGCGCTGGCACTCGGCAACGTACTTGCCCCATGCCGTCGAACCGAGGTACGGGCCGGGGCAGGCGGTCGCGGTGAACGACGAGTGCTTGCGCAAAGTCACGCCGCTAACCGGACGCCCCAGTTTGTAGGTCTTGTGGAGGTGCGCGGCGAGTCGAGCTCCGGTCTTCCAAGTGTTGTCAGCGACCAGCCACTGAGGGCCAGCGGTCGAGTTCGCGTGCTCAATGCTGATGCCGTACTGGTTGCCCGTCGATGAACCCGTCGACCATGCGCGGTCCTTGTCCCACACGAACTGGCGGACAAGGTTGCCGTCCACCCCGTAGTGGGCGGATGCTTCCCGGTTCTGCCACACGTTGTAGCAGGCGGTGAGTGCGGAACCTGTGCCACTGCCGACGATCGTCATGTGGTGGACGACGACGAACCTGATCGTCCGCGATGACAGTGACGTGAAGTGCTTCGTCAGGATCGTCTCGTCGAACTCGAGAGCCGCCCAGTCGTATTGCGCGGGTGTGCGTCGGGTCATGCGGACCTCCAAGGGGTCGTCGAAATGCCCGCCCCCGAGCGGGTCGTTGCGTTTGTGGTGGTTACTCGCCAGTGACGGAGCCGCGCACGGTCCCGGCCGATACCTGGATGTAGAGGCCGTTCGGGAAATGCAGCGGCGGATCGAAAGCGATGTGCTTGGACTCAGACGCAGCAAGCCGGATGTCGCAGTACAGGGTTCCGTTCGCGTCGGTGTCCTTCAGCTGCGCCCGAGCCGCAGCGGGCGTGCCCGCATGCTCGGTGACGTCGATGCGGTGGACGGTGCGGATCTTGCGCTGTGCCGGCAGGTTGCCGGTGAACGGGAGGGACATCATTTCAGGACCGCCTCAAGTGAGATTTGGAATCCGGGTGTGGTGCCGCCCGTGAATGCCATGTCGAACCAGAGGCGCGACCAGTAGCCGCCCAACTGTCGCCTTGGGATCACGAGACTGTTCGAACCGTCGTTGTTGACAGCACCGATCGCCTCAGTTGCGACCTCGCCGAACGCACCATCGGGGAGCATGCCCTGATGCTCGGTCGGGTTCAGCGACAACCACAGCGGGTCTTGTGTTGAGGCGAACCGCGACTCTTCGGTCTGGTTGCGGGTGTGCATGGCCGCGATCTGAGGGACCACTCGCAATGACGCCGTGGTCGGTGCGCCCGTGACACCTTCGACGGTCAGCAGCCAGTCGATCTCCGTGGCCCATCGTGCGGGGATGCGGAACGACCCGAACGACGCCGTGAACGACTGGCCCCGGTAGAAACCCATCTTGTGCATCGTCATCAGACGTTCCTTCCGGTTACGCGGATTCGCTCGACGTAGGCGTCGGCGGCGGTGCGTGACCCGGTGTTGAGGGCGCGGAGGTCGATCGACACGTTCAGGCCGTTGGCGAATCGGGTCAGGGTGGACGACTGGCCGGTCAGCGCGGAGATGGTCGCATCCTCTGCGCCGCTGTCACGCAGGGTTCCTTGCTTGGTGTCGTTGAACCGCACACCCCGGTACTCGTTAGCAACCGGGTCGATCTCCAAGCCCATCAGCACGACGTTCCGCTTGTTCTCGTTCGGTGGCCACGCGGACCAGTCGAACGTGGAGATGTCAGGCTCGGCGGTCGCGGCACCAAGCACCGTTCCCGATGCGGCACCGTGGCCGGGAAGGATCGTGTAGGACGGCACAGCATCGGTGCCGGTCTTCACATCGAAACGGTTCGTCGGGAAGTCCGCGCCCGTCGTCTTCGTGAACACGCGACGCAGCGAGTAGTAGTTGCGTGCGCCCGCGTTGTCGGCCTGGTCGACGCCGATCTCGATGGACCGGACGTTGTTGTCGCCGTACCACTGCGCCAACGACACCCACGCCTCGACCGTGATCCGGTTGAACCGCTCGTAGTACGACAGCCGCTTGATCGCCGTCGCGATCTGGCTGTTGGTGTTCTCCAGCCCGATCCACATTGCGTGCCGGTCCCACCCAATCGGCGGGTTGTAGGTGCCGGAGTACAACTGCTCGAACCCGTGGAGGTCTGGGCCGTCGCTGAAGTCGTAGTCGTAGAGGATCGTGGAGTCGGGGTACTTTCCTCCGAGCGCGGCGACGAGGCTAGTCATGATGCAACTCCCGTGATGATGTCAATGAGGTCGCCCGTCACAGCGTCGGTCTTAGTCCAGACGTAATGCGTGCCCGGTGCATAGGCGGGAAGTGTGGGACCGGCGTAGGACACGCCGACCTGCGCCGTGATCGCCGCGCCGAGCGTGGCGATGGACTGCTTGAGGTCGAGTGCGGCCTGCCATCCCGCGCTAGGTGCAACAGTGGGTGAGAAGTCGTCCCCGTTGACCTTGGTCAGCGAGGCGTAAGTGACCGGCCCAACCACGTCGGTGACAGTGGCGTACTCGTCGCGCCCATAGTCGACACGCTCGACGAAGTTCCAGCACCACGTCAGGCCGGTCGGCTCAACCTCGACCGTCACAGCCCCATCGACAAGAACCGCCCGGAACGAATCCGGCAACGTGCCGAACCCGACCGGGCGTCCCTCGATGTAGCCACGCGGGGTCGTGGTGCCGTTGCCGACAGGAGCGAAAGTAACGAGAGTCATGAATGCTCCTGTGAAGAGTTGGGGGGATTAGCTGCCGGTAGAGATGCGCTGGTAAACCTCAAGCGCGACCATGACGACACCGATGAACCAGCCGGCATACTGGATCGGCTTCCACGCCTGGTCTGCCTTGCGGTTCTCCTTCTCCGCAGCAAGGTCGCGCGCTTCCATCGAGTCCTTCACGGCCTTGGCAAGCTGGATGCGCGTCTCCTTGTCGGCGACCGCACCCTCCTCGAGCGACTGAATGCGGGAGTCGTGGCGGTCGATCTTCTCGTCCGTGTGCCCGAACCTGTCGTCATGCCCATCAACCCGGCCACGAAGATCTGAGACCCGTTCGGCGATCAGGTTCGCTACACCCTCAATGCGCGTCAACTGGACCGCGGTCGTCTCCACGATCGGAACAACGGGCGGGTTGCTGGGAACCGGAGAATCTGTCATTTCGCATCCGTTCGTGTGGTATGGGGCGTAGGATTCGGCAATGGACACGCAGTCACGATTGGGCTACATGCCAGCCCTTGACGGGTTGCGTGCGGTGGCGATAGTGCTCGTCGTCGCAAGTCACGCGACGCCCCAGCTGACCTATGGCCGCGTCGGGGTTGACGTGTTCTTCGTGCTGTCGGGGTTCCTGATAACGACGCTGATCGCAGACCCGATGCGGTCGGGCGCGTTCTCGCGGCGACGGTTCTACGCCCGCCGTGCGATCCGGCTCGTCCCGGCCCTGCTGGTCGGCGTGATCGTGTTGACCCCGGCCGCGCTGTTCGTCATGGACGACCCCGGCAAGGTCTGGTGGGGGGCATTCGCGGCGTTGCTGTATCTGGCCCCGATTGGCCCCGTGACGATCTTCTTCCACACGTGGACGCTCGCGTTCGAGGAATGGTTCTACCTGCTCTGGCCACTCGCCCTCGGTCGCATGTTCCGTGATCGGCTAACCGCTCGGCAGGCGATGATTCTCGTCGCCGTCGTCGCGCTCACCCTTCAGGTGGCAATGGCGGCGGCTCCCGGTTTCTACTTCTTCCGAGTCTCCGGCCTACTGCTCGGCTGTGCGCTCGCCCTCTGGTGGATCGACGGCGGGCGCATCTCCCGCCCCAGCCCGACCCTCGCGCTCGGCATTTGCATGATCCTCGTCGGCGGTGGCTGGATGTCACCCGCGGACCACGCCGCTATCCCGTTGCTGCTGGGCGGGTGGGGGGCCGTTCTGGTCATCGCTGCACTGGTCTCAGGTGCAGCAGGGGTGCTACGAAGCGGCCTCGAGCTCGGCCCAGTTGTCGCGGTCGGCGTCGTCTCATACGAGTGGTATCTGCTGCACGCGCCGATGATGCGGATGGCTCACGAGTGGGGCGACGGTTCGCGCTGGGCGGTCGTCCCCGTGTCGCTGGTCCTCGCGTTCGGGCTGCATCGGTTGTGCGTCCCGATCCAGGCGCGGCTACGTCGGGGCGGAACTACACCGGTCAATCACCAAGACGGCTCCGCAATGATTCGCCAAGCGACGGCGTAAGAGCCGACGTCCGTCATGACCGTGCCCGAGATGGGCGGGTTCGTGTTGGTGGTCATGAAGCCATCGGCGCCGAGGGTGTGCCCCAGCCAGCCATCCGTAGCGTCGGACCCGTTCTTGTGCCCCAGGCCGACATTGCCGCCCGTGAGGTCGGTGATCGTGAAGAGGTACGTGCTGCCTGCGACGACAGTCGCGGAGATCGGGCCACTCGTCAACTGCACCAAGTTGGTGTTGGTGAACGGGGCAACCGTGTCGACGCCCGCAACCTCGGTGCCGAGCGTGTTCGTCGTCGTGTCGTAGTTCCAGACCGCGAAGCGGTACGTCCTGCCGGAGACGGGCTTGTGCCGGACGGCCATTCGCGTGATCGTGGCGTTGATGTCGACGACTATCGCTGACCCGCAGGTATAGCGTGTGCCCGCGCTCGTGGCGCCCGCGTACAACAGCGGGGGGAAGGCGTCATCTATCGTCGCAGTGCCACCGCCGCCAGCCGGAACGGCCCACGTGTTGTCGCCGCGGAGGAACTTCGTGGCGTCGGCAGTGCCCGAGCCGAGCACTGCGGTAGGTACGGGGCCGCCCGTGAGGTCGGCGCCGTCGCCCGAGAACCCAGCCGCAATACCGTCCCACAGCGACCACGTGGTTCCGTCGTCGTTGCGTTCGACGCCATGATCTGAGCAGGGGTAAAGCGAGCCCACCGGGACCGACGCGGCAGCAGGGCGGGCGGCGTGGTTGCCCGGGTCGAGGAACAGGTCGATTACGCGTGTGGTCACAGTGGAACCTCCGTGAGAACGAGCTGATTGTCGGCATCCCAAACCAACTCGGGGACACCTCCTACGACGGTCGTCAGGGGAACCGTGACGGTCGAAGTCGCGGCGTCGAGTTGAGCAACAGTCGCCGCGTCCTGCGGGTTCGTGCCGTCCGCGAGGTCGATGATCTTGTGCGCGTCCATGTCGACGTCGACGACAGGGTTAGCGAACTCGTCGAGCGTGTACGCCTTGACCACGGTCGCGAGGTCGGTGATCGTCGATGCCGGCTGGTCGTGATCGGATGGCGGGAACGTGTCGGGGTGGTCAATCTCGTCCCACGTCAGAAACGCCGGCATGGGACCGGTCGAGGTGCCGTCTCCGTTGTCGACCCATCCGTCAGTGTCGGCGTCCCCATACGCTGCTACGTTCGCGGCGTAGATGGACCCGTTGCCCAGGTAGACCGGGCCGGACAGTTCCCCAAGTAGCGCGGGCTGACCGATGCTGAACCGCAGTCCTGCGTACACGGCGTCCGGGTAATCCTCGAGGAGCCCGCCAACGTCGATGCCCCACACCGAGCGATTCGTAGCGCCGCCCGGCTTCGGCTGACCCCAATCACCGAGCGAGCCAACCCACGTACTGTCGGTGCCGCCCGTAACGAATCCCGCCAGGCTGACCGGCGCGACCCCCAGGTCGACGCCACTTGCGTCATGGATCGTGAGGCGGGCATACGCCGTGTACGAGTTCGCGTGGCGCACGTTGAACGCGACCTTCAGATCGGCGTCGCCAATTGGAATCAGGGTCGTGCCGTCAATCGGGTCAGGCACCACATTGGCCAGCGGCCCGGTCGACGGCAGCGAGAACGCGAACCCGTAACCGAACGTCACATTCGGGTCCACCCGGAACGACGTACCCGCATACGTGGCGTCCATTGCGGTCGTGCCACCCGTGGGTGTCGCGTCGTCGGTCCACGTCAACAGGTCGACCGGCTTCGGGTCCGTGCACAGGTTCGTGATGAGGGTTTCCCCGACGAGGGAATCCACGTACTCCTTGGAAGCCTTCTCCGCGAGCATCCCGTGAATGTTGCGGATCTGCCGCATGTACCGCGCTTCGGTCATCCGAGTGACGCATGCCAGTGGAAGGTGACCGCGCCCGAGCCGGACGTGCGGTACATGTTGACTGTAAACGATGTTGCCGAGGTGCCCGTAGCGATGGCCGTCGATATCAACTGCGGCGACGAGAAGACCGGGGTGACCGTGACCTTGGGGGCCGATGCGAAAGCGGTCGGGAAGGTCACCGCCACAGACACGACACTGCCAGCAACGGTCGTGACCGAGCCCGTTCCCACCTGTGTCCGGCCCTTCAGATACAGAAGGTTGTCACGGATCTGCTCGTTCAACTGGGCAGCGGTCAAGACGGCAGCAGCAACCCACGTCGAGGGAGCGGTCCATGCCATGGTGGCCTCCTGTGAAAGTTATTGAGCGAGAACGTAGGAACCGTCGAGCAGCCCCCGCGTGGCGTCATCGAGGACGAACACGTCATAGCCCGGAGTCGTCGGTGACACGTTGAACACGAACCCGTATGACTCGTGGCCGATGGTCTCCGTGTAGCCCTCGATGAAGAAGTCGATGCTTGAGGCGGGCGCCTGTGCGGGCAGTCCGGCTGCGGTCATCTTCGTACCGACCGTTGCGGCGAGCACTGCCGCCTGATCGCCGACCGACAACGGCATGAGGTTCACACCGAGCGTCGGAATCCGTGTCGCCGGTTCCTTGTAGCGGGCCACCCTCATCGCCGCAGCCTGATACGCAGCGTCCACACTGGCAGCCAGATCCAGTGACGTGCGGGCGTACCCGTAGGCGTCAATGCTGGCCTGGTCAATCACACGCGACACCGAACCGTCAGCACTCGTCGCGGACACGTCATTAGCGAGCAACGAACGGTCAGCCCTCGGCGAGATGTCTGCCTGAAGCTCCTGATCGGCCGCGCTCAACGTGAACGCCGACGCAGTGTTGTACCGCGCCGCCCGACCCTTGAACGTGAGCGTGTTGTCACGCGCGTCATACAAGACGCCGCCCTCGGTCTCCTCGACCGTGCGCATCACATCCAGTGCCGTACTGCCCGCCGTGTCGAACGCCGTCAGAGCGCCCGTACCCGAGTCCACCGACAACTCGCCAGACGGGACGCCGGCATAGCGGGCAAGCCGGGTGATACGCGCCGACGCCGTTTCGTTGGCGAACGCATTCGCACCAGACTCGGCACGGTCAGCGATGGTCGCCAAGTTCGCGTTGATCGCCACGTGTGCGAGGTCATAGTCGTCACCCGTGTTGGACTTCGCCGCGAGCTTGTTGAACGTGATCGCACCCGGGACCGCAGACGCGCTGGACCCAACCGAGACCCCGTTGCGATACAGAGTGACGGTCGTCGTACCCGCAACCCGGATCGCACGCGCCGCGAAATGGAAGAAGCCAGCCGCCCGATTGTCCACAGCGCCAGTAACCGTGACGATCGTGCCAGTCGCGGCGTCGTACAACTGCGCCGACAAGAACCCGGTAGCCAGGATCGTGCCGACATTCAGATAGGTGGGCGTGCCCGAGTCGGTCACCGTGTCGTTGTAGACGCGAACCTGACTCATCGCAGACGCCGTGTCGACGTTGGCGAATCCCTCGAGCAGCACACCCGTAGTCGTGTTCGCCGCAACCGCCCCGGTCAATTGCTTGGTCGGGGTGCGCAGGTTCGCTGCGGTGCCCAGACCCAGCGGACCGGAAGCGCCACTGAACACAGATGTACCCGTGGACGTTTCGTACCACATTGGCGCACCATTGCCAGATGCGTCGGTCGCCTGAGTCGCGCCGGCTTCCTCCGACAAGGGGTAGTACGCCGAGGGTGCGCCGTCGAGATACACGGCCTGGATGTTGCTGCCCCGAAGCTCTGCGCCGAAGCCGAGGCGGGCGATGCGAGAGTGTGCCGTGATCTGCGCCCACGCGGTGGCGTCGGTGCCGTCCCATGCGACCGGCCATTCGTCCACGTAGCCGAGGAAGCGCACTGACGCGATGCCGCCGACCGGAGTCGACGTCACCCTGATCGGTCGACCGATTTTGACGTTCGGGTAGTACGCGCCGCCCGTCTTGCCGAGCGTGAACCGACCGTCCCTGTTTTCGAGGGTCAGCCTCAACTCGTTCGCGTCACAGGTGCCGAACTCGTCGGCGCGACCATGCGTGATGGTGATGCCCTGTTCGAGCTCGACGTAATCCGAGATGTCGGTCCACGTGCGAGACGCCGCTGCCGTGGAATAGCCCGAGTCGAACGCCACCTCCACGACGACGTTCGGCATGTAGTTCGAGGTGACCATCAGGTGCGCAACCCGATCGGACGGCCCGAGTCGCGCTCGAACTTCACGAGGGACTGCGCGACCATCTTGCCGTCGAGCATCAGCTGCACGACAAGAGGCGGCAGGGATGACACGCCACCACGGGACGCGGTCATGACGCTGCCACCAGACGGCGCGTGCGATGCCATGTACTGCTCGGTCTTGTGATTCGGGATGACCTGCGAACCCTTGGGCAGGTTCACAATCTCGGGGCCTTCCTCACCAACCCACGTCAGACCACCGCGCCAGTTGTCCGTACCCTTGGCGTTCCCCGAGATGCCACCAATACTGCCCGACACGGCAACACGAACGGTCTTGCCGTTCATGCCATTGATGTACCGCTGAATCGCATACAGCTTGTTGAATGCCGCCTGCGTGTCCGCGTGGATCTTGAGCTTGGCTTCCTTGCCATTGAGCTTGCCCATGGCTGAGTTGACTTGGTCGATCTTCTTGCGTTCGTCCGCGATGGCGCCAGTGGTTCCGTGGACGGCGCCGGTCAGTTTCTGTGTCACCTTTGCGGCCTTCTGCACCTCGCCAATGCTGCCCATGTTGGTCTTCATGTACGCCCTCGTTGCGGCGTCAACCTTCTTAGTGGCCTTCTCGCTACCCAGGGCGGCGTCGAGAACCGTCTTGTACGACAGGCCGACCTTGTTGCCAGCCGTGAACGCGCCCGTGTCAGCCAGCGTCTTAGCAACCGTCGAGCGGGTCAACTTCGTCATCGCGCCGGTCTGCGCGTCAAGAGTCGCCGTGACCGTACCGACCGCAGCCTTCATGCGAGCCTGCGATGCCGCGGCAGCGTCTCCACGCTTGGAGAACACCGCCAGAAGGCCACCCGCGCCACCGATCGCAGCACCCCACGGGCCACCGACAGCGAAGCCCGCAGCAACACCGGCACCAACCGTTGCAAGGCCGCCCATACTGGTCTCTGCGCCGCCAGACTTCGCCGCCAGCACACCAAGACCGGCCGCGGCAGCAAGCGCCCCACCCCTCACCGCGAGGGACGACGCGCCAAAGGAAGCGTGCCCGGCCGCTGCGCGCTTAGCCGCCAACTCCTGAGCATTGGTAGCCATCGTCATCACACGCATCGCAGCAGAGGCCAAATACAGGCCAGCGCCGAGCGTGCCAACAACGCCGACCAGAACCTTGACCGTGGTCTGGTTACGGTCAACCCAGTCGATCATCTTGAGACCGACCTCGGACAGTTTCACCATGGCGGGCAAAACCTTCTCGCCGATCGCCGTGCCCATGTTCTCGAGCTGGGCCTTCAGGACGCGCTGCTTGTTCGCAAGCCCATCCGACGTGCGCGCAAAATCGCCCTGCTGATCGCCAGTCTGCTTCATGATTGCGGACTGCGCGGCAAGCGCCTTCTGCTGTTGGGTCAGCGGCCCAATCGAGCCCGTGGTCGCCTTCTTCAGCCTGTCCTGAGACAGGCCCAGAGCGGCCTGGGCCTTGCGCGCCTCAAGCGACTTGGGGCCGAACTCGGCAATGGCCGCGTTCACCTTGCGCTGGCCCTCTGAGACCGCGACCTGTGCCGCGGTGATCTGCGCCTTGTTCTTGGATGGCTTCAGCAGCCCAATGGACATCGCCTCAGCCTTGAGGGTTGCATCATCCAGCAGCACGCCAAACCGGCGCAGGGGCTCGGCCTCGCCACGCATGCCGGCACCAATAGCCTCGATGGCCTCCTCGGGCGAGGAGTTGTTGAACGACGCCATGTCACCAGCCAGCTTGACCATGTCGGTAGAGAACCCCACGAGCTCCTTGCCCGCGAGCCCCGCCGACTTGCCAATGATGCCGAACGTGGCCGCGCCATCAAGCGCCGTCTGCTTCGACTGACCCATCGAAGCGGCCGCGCCCGCAGCGAACTTGTTCAGCGCGGCAGTCGACTCCGCACCAAAGACCTGCGCCACCTTGGACTGCGTCTCCGCAAGATCGGACGCCTGCTGGCCCAGCTTGTACGCCGCAACACCAGCAACCGCGAAACCGCCAGCCAACGCCTTACCCGCACGCTGACCGACCCTGTCCAGGCGCGAACCGAGCTTTCCGAAACGCTTCTCCACGGCAGACACTAAACCGGACGTGGAATCCTTGCCCAGGAACTCGATCGTGATCTTACGTCCGGCCACGTCGAGTCACCGCCTATTCAGTCTCAGCAAGGGCTTTGTCCATTTGCGCGAGATACTCAGAGACCTCGCGCCACGTCATCTGGTCGATGTCCGCAGGGGTGATGCCGTAGAACTTGGTCAGGGCGGGCAACCGCTTCAGCAGCGCCCGCCTTACGCTTCCGGGGAGGCGGGCTCCACGTCCTCGCCAATGACATCGACGTCAGACGCATACGAGACGCTCTCGAGGCTCTCCAGCAGGTCGGCCGGCTTGCCCTGCGACAGGTTGCACGCCCACTTGAAGATCCCGATCAGGTCGACGCCCGGGTTCAGCGTGATCTCTCGGATGAGGGTGGTCACCGAGTAGCCCGTCTGGCGTCGGATCTCCATCTCCTGCACGCCCGTCAGTTCAGACGGGGTGAGAACGTAGTCGACGCCATCGACACGGATGGCGAACGACTGGTCCAGCTCCTGCTTCCGCTTCGCCTCGGATGCGGGGGTTTGCTTCTTCGCCAACGATGGCCGTTGTGTGTTGCTCATGCCAGTCCCGCTTTCTCGATAAGTCGACCTAGACCCTCTGCGGCCTTCTCGTCGATGAGCGGGCCGTCCTTGCGGATGGTCGGCCAAACGAAATAGCCCGCGTTTTCACCGTTGCCGCGCCACGGCTGGAACTGCTGCGTAGTCGGTCGGCCCCGACCACCGAACTCGGCACCGGCAGCGGCCGGGTCGCCGAGGGTGATGGCCGCGAACTGTGCGCCGGCCGATGCCTTGATCGTCGGGGCCACGTGCGCCGCTGTGGAACCAAGGCTGGTAGCTGCACCGCGGGCGTCCTCGGCAACCATGTCCGCGATCGGCTTCAGGGTCCGACGCATCTCGCCCTTGAAGTCGTCACCGAACTTCCGCAGCGCCGCATTCAGTTCCTTGATGCCCTCGACACGCAGCGTGTCGTTGCCGGTTACCCGGGCCATGGTTAAGGCGTGGCCTCAGACGTGGTGTAGGCGACAGTGATCGGCGTCAGAGTGCCGTCGTACTCGCCGACACCCGTCAGGGTCTGCTTCAGGCCCGTATCATCATCCAGGTCCAGGTCATCGAACCGCGCCGAAGGGATCGTGACGACCAGCGTGTTCGTGCCGTTCGTCCACGTCCCGACGATCGCAGCCGACAGACCCGAAACCGTCGTCGAGTGAACCCGGTTCCACTGCGTGAGGGAATCGAAGTCAGCCTCGATCGCGAACGTGATCTCCAGCGGTCCCGGCGTGGGCTCCTTCTGTGTCGCGGAACCCTTGATCGCCTTGCGGCCCGTCTTCTGGGACAGGTTGACCTCAACCTTGATGTCCGTGATGTCGATCGCCGAACCGCCAACCGAGACCACGCCACCAACCCAATGGAAGTTGTCCATGGACGCCGGGTACGACGCGGTCGCCAACGCGATACCCGTCGACATGGCCGCGAAGTCACACTCGAGCTCGGCCAGCAGCATCTCCTCGACACTGTTCGACAGGGTCCACTTCGTGACCTTGCCACCCGAGAACGTCACCGCCTGGTTCGTGCCAGCAGGGTTGAACGGCTCGTTGAACTGTGCGGTGAACGACTTCCCGATCGCCAGCGACGACGTGCCCTCAGTCGCCGTGTGCGTGTACGGACCCGCGCCGCTCGTTGCGACGTCGGGGAGCATGTGCTTCAGCCAGAAGCCGAACCCCTTGGTCATCACGTCCAGCGCGATCGTGCCCTCCGCGTGGTCAAGGTACGGCA
This sequence comes from Aeromicrobium sp., assembly GCF_036675695.1. Lineage (GTDB taxonomy): Bacteria > Actinomycetota > Actinomycetes > Propionibacteriales > Nocardioidaceae > Aeromicrobium. The sequence goes on from NZ_JAKFEL010000260.1 coordinate 30,958, forward strand.
CCACGCGGTTGGACCTGCGAGCGCGCGAACCGACACGGAGGGGGTTGCCCTCGGTGCGACCAGCGACGGCCTTGATCGGGGTGGACGGTTCGTTGTACTCGAAGAATCGCGTCACCGTGACCGGAGTCGCATAGGTCGACTCATCGACCACGCCGAGCTGATAATCCATTGCGCCCATGGGTCAGGCTCCTTCGGTCTGGTTGGTGGACTTCTTGCCCGGCCGCCAGTTGTCCGGCTGGTCGAGCAATGACTTCGCGAGGTCTGCGTCGACCTCAACCGTCTCGCCGTTCTTGACCTCGAGAAGGTTCGCGGCAGGAACCTCGACGGCATCGAACGGGCCGACGTACTTGACGGGCGTGGTGGACATGTGGGGCTCCTACGTGAGTCGGGCGTTGTACTTGACGGGAATGAGGAAGTGACCTGCTACGGAATCGTTCGAGAGGGACTCGTCCTGCGAGCCGGCACCCTCGACGACGATCCACTTGAGGCCGGTGACCCCGAGCGTTTCGCCGTTCTTGTGATCGCCGATCCACGCGCAGGCCACTTCGCCGATGTCGACCGCGCGCTGGGCCGCCTCCTCGGCGGTCTGGTTCGGCGCCCACGCGAAGACGACAACCTCAAACGCGGTCGTCTCATCGAGGAAGTTCCGGCCAGCACGCAGCGACGCAGACTTCAGGTCAATCTGCGCGTTCTTCGACCAGACGATCTCGCGGTTGTCGTGATCCCCGACCGGAGCCTGGAACCCGACTGCCACCGACTCCATGCCTGCGGTGCCGTTGATCTCGGTGGCCAGCGCGGCCATCAGTGCAGAACGGACGGCGACAACGATCGAGCCGGCCATTAGGCGAAGCTGCCGATGTTGAGCATCGCCTTGTACCCGAGGATCGTGGCGTCAACCTCGGGGTATCCGGTCGGTCGGTTCTGGCCTGCCACCACGAACGACTCAACGCCCATCTCCGTGGACAGCGACGTGCGACGCGCATTGGCCGATGAGTCCGCGGCAGTAGCCATCAGGTGCGCCCGCGTGCCCTTGAGCGCCATCTCCTTGACGTCTGCGGGCGGTGCGGTCGAGTAGCCGTACTCATACGTCACGACGACGTTGGAGTAGCCCGTAGCCCACGTGACGGGCGAACCACCCGACAGCCGCAACAGCACGCCGCCGCGAACGATCAAGTCATCCGTGACAACAGCACCATCCTCCGTCGCCGAAACAATCGCCTGGACATAACTACGACGCAACGGAATCCAATTCGTGCCGCCGTCATAAGCCTCGTCAACAACCATGCGGGTGATGAACGACGTACCGACCTCGCGCTCGAAGATGGCAACGATGTGATCCGCCGCAGCCTCGCAACGAGCCTCGGGATACTTCGTCACGTTGTCGACGTCGGGCAGCGCCCGCAACTCGGCAAGCGTGAAGTAGTCGGGCATGGGTCAGCGCTTCTCGGGCTTCTTGGCGGCAGCCTTCTCGGGCTTCACCTCTGCGACCGGAACCGCGACACCCTGCGAGATGAGGTCGACAGCCTCACCCTCGGGAAGGTCGAGAACCGTGCCAGCCTCGGGCCAGCGGACGCCGTTGCGGCTGCCAGCGATCTTGATCTTCATTTCGACCTTCATCGGGTCTCCTTCGATTGGTCGGGAGTAAAGCCCGCGAATCCGAGCAGTTGCGTCAGGGCCTCGGTGGTGATGTGGATGATCCCGGGCTCGAACTCGGTGAGCCAGATGAGCTGATCGTTACCATTGGCGTCTTGCCTGACCCACTGCATTTCGGTAATCAAGATGCCGCCTCCTTGAACGTCGCGGGCTAGATGGAAATGGCCGGGCACCTAGGCGGGTCCGGCCACAACCGACTAGCTCGCCGCGTGGACGAAGCTCTTCAGGGCGTTGGCGTCGACCGACACCGTGCCGTGACGCGTGAGCGCACGGAACGTCGTCATGTCGGCGTCAAACGCGAAGTCGTCGCTGCGCTCGAAGCGGAAGCCGCCCGCGATACGAACGACCAGCGAGGACCAGTCACCGAACAGGATCGACTTCGCCGACGCAGCCGGGTCGGCCACGTTGGTGTCAGTCAGGACCGGCTTGCCGAGCACGAGGTCGGGGGCACCGACAACGACGGACGGCTGCCAGGCGTAGACGCCATCGGCCGACTTCAGCTTGCGGACCTTCGACGCGCCGATGTCAGACATCAGCCAACCGCACGAGTTGCTGTTGCGGTACGGGGCGATCACCGAGTAGTACAGGTCGATGAGGAAGTCGAAGCCCTCACCCTCGGTGGACTGCGTACCGAACGAGGTCACGGCACCGATGCCGTTGCCCGCCGTCACACCAGCCGAAGCCGCCGCGATCGCAGCCGTGACAGCAGCGGCGCCGACAGCGTTGCCGAGCGCCGTGCCGGCCGACCGGGCGAGGTAGCCCTCGAGGTCGACTCCGGTGTCGTCCAGCAGCTCCTTGGTGAACTGCGTCAGGTAACCTTCCTTGGTCACGGTCGAGTTGACCGAGCTCAGGGTCGGGTCGCTGGCCGAGATGGCCGAACCCTCAGTGACGGCTCCAGCAGTCGAGTGCGCAGTGGCACGCGGCAGCTTGATCGTCTCGCCCGACTGGGTGCGAAGGATCTGCGGGCCGAGCTGCAAGACCGAAGACGTCTCGATCAGGTACTCCCAGAGCTGACCGTAGAAGCCGGCCGGGATGACACCCGCGCCAGTCGTGGTCGTCTGGTCGGCGCGAACCTCGACGGGGATGTTGTACTCGCGCTGGCCGTTGCCCTTGAGGAACGACCGAAGCTGCTCGGTGCGCTCTTCCCTGCGCTTGTCGGGACCGGAGTTGGGCTGCTCGTCGATCTTGGCGAACGCGGCAGCGATGGAGCGATCCTCTTCGAGGGACTCCTCGAGCTTGCGAACACTCTCGCCGTAGCTGATGATGTCGGCGTCCATCTTGTCGAAAGACGACTGCTCTTCGGCGGTCAGGTCGCGCTTCGCCTCGATGGCGACGTCGAGGAGAGCCTTCTGCTCTTCACGGACGCTGGCGCGCTTCTCCTTGAGATACTTGGCGAACTCTGCACTCATGGCAGGTTCTCCTTTCTCGCATGCTGGGCATGCGGAAAACCCCGAACAGGTGTTCGAGGTAGGGATGGGTGGAATGACTCGGCGGTGTTCGCCCCGGGTCAGTCGGCCTGTTCAATCTCCAGTGCGCGCCGCATCACACGGAGCCGCTCCCAAGCACTGCCGGTTTCGCCGCGCGCCTCGGAATCGGAACCACCGTCACTCAGCGGAATGACCACTGGTGCAACGGTGAGAATCTTGGAGAGTTCGCCAGCCGCAGCCAACGCCCTCACTTCGGTCACGTCGAGATCGCGCTTCTCCGCAAGGGAGCGCAGACCGGTCGAGGTGTCCAGGTACGCCGGCTGATCGACCGGCGCCACATCAACAAGCGAACCAGAGATGAGCGTCCGCATCGGGAAGCCCTGCTCGGTCATGGCCCAGTCGTCCTCGTGGGTGTAGAACGCGAATGACGACTGGCTCACGTCGCCACGTTCGACGAGCTTCCGAACCCGCTCAGAGTCCGCGTCGTCCAGCAGGTCAACCTCGTAGTCGAGGCCGGTGTCGTCGATGCCGATACGCAGTGAACCCGCCTGCGTGGTGCCGAGCAGCAGCTCATGGTTGTACCGAGCCATCACGCCCGCCCACGCAGCGTCACGAGACTTGTCGAAGAAGCCCCGCTCGATCTGCTCGACGAAACCGCCGAGGTTCTGAGACAGCTTGTTGAACTTGGCCGCGTACCCGCCGATGCGGTTCGAACCGCCATCGGCTGCACGCAGTTCGACAGCGCCGCGCGTGAGGCGGCGTTCGAGGTTGTCGGTCATCGGATCTCCTTCGGTGCGGGCGCTGATTGCTTGAGGGGTGTGTAGTCCTCGCCCTGACCATCAGGGAGCGGTTCGAGGTCGTCGAGCGCACGCAACTCGTCGATGTTCTTGAGACCGATCGTCCGGTCAATCTGGAAGACCTCGTGCCGGGTCTTCAAGTCGGTGCGGATCATCGCGTCAACGTTGAACCGCAGGTACTCGTCGGGCTTCATGAACGCCTGAGTGAACGCTTCCTCGATCTTCACCAGCCACGGACGCAGTGTGTACGTAATGAAATTGATCGTGTTCATCTCGACCGTGGAATAGGTCAGCGACGAACCCGTATCGCCGCCGATCATCTCGGGAGGCACGCCGAAGATGGACGCGATCTGCGAGGCCGTGGCGCGCGACGAGGCGATGAACCCGGCGTCGTCCGCGCTGATCTTCAGGAGTTCGTACTCCCAGTCCTTGCCCATAACGAGCGGCTTGCCGGACTTCAGCTTGGAGATCATGCGCTCCGAGATGACCTCGGCCTGCGTCTCGTCCAGTGTTGTCGCGGTGTTCTTGAACGTCGACGACGGGATGGTCTTGTTCTTGAACCAGTCGTCAGTGAACTCCTGCGCCCGCATACCCGAGCGAACCGCAGCAGCGGCAGCCGCAATCGGCGAGATGCCGCGCGTCTGACCGGCGACCGAGAAGGCCGGGATGTGGAGAATGTCGTCACGGTCCAGCTCGCGACCGCTGTACCACCACCGCGGGCCGTCCGGATTGTCCGTGACATGCACCAGCGAAGGGTCCAGCCAGACAATCTTAGTGGGCTTCAGGAACCCATCGCGGGCCACGATCAGCCCGAACGCGTTGCCGTCCAACAGCGCCGACACCATCAGCCGATGCAGCCACGCAACACGCGTCCCACGAGCGGCAGGATTCGCCACAACCTCGGGAACGTCGATCGGCTGACGCGTACCATCCGACCGCTTCACAGCCGCCTGGATCGGCAGAGTGGACACCGAGTCAGCGATCAATCGGACCGCGGCATACACCGGGATCAGATTCAGTGCCGAGTTGCCCTCGGTCAGCAACGGACTATCGCCACCATGCGACCACGGCAACGACGTCACGGCTCGCGTCTCCTCACGACCACGGAAGAACAGGCTCATTTACTGGCCTGCCACGAAGCCACAAGCGCGCCAGAGCCGACAACCATCAGCGGCAACGGCTCCCAGACGAACCATGCGAACACGGAGAGGCAGGCGACGCCGGTCAGATCGAGGAGCTTGGTCCACATCGCACGGCCTCCTTCAGAAGATTGATTGGAGCGGGTCGTAGTCGGCATTTTGGGAGGCGCCCCACAGGGCTAGGGTCACGGCCTCGAGCATCGAGACGTCGCCACCCTTGCGCCCCCAGGCGCGACGCTCACCGACCGTGCGCCACGTCGCAACCGCCACAGCCTCGTTCAAGTCGTCGTAATTGCCGTGCTCAACCTCGTCCGCCTGCACACGGTCGTACAGGTCGGCACACGCACTCAGATAGTCGTCCGTTGTCGACACGGTCACGTCAACATCCGCGGCCCGCAACGCCTCAATCAGAGACTCGGCCGGCCCCTTACCGTCGACCACCACAGGGATCTTGTGCTCGTCCTGGATTCGCTTACACTCAGCGACCACCCAGTCGGTTCCACGCCCTCGGACAACCGCGCCAAGGTGCGGCTTCGTGCCCATGTTCGACACATCGCCGATCGACGTCCACAGCCGGTCAATCGACACGGCCACGCCAATCGCGCACGACCGGCCGGGCTCGGTGTCTGTCGCCCGGTCGGGCCACACGCCCTCACCAAAAATCGTGTTACCGCCAACAAGCACAGGCCAATTGCCGACGCCAAGCTCCTCGCGGCAGAACCCAGCGAGCGACATCGAGCCAAAGAAGTTGCCGATACGCTCCAGCGTTTTACGGATACCCAGAGACGGATTCGCAATCGCCCACAACTTCGGGTCTGACGGATCGCCCGCAATCACACCCTGGTCGTCATACGGCACCGACCACTCGAAGAATGCCAACGTGTCATCGTCGCCAGAGATCCCACGCCGACGCACGCGCGCAAGAACATCGCACGGGGCAAGCATCCAGTCACCCGGAGACGACGTGTACCAAACCTGCGGATTGGGTCGCGCGCCAACAGAGGGCAACTGCGCGTCAATCGCAGAGTCCGGCAGGTTGTACGCCTCATCCAACACGAGCTTGTCAGGCGAAAAGCCACGACCCGCACCCGTCGAACGAGCAACGAACCGCAACCGCTTACCATCGTGCAACTCAATGCCACACTCGCCACCGGTCGACGAGTAGAACTGCCGAACCATCGGCGCGTACTCGGCCGACGCCTCGATCAAACCCCGGATACGGAGGAACGCCTCCCGCGCCGTCTTGAACTCGTGGGCACTGTGCAGGATCAACCGATCCTCATCACACACGAACAACCAGAACAGCTCGAGCGCCTCGATGATCGCGCCCTTGCCATTCTGGCGAGGAACAATCAGACCAACCTCGAACGCCTGCCACCTGCCATCGGCCCGCTCACCCAGCGCGCCCCGGACTACATACTGCTGCCACGGGTCCAGGTGTAGGCCGAACGCCGCGGCAAGTTCGATGCACTCGTCGCCGGCAGAACTAGACGCCTTCGGAACGTGCTCGAGCCTCGGCGTCTGCCTGCCTCGCTGCGCGACGCTCCTTGAGCTCATCCGCCGTCGCCTTCTTTCCAGCCTCGGGGATCGACTCAAGCTCGGCCATCACCGCACGCAACTCACGCGACAACGAGGGGGCCGTCTTCTCGTCGGCGTCTTCGATCAGGAGGGTTAGCGTGTCGCGCAACGTCACCAAACGGGTACGCCGATCAGACATGGCTCACACCCCGCTAGGTCGTCGGACAAAAGGCCTGCAATACCGGGCGAAAAAAAACTTAGAA
>NZ_JAKFEL010000261.1:0-6925 GCF_036675695.1 Aeromicrobium sp.
GGGCACAGGCCGATGCGGTTGCCACCGGCGTTGCGGAGGGTGACGTATTGCTCGATGACCTCGTCGATGCGGGCGCGCTCGCGGACGAGCTGAATGTCCTCGTCCTTGATCCGCCCTGGCATGTGGTGAATGTTAGTCGGCTCCACCCACTCGTATGACCCGGTCAGTTGAGGAGACGCAAACCCCATGCGCGAGCGGAGACGTCGGTGAGGCTGGCGACCTGGTCGATGAGGGCGCGACGTCTGCCGGCGTCGTCTTGGGCGCGTAGGAAATCGGCCGCGAACTCGGGCTCGAGGTCGCGACCTTCACTGCGGTCCAGCACTTCAACGAGGGCGTGGAGCAGCTCGCGCTGACGGCCTTGCGGACCGACTCGATCGTCGGATCGCATGACGTAGTGCGCGGCGATCGACTTGAGCACGGTGATCTCGTCTCGCGTGTCAGCGGGCACTTCGAGGTCGGCATCGAACCGTATGAGCGGGCCCTCGCCCCACTGCTCCTTGGTCGCGAGCTCGGCCGCGTTGGCGAAGCGGCCGATCAGTGCACTGGTCAGGCTCTTGAGCACGGCCCCTTCGGCGCGGCTGCCGTCGAAGCGGGAGGTCGGCCACTCGGGCATCTCCTGCAGCCTGAGCGATGCGGCGTCCAGGCGATCGCCAGTGACTTCGGAGTCGTACCAGTCGCGCGCGACATCGTGGATCGCTTCGTGGTCGAGCTCGCCGGTGCCGAGCGCGAACCACCCGCCGACCACGCCGTCCTCGACATCATGCACCGAGTACGCGATGTCGTCCGCGAGATCCATGACCTGCGCCTCGATCGGGCGGCGCTTCTCGGGTGCACCTTCGCGCAGCCACTCGAATACGGGCAGGTCGTCGGCGTACGCACCGAATTTTGCGCTGCCGTCGGGCGCCTCGCCGCGAGCCCACGGGTACTTCACGCAGGCCGACAGCGTCGCCCGCGTGAGGTTGAGGCCCACGCTCGTGCCATCGGCCGCGAACGCCTTGGACTCCAGCCGGCTGAGAATGCGGAGCGTCTGGGCGTTGCCCTCAAAACCGCCACAGGCCTGAGCTGCCTCGTCGAGGGCGACCTCGCCGTTGTGACCGAACGGCGGATGGCCGAGATCGTGAGCAAGAGCAGCCGAGTCGACGATGTCGGGATCGCATCCAAGCGCCTTGCCGAGCTCACGGGCGACCTGGGCTACCTCGAGCGAGTGCGTGAGCCGATTGCGTACGAAGTCGTCGAAGCCAGCGCCCATGACCTGCGTCTTGGCCGAGAGCCGGCGAAGGGCAGCTGAGTGGACGACGCGGGCGCGATCGCGCTCGAACGGCGTACGGCCAGCGCGCTTGGGCGGCTCATCGACAAACCGAGCGCGCGCCTCGTCGCCATATGGAGCGTCGGTCATCGAATGATCTTCGCCATGTTGATGTTGGTTGCCTCGAAGCCCGCGGACTCATACAGGCTGACCGCGGCGGCGTTCTTGGCGAACACGTGGAGCTTGAGCAAGCCGATGCTGTGGTCGGCGCACCACTCCTCTGCCGCCGTGAGTAGCTCGCGACCGAGCCCTTTGCCACGGTGCTGCTCGGCGATCTCGATGTCGTAGATCATGGTCTCGGGCGCCTTGAGCGCCGGATCGGTGTACAGCCACAGCACGCCGACCTCTTCTCCATCGACGAGACCCACGAAGATGTCGTGGCCCGGGGTCTGGAGCCCTTTTGGCAGATCCCGCGCGTTCTCCTCCGCCGAGCGCTCGAGGGCACCTTCGGCTGGCCAATTGCCGGAGTCGACCTTCTCCTTGGCGAACTCGACGATCAGCCGCTCGTTCCACGAGACAAATCGCTCGGGAGACATCGGCTGCAAGGTGACGGTCACAGAGTCAGCGTACTGACCACGCGACCGTCACCTTGCGCGCTCAATGGCCGAATCGTGGCGCAGACAACGCTCGAATCGGTGTTGAAGCCCTAACGCTCGGATCCCACATTCTCGCAATAGGCGGATGGTCCAGGATCACTTCTCGCAGACGTAGTACGTGTTGAACGGGTCTGCCTCGACGGGGGCAAGATCGATATCGGAAAACCCGGCGTCGTGCAGCATCGTCGTTGCCAACTGCTCGCCCCATACTGTTCCCAGACCCTCACCGCCCTGTCCGAGCGACACGGTCATACAGTGCATGGTCGAGACCGTGTAGAGGAACGGCCCCATCGGGTGCTCCAGGTTGTCCTCGACGTTGCTGGAGGCCTTGATGTCGACAAGCAGGAACGTCCCATCGTCGCGCAGTGCCCGTGAGATCGCGGCCAGCACAGTCCCCGGGTGGGCTTGATCGTGGATTGCGTCGAACGCCGTGATCAGGTCGTACGCCGCCACCTCGTCGAGCGAGGCCACGTCCAAGACCTCGAACCGGGCATTCTTGAGTCCGAGCGCAGAGGCCTCGGCGCGTGCCGCTTCGATCGCGTCCTCTTCGAAGTCGTAGCCGGTCAGCCGACTGTTCGGGTACGCCGCAGCCAGGACGTTGATCGCGTGGCCGCTCCCGCACCCGATGTCGGCGACGTCGATGCCATCTGTGAGTCGGCCGGTCAATCCCTCGATATGAGGGACGACCACGTCCAGCAGGGTCGCGTCGACTACCGAGCCGCTGTCGGCAGCCATCAGTTCGTGGAACCGCTCGAAGTCGGCGTACGACAGACCGCCCCCCTCGCGGAAGCTCCGCACGATGCCCTGCTCGACCTCGGCCAGCATCGGCAGAAAGACTGTCAGCCGGGCCAGGTTGTCGGGCCCGGCTGCGTCGGTCAAGCATGCGGCGTGCTCGGCCGGCAGGGAGTAGGTGCGCGTTGCCGAATCGTGAACCACCACCCGCCCTGTAGTCATCGCGTTGAGCCACTCTCGGACGTAGCGCTCGTTGAGGCCTGCCGCACGGGCAATGTCGTCGCTCGTCGACGGCGCCCGACCCGCCAGCGTCTCGAATAGTCCGGTCTGGTGACCGATGCTGGTCATCAACGCGATGCACGAGCCGTTGACGATGCCGATCATTCGGTCCGCGAACGCCTCGACGGCGGCTACGTCGATCTGTGCGGCCTGCAGTGTATTCATCTTGTGCTCCTCTGCTCCGGGCGCCGCGACAGGCGCCGACTCAGACGCTACGGAGACCGCCGCGACATGGGCATCGCTCAGATGATGTGTTTCGGGCGCCGGATGGTCCAAATGATGCAGATCAGCCCGCGCGCGACAACCCATGTTCGTGCGCCCAAGCGGCGGCCGCCGTACGGTTCCCGACTCCGAGCTTGACGTAGATGTTCGCAAGATGGCGGCGCACCGTCGCCTCGCTGATCGTCAGCGCAGCCGCGACGTCCCGATTGGAACCGCCTACCGCGACGGCGGCCAGCACCTCCGCCTCCCGGCCGGTCAGCCCGCCGGGCAGCTGGCCCGCCTTCCCATGAACCGGCGGCGGCGACACGCCCAAACGCTCGAACCCCTCGATCCCGGCGCGCTCGTGTGCGTCCGCGGTGTCTGGCTCGCCGAGGTCGCGATACGCCGCAGCCAGAAGGAGGTCGGCCCGAGCGGCGTCGTACGGCGCAGCCATCCGGCGGTAGCCGAAAGCGGCGTCCGACAGCGGCTGCACCGCTGCCTGTGCGTCGCCCTCGATCAGAAGCACCTCGCCCCGGGCCTGATCGGCCCAGGCCGCAAACCCAAGGGTCTGAAACCTACAGGCGATCTCCTCGAGTCGTTCGACGGCGGCCACTGCCGAGTTCACGTGCCCGGCTGCCAAGCCTATTTCCACCTGGGCGCGAACCAAGCGGGCGCAGCGGAATGGGCTCGGACCCACCGACGCCACGGCGGCACACACGGCAGCCCACGCGCCCTCCAGATCGCCGGTCGCTAGCCTGAGCAGCGCGGCTCCTGGCTGTGGGTCGCGGCCGCGCTCGGCCGCCCTCCGGTAGCTTGCGTCGGCCAGGTCGTGAAGTCCACGTAGCCGGTAGCTCTCCCCTAACTGGTACGCCGTCTCCGCAACCGCCTCGAGGTTCATGTCGACCAGGTCGCGCTCCACCTCGGCCGCTTCACGCTCCACATCCGGCCAGGCCCCGTCGATCGCGTGCAGTTGGAGCCGGTGGGCGCGACAAACGCCGAGGTACATCACGGCGTCGGAGAATCCCTCGAGCCAACGCTCGGTGGCACGAGTCCACTCGCGGGCCCGGCGCAGGTCCATGACGTCGTAGCAGATTGCCATGATCGTGCAGTAGATGTTGCCAGCCCAGTCCGCGGCGACTCGGTCAGCCAGCACGGGCAGCATCGCTTCGTCCATCAGCGCGAACCCCTCACGGAGCCGACCTCTTCGGATCTCGGACATCCCCTCGACGAGCAGTCCGAACGCGGTGAAGGTCTCGTCGCCAAGCTCCAGCCCCAGCTGCTGAAGGTCTTTGCCGGCTGCAGTGGCCTCATCGAGCTGCTGCTCTTCCAGCGCCTGGAGTGCCCCGAAGTAGATGATCAACCCATGGCCCTCGCCGCGAGGTTGCCCATTGAGAAGGCGCTGCCCTCGGTTGAACCATCCGGACCCTTGCGCAAACTCCCCGCGCATCGTCAGGGTTGCCCCGATCCCGAGCGCGTGCACCGCGGCGCGGTCCAGCCTGCCGGTCTCGAGGTAGGCATTGTGCAGCCGTTCGGTGAGACTCAGGAACTCCGAGATCTGGCCCAGCCACCAGGCGGCGTCGGCCAGCATCGACAAATCGTCGGGAGGCAAAGGCTTCTCCGCGTCGGCCCTTCGCAGCGCGTCGTATGCCGCGCGATAGTCACGGCGCTCGAGGGCGGCGCGGGCCAGCACGAGAGACTCTTCAGCCCTGCCAGCGCTGTCCACCAGTTCAGGCTAGTCCTTCTCAGACTAGAATTTGCCGTTGCGCGGGCGGGGCTGACACGACGGGCACCAGTACGACGAGCGGTTCATGAACGCATCGCGGCGCATCGGCGTTCCGCAGCGCTGACAGGGCTTGCCTTCCTGCCCGTACGCCTGCAACGAGCGATCGAAATAGCCGCTCGTGCCATTGACGTTGACGTAGAGCGCATCGAACGAGGTGCCGCCCTGCTCCAGAGCCTCGTTCATGACCTGTTTGATGTTGCCGAGCAACGCCTCGACCTCACGCGACTTGAGGTGCCGGGTGTTGCGGGCGTAGTGCAGCGGGGTACGCCAGAGCGCCTCGTCGGCGTAGATGTTGCCCACACCAGAGATCAGGGTCTGGTCGAGGATCGCGCGCTTGACGCCGGTCTCGCGCTTGCGGAGCCGCACGGCGAACTCGGCGGCATCGAACTCCGGATCGAGCGGGTCGCGAGCGATGTGGGCGATCTCGTCGGGCAGCTCGGCGCCGTCCTCGCTGAACGACATCCCGCCGAAGATGCGCTGGTCGGCAAATCGCAGCTCACGTCCGTCGTCAAGACTCAGCAGGACGCGAAGGTGTCGCGGCGGCTCGTCACCGGCGTTGGCGATCAGGAACTGGCCGCTCATGCCCAAATGGCACAGGACGGCGTCGCCATGGTCGAGCTGCATCCAGAGGTACTTGCCGCGTCGGGCAGCGCCGACGACCGTGCGACCCGTCAGCCGCGAGAGGAAGTCAGCTGGACCCGCGAGGTGTCGACGTACGGAGCGCACGTCGAAGACCGTGACCTCAGTGATCGTGCGACCGACGACGTGGTCATTGATGCCGAGGCGTACGACCTCGACTTCAGGAAGCTCAGGCACTGGCTTCGAGGTCGCGGGTGATGGCCAGCCAGGCGATCTCGGCCACCATCTGCTCGGCTTCCTTCTTGGACGGGCCGGTGCCGCCCTCAAACTGCCGCTCGCCGACCTTCACGGTGGCGGTGAACGTCTTGTCGTGATCAGGCCCAGTGCCGTCGAGCGTGTATTGCGGCACGCCCAGATCGTTGTTTGCGGCGATCTCCTGGAGCGAGGTCTTCCAGTCGAGACCGGCGCCCAGCTTGGCCGCGTTGGCGATCACCGGATCGAAGATGCGGTGGATGACCTCGGCGGAGCGCTCGATGCCGAACTGCACGTAGATCGCGCCCAGCAGCGCCTCGACGGTGTCGGACAGGATCGAAGCCTTGTCGCGACCGCCGGTTGCTTCTTCGCCACGGCCGAGCCGCACGTGGTCGCCGACGCCGAGCGTACGAGCGACGACGGCCAGGGCCTTGGCGCTGACGACCGCAGCGCGCAGCTTGGCCAGCTGGCCTTCGGGCAGATCGGGGTGATTGGTGAATAGCGTGTCGGTCACAACAAGACCGAGCACCGAGTCGCCGAGGAACTCAAGGCGCTCGTTGTTGGGGACGCCGCCGTTCTCGTACGCGAACGAACGGTGCGTCAGGGCGTGCTGAAGGAGCCCGGGATCAAGATCCTGGACTCCCAGGATCTCCCGGAGCGCGTCAGTGTTGACTGACGCAGCGATCAGAGAACCTGGCGGCTCTCGCCGCGAGCTCCATACTGTCCGCACTTGGTGCAGGCGTGGTGCGGCTGCACCTTGGAGTCACAGGCAGGGTTGGCGCAGTCAACGATCTGCGTCGCGGTGGTCTTCCACTGCGAACGACGGTGGCGCGTGTTGCTGCGCGACATCTTCCTCTTCGGGACTGCCACGATCTACTCCTTGCTGTCATCGGGAACGTTCCCCGACTCGGATGTCTCGGCTGTCCGGACCGGTTGGTCCGCCAGCTGGCTCAACGCCGACCAACGAGGGTCGATCGCCTCACCGTGTGTGTGATCTGGATCGTCCGCGAGTCGAGCGCCGCATTCGACGCACAATCCCGGACAGTCCGGACCACACAAGGGGTTGTGCGGCAGTGCAAGCACCACCGCGTCCCGCAGTGCGGTTTCGAGGTCGAGTAGCTCGTCCTCGAGGATGAAGCTGTCTTCAGATTTCTGATCTTCGGGTGCATCGTCGTAGAGGTAAAGCTCCTGGAAACC
>NZ_JAKFEL010000214.1:0-6870 GCF_036675695.1 Aeromicrobium sp.
CCGACGACAGCGCTGAACGGATAGTGCTGTGGCATGTGGGGCTCCCGCTCGATCTGCCATCGATGACGGGCACGGTTGCGTCCGCCATTCAGCCTCGAGGCCGGTCTTCGGACTTCCTGGGTTGCCCCAGGTCACCGCAGCGGGCCCTGTGCCGGAATCTCACCGGCTTCCCGATTCTCCCCGTGAGGGGCACCTCGAGACTGTGCTGGCAAGAGTATCCGGCGGTCTCCGGTTTGTCAGACCCGTCCGTCGTCCGGACCCTGGGTGCGGCCTTGCTCCCACGCCTCGTGGCGCTGGCGTGAGCCGAAGTCGCACACCATGACGACGGCCGTCAGAGCCAGCAACACGAACACGGTGTGTTCCACGAACGACGGACCGGGCCACATCTCGTCGGTCAGCAGCTGCAGCTCGATGCCGTTGAGCACCCAATCGCCGATGAGCGCGATACCGATTGCACCTGTCGCCCACCAACGGAACCGGCTCAGTCGGCGGACTGTGTCCTGGTGGAAGGGGCCGTTCTCCCAGGTCTGCTTGATGATCCGGCGAAGTACCATCATCGATCCAACGAAGGCGATCAAACGGATGGTGCCGCTGACCTGATCCAGGACCCGGGCGGCATACGGATGCTCGAATTCGTCGTACGGCTTGCAGTAAGCCCGTTCCGCCGTTGCGGTGCGGACGCCGTCGCTCGTGGTCTTGCCGAAAGAATTCTCGTACTCGAACATCTCATCGCCGGTCGGCGCGATGATGCACATCTGTTCTTCGAGGCTGTCGCCCATGGTGAATCCAGATGACGGGATCAACGTCAGTAGGACGATGCCCATCACTGCAGCGGCGAGGGCCGCCGCGAGGGTTACCAACCACGCGACCGCGCCCCAGGGTGTTGTCGACTTGTTCGGCTGCATGAACCTGCACGCTAGGGCACCGGCCCGCAGGTCACGACGCGTTCGGCAGATATCGTCACCACCATGGGTACACAGGTCACAGTCGTCGGTATCGGCGCAGACGGCTGGACCGGACTCTCGGCGTCGGCACGCGCGCTGGTCGAGGGAGCCGACGTCGTGCTGGGAGGCAAGCGTCACTTGGCGATGCTGCCCGAGGCCGACCAGATTCGTGAGTCCTGGCCCTCCCCGCTGCGCGAGGGATTGCCGGCACTGATGGAGAAGTTCGACGGGATGCAGGTTGTCGCACTCGCCTCCGGCGACCCACTCGTGTCCGGCATTGCGACAACACTCGTCGACCTGCTCGGCAAGGACGCCGTCGAGATCGTCCCCGCGCTCTCCTCCGTGGCCCTTGCTCGCGCCCGTATGCGCTGGTCGGCTGAGTCGACCGAGGTCGTGACGCTGGTCGGTCGTGATCCGAACGTCGTCGCTCGCTCGCTTGCGCCGGGTCTGCGACTCCTTGTGCTGTCCTCCGACGGATCGACCCCGGCAGAAGTCGCCAGGTTGCTCACCGCTGCTGGCTACGGAGCGAGTCCCCTGACGGTGCTGGCGGACCTCGGCTCGGAGACCGAGTTGCGTACGGACGGGATCGCCGCTTCGTGGGGTGACCAGCGTGTGTCCGACCTCAACGTTGTGGCCGTCGAGCTGATCAGCTCCGGTGCCGCGGCACTCGGATTTGTGGCTGGTCTGCCTGAGAGCGCGTTCGAGCACGATGGGCAGATCACCAAGCGTGACGTACGCGCCTCGGCCCTCGCGCGTCTGGCGCCGCTTCCGGGTCAGTTGCTGTGGGATGTCGGCGCTGGCGCCGGCTCGGTCGCCATCGAGTGGCTGCGCGCTCACCCAACGTGCCGGGCGATCGCGATCGAGGCGCGGGAGGATCGAGCCGAACGCATCGCTCGCAACGCTTCGACGCTCGGCGTACCTGCTCTGAATGTTCTGACCGGGCATGCGCCCGAGGCTCTGGAAGGTCTCGAGTCTCCCGACGCGATCTTCATCGGCGGCGGCGCGTCCGAGGACGGCGTCCTCGATGCGTGTTGGACGGCACTTCGCCCGGGTGGTCGACTCGTCGTACACGGCGTGACCCTCGAGACCGACTCTGAGCTGGCGGTTCGCTACTCGCAGCTGGGCGGAGAGCTCACCCGGCTCCATGTTGAGCACGCTGCTCCGATCGGCCGGTTCACGGGGTGGACCCCTGCTCGTGCGATCACGCAGTGGGCCGTCACCAAGGGTGACGACGCGTGACGGTGCACTTTGTTGGCGCCGGACCCGGTGCGGCCGACCTCCTGACGTTGCGGGCAGTCTCGCTGCTCAATGTCGCTGACGTCTGCGTCTATGCCGGCACCTACATCGATGAGGCTGTGCTCGGCCATTGCCCTGATGGCGCACAGCTCGTCGACACGCAGGACCTCGATCTCGACCAGATCACGGCTCGGATCGTCGATGCCCACGCTGCAGGCCTCGAGGTCGTACGGCTGTGCTCCGGCGATCCATCGATCTACTCCGCACTGCACGAGCAGACCAAGCGGCTCGACGCCCATGGCGTTCCGTGGGACGTGACTCCAGGCGTACCGGCATATGCCGCGGCCGCGGCGCTGCTCGGTGCCGAGCTCACCGTGCCCGAGATCGTTCAGTCGGTGGTGCTGACGCGCACGCAGGCGCGCTCCACGGCGATGCCGTCCGGTGAGGCGCTGGCCAACTTCGCCGCAACCGGCTCCACTCTCGTCTTGCATCTAGCGATCACCCGCGCCCGTACACTCGCCACCGAGCTCGCGGAGGCGTACGGAGCCGATTGCCCCGTCGCAGTTGTCGCGAACGCGAGCCAGCCGACCGAGGTCGTCCTCCGCGGAACCCTCGGCGACATCGCCGACCAGGTCGAGGCCGCCGGGCTACGTCAGGCCGCCGTCATCCTCGTCGGCAAGGCGCTGGCCGAAGACGTACGCGGTGCTGAGTCCTACCTCTACGACTCGAAGCGCGACCGCTCCGCGAAGCGGGGGGTCCAGACCTGACCTGCGGGCGTCGTACGCGTGCCGCTGGCGCCGATGATCAGCAGACACTTCATGTCGATCGTGTCTGGATCAAGCTTCTCCAGCGTCGTGACAGTCAGTGACTCCTCGTCCCGTCCGACATCTCGGCCCACGACAACGACGGTGTCGCCGGAGCGATGCTCGAGCAGGATCGACTGAGCCTCCGCAACCTGCGTCGTACGAGAGCGGGAAGCCGGGTTGTAGATCGCCAGCACGAGATCGGCCTTGGCGATGGCGCGTAACCGCTTCTCGATGAGCGACCAGGGCTTGAGCCGGTCCGACAGGCTCATGACCGCGAAGTCGCCGCCGATCGGTGCACCCGCGCGCGCTGCGACGGCCTGCACCGCCGAGACGCCGGGCAGTACGCGAATCGGCACATCGGCGTACGCCTCGTCCTTAGCTGCCTCGTAAACGGCTGCGGCCATGCCGAAGATGCCTGCGTCACCGCCGGACACGACGGCGACCCGTTCGCCCTTCAGCGCGAGGTCGAGGGCCAGGCGGGCGCGATCGACCTCGACAGTGTTGCCGGAGGCGTGCCGGGTCAGACCTTCACGCTGCGGGACCCGGTTCACATACGGCGCGTAGCCGACGATGTGCTGGACCTCGGCGAGTGCTTCGGTGACCTCGGGCGTGATCCACTTGTCGGGTCCTGGTCCGAGACCGATGATCAAGAGCTCGGCCGCTTCACCGGTTGGTCTCGTGGGCATCTCAGCGACCGAGGGCTTCGAGTCGCCGGGGACGACGATCAGGGAAAAGTACGGGACCGAGTCGGGATCGACGTCGGTGACCGGCAGCCATCGCTCCTCGGGCATCGAAGCGCGCTCGACATACAGTGCGCCGTCCAGTCGACCGGCCTGGCGAAGCGCCGAGACCACCTTGGGGAACGTGCGGCCGAGCTTCATGATGATCGCGCCGTCGGTGTCGGCGAGACGCCTGGCCAGCTCGGCTTCGTCGAGGGTGCCGGGCAGGATTGTGAGGACGTCGGTCTGTCGTACGAGCGGTGAGGCGACGGCTGCCGTCGCCGCGGCGAACGCCGGAACGCCGGGCACGACCTCGGTCTCGAACCGGTCGGACAGCCGGTCGTGCATGTACATGTAGGACCCGTAGAACAGCGGGTCACCTTCGGCAAGGACGACGACCGTTCGGCCAGCCTCCAGGTGAACCGCGAGCCGAGCCGCGGACTCCTCGTAGAACTCGGCCATCGCACCGGCATAGCCGCCCGGGTGAGCGGTCTCGCCGGTCGTCACGGGATAGCGGAGCTCTTCTTCGATCACGCCGTCGGGGATGAGTTCGGCGGCGATGCGGCGGGCATTCGACTGCTTGCCGACTCCGGCATGGAAGGCGATGACGTCGGCTGCCGCGATCAGGCGGGCAGCCTTGAGCGTCACGAGCTCGGGGTCGCCGGGACCGAGCCCGACTCCGTACAACCGGCCGGTCATTCGCGCTCCTGAGCGATCGCGTTGAGTGCCGATGCGGCCATGGCCGATCCGCCGCGTCGTCCGTGCACCGTCAAATAGGGGATGTCGAGCTTGCGGTGTTGTTTCGAGAGGCGAGCGAGCGCTTCCTTGGACTCCGCGGCGCCGATGAAGCCCACGGGCGTACCGATGATCGCGGCGGGGTGGGGTGCGCCGTCGAGCAACATCTCGAGGAGGTGGAAAAGCGCGGTCGGAGCATTGCCGAACGCAACCACGGCACCCTCGAGGCGGTCCTCCCACAACGAGACAGCCGCGGCCGAACGGGTCGTGGCCCATTCCTTCGCCAACCCAGGGACCCGCTCATCGCGCAGGAAGCAGAGCACCTCGTTGTCCTTGGGCAACCGTGCGCGGGTCACGCCCGAGGCGACCATGTTGGCGTCCGTCAGGATCGGCGCACCCGACTCGAGGGCACCACGAGCTGCCGCGACCAGGCGCGGGTGGATGTCGAGGTCTCGGGTCAGATCGACCTGTCCGCAGGCGTGCACCATGCGTACGGCGACCTTCTCGGCGTCGGCCGGAATGTGCGACAGCTCTGCCTCGTCGCGGATCGTCGCGAACGAGTCGACGTAGATCGCCGGGCCGTCGGCCACGTATTCGTAATGCCGGGTGGGACGCTTCATTCGTTCTCCAGATCGGGGATGACGATGCTCCGCCACGGCGTCACGATCACCTCGGTGCCGGCGCGATCCAGGATCGTGGTGGCGAGCTCGGAGGTGAGCAGACCGTCGGGGACTGCAACATGTTCGGCGCTGCGGCCGTCGTCCTGCGCGATGATGCCGTATGGCGGGGGGAGGGCACTGACCTGGGTCCGCAGGTCGCGGGCATGGTGCTCATTGAGAAGTTCTTCGCCGCCGCGAGGTAGTTCGTCGACATGCCACAGCGCGGTTTCGCCGTCACCGCGCAGAGCGAGAAACCTGCGCGCGTACGACAGCAGTGCCTCGGGTGCTTCGTCGAGTGGCACGAGTGGACCCCACAGATGCGAGCCGATTCGGAGCTGGACCGTCTCGGCGTCGATTGCCATTAACCCGAGGTCCAGGGACCGAGACTCGATGTCGCCGCGCCCGTCATCGAGCACGAACAAGAAGCGTCCGGCCAAGGCTGCGAGGTCCGGATCGGCGCATAGCTGGCGATCCAACTCGAGCGCCATCTCGCGGAGGTCGGCCTGACCGCCGATACGCCCGGTCAGGGGCGAGACCATGACATTGCGTACGAGCTCATGGCTCGGTGACGGCAGCAGGCCAGCGTCGGTGAGGGCGTCGACCAGTGCGGTCGGGACGCAGCCGTCTGCATGGTCGATACCGCGGAGCTGCAGGTTGGTTCGCTTGGTCAGCAGGATCGTGCCGTCGGCATACTTCCCGGCGATCGCGACCAGATCCCGCAAGGTCGAGGTGGGCAGCACGCCACCGATGAGTCGTAGCCGTACGAGCGCTCCGTCGTCGGCGATCCACGGGCGCAGGACGCCCGGACACCGGTCGGAATAGGAGCGATTCTTCACCCCGTCATGGTGTCACGCGGGTGTTGGCGCCTCGTCCAGCACACAGTCGCCGCAGATCCCAGCGTCCGGCACTCGGTAGAACAAGCAGCACGAATGACGCCTGAACGAAGTGCCGAGGTCGCCGGTGCCCTGCAGAGTTCCCGACGCGAGCAGGTCTTGTACGAGTGCGGTGGCGCTCTCGGCCTTGTCAGGACGCGCGGCCGTGAGCATCGTCAGTGCGCCCGCGAGGCTCGACGCGACGTTGCCCCACAGCACCTGCTCGGACAGCGCGAACTCTCGCGCGAAGGCGTCCAAAACTGGCGTGACAATCGGCTGCAGGATCTTCTCGTCGAGACCTTGAGGGGTCGTCGGCGCTGAAGCGCTGCGTGCCATCGGCCAGGGGCCGCCAAGCGTGGGCTTCCACCACAGGGCATCAAGCGACAGGTTCGGCACGTGGTCGGTGAGCGCTGCGCAGGCGAAGGCCGGAGACACGAGTCGTGCCGCGAGGCCCAAAAAGACGATCGACGCCGTGGCCCGCTCCTCGATCTCTTCGACTGGAACGCGCGATCGCTCGGCGAGCATCTCCCGCGCAGCCATCACCCGCTCGGCCAGTACGTCGGGGCGCTCGACGAGCTCGCGCAGCGGGCGCCAACCGGCATCCGCGGTCCAGCGGTCGAGGACGAAGAACGGTCCGACCTCGGCTGCCAGGTCGAGGGCCGCGTCATCCATACCGGCCATCATCTCGTACGTCGACGGGCCGGTAGTCTGGTCTGCACTTCCACGACGCAGGAATCCGGTGCAACTCCGGAGCGGTTCCGCCACTGTGTGCCGACAGGCCAGCCAGACACTGAGCGTGGAGCAACCCACCACACGGGGCGAGAACCCCGAGGAGGAACATGACGCGCATCGCGCTGCTGTCCACGTCCGACACCGACCTGCTGTCGGCCCGCTCAAGC